>NZ_PNEC01000055.1 GCF_005886345.1 Pseudoalteromonas phenolica
CAAGTGCGGCGAAGGTAAATGCGGCGGCAAAGCTAAAAAAGAAGGTAAGTGTGGCGAAGGTAAATGTGGTGGCGCTCACTAATTCTTAGTTTTCTTCTTTGAGGCAGGTTATCTGCCTCAAACTTCTTAGCAAAATATCCTCTTTTTATATAAGCTATGAACTCTAAGGTATTAATATGCTAGCTAATGACATAGGCATGGTCGGTCTAGGTCTCAGACGTGAAATGTTGGATGACTTTATTGAGTCACCACCGGGTCAAGTTGATTTTCTAGAGGTTGCGCCCGAAAATTGGCTGAAAATGGGCGGGAAATTTGGTAAGCAGTTTAAACAACTTACAGAAAAACACACTTTTATTTGCCATGGCTTATCGCTGTCATTAGGTTCACCTGAGCCGCTTGATGTAGAATTTGTAAAGTCTCTTAAAAGTTTTTTTAAAACTCATAATATAAAACTCTTCAGTGAGCACTTGAGCTATTGCTCGGGTACAGGTCATATGTATGATCTGATGCCGATTCCATTTACTGAAGATGCAATTAAACATGTAGCTGGTCGAATTAAACAAGTACAAGATATTTTAGAGCAGCGGATCGCTGTCGAAAATGTTTCTTATTATGCCGCACCCGGTCAAGAAATGTCAGAGCAAGAATTTACGCTCGAAGTTTTAAAGCAAGCCGACTGTGACTTACTACTCGATGTAAATAATATTTATGTAAATAGTGTCAATCACGGTTACGATGCAATTGAGTTTTTACAAGCCATGCCAAGTGAACGTGTTGTGTATGGTCATGTCGCTGGGCATTATGAAGAAAGTACTTCTTTATTAGTGGATACCCATGGTGCAGATGTATGTGACCCAGTTTGGAATTTACTCGACAAAGCCTATAATTATCACGGTTTGTTTCCTACTTTACTCGAGCGTGACTTTAATATTCCAAGCATGTCAGAAGTGCTCAGCGAAGTAGACATAATAAAACGAATTCAGTCAGAATTTTTAGCTAAAAGTAAAGGGGTTGCCTAGTGTCATTCATCGATGTTCAAAATGCATTTATGGCTCATATTCGTGATCCCGATAATGTCAAAAAGCCTCATGATGTAACTGAAGAGAGAATGACAGTTTATAAAGAGCTGTTTTTTAATAACGTTGAAGGGTTTGTTAGCTCCGCCTTTCCGGTTCTTAAAAGTTTATATTGTGAATCACATTGGCAGACACTTATTCGCACCTTTTTTGTTAGCCACGATTGTTCATCTCCGTATTTTCTCGACATTAGTGCAGAGTTTTTATCCTTTCTTCAGCATGAATATACTATGCAAGCAAACGACCCCGTATTTATATTAGAGCTCGCACATTACGAGTGGGTTGAATTAGATGTGTCGGTTTGTTTTGAAGATGTAATGCAAAAACAGCTGACAAACTTAGATAATCAGCCTTTGTATCTGTCAAACACCGCGCGTAACCTGTCTTATCAATACCCAGTTCATCAAATTAGTGAAGACTTTCAACCAACTGAACCTAGTGAACAACCCCATTATTTTGTTGTGTATCGTGACGAAGAGGATGATGTAGGCTTTATCGCTTCAAACCCTATGACCGCGATTTTGTTAGAGCAACTAGATAATAATCCGGGTATTAGCTTGTTAGAGCTTGTGTCAAAAGTGCATGAAATTATTCCACAATTTAGTGAGGAGCAGCTAATAGGTGGTGCAACTCAAACATTAAACGCTTTGGCAGAGTTGGGCATTGTAGTCACCAAATAACCTTTTTGTGTAACCAGCTTAGCGAATTTTTGCACTTCTCACTTTAACGCATAGCTCGGATCGTCTATTATGAGCGCCGTTTTTTCGTGCTTAAAAATTTATAGGTGTACTATGTCAAAGGGTGATTTTAAAGATCCGTTTAATGCTAAATACTTCATTGCTTTCTTAGCAGTTTTTGTTGGTATTGGCTGTCTAAATGCAATTCTTGGTTTAGCAACGGCTTTTTCAGCTTAATCATCAAAGGAACAAAAGAGATTTTGTTTTGACTAAAGGCTACGTTATGTAGCCTTTTGCCGTTTTATTGCGCAAACAAGCTAAAAACATGGCTTTGTGATTTCTCAAAGTTTCAACTTTTCTCATTCTTGTTATAATCACTTTCTTTACAAAATAGAAAGCTTCATTATGACACAAGCTAATCTCACGCTGATCAAAGAAAGTATCGCTACGGTACCTAACTACCCTAAAGAAGGTATTATGTTCCGTGACGTAACCACTTTACTTGCTGATCCAAAAGCGTTTAAAGAAACGATTGATGCATTCATTGCTGCATACAAAGATCAAGGTTTCACTAAAATTATTGGTACAGAGTCGCGTGGTTTCATTTTTGGCGCACCTTTATCTTATGCGTTAGGTATTCCTTTTATTCCAGTACGCAAGCCCGGTAAATTACCCCGTGAGGTGATCAGCCAATCTTACCAGTTAGAGTATGGTGAAGATGTGCTTGAGTTACATACAGATGCAATTGTTGAAGGCGACAAAGTATTGTTAGTTGACGACTTACTTGCAACAGGTGGCACGATTGAAGCAACAGCTAAGCTTGTGCAGAAGCTTGGCGGTAATGCAACTGACGCAGCTTTTGTTGTATCGCTACCGGAACTAGGCGGTGAGCAACGTGTTGCAGACTTAGGTATTAATATTCTTAAGTTAGTTGAGTTCGAAGGCGAATAATATGAGTTATCAAGTCCTAGCACGGAAGTGGCGTCCGCAAACCTTTCACCAACTTGTCGGCCAAGAGCATGTCAAACAGGCGCTTGTAAATGCCCTCAATGAGCAAAGGTTGCATCACGCTTATCTTTTCACTGGGACTCGGGGCGTTGGTAAAACCACCATCGCCCGTATATTCGCAAAAAGTCTAAACTGCGATGAAGGGATCACTTCAAATCCTTGTGGCAAGTGCCAAAGCTGTTTAGATATTGAAGCGGGTAAATTTATTGATTTAATAGAAATCGATGCTGCTTCCAGAACGAAAGTTGAAGATACGCGAGAGATCCTCGACAACGTTCAATATGCGCCGACTCGCGGTCGCTATAAAGTGTACCTCATCGACGAAGTGCACATGCTGTCAAAGCACAGTTTTAACGCGCTATTAAAAACACTCGAAGAGCCGCCAGAGCATGTAAAATTCTTATTGGCGACGACAGATCCGCAAAAACTACCGATTACTATTTTGTCACGTTGCTTACAGTTTAATTTGAATGCAATGTCGCAATCGCAAATTGTATCGCAGTTAACTCATATTTTGCCGCAAGAGCAAATTCAGTTTGAAGAGCCTGCCTTAAAGGCACTGGCGAAAGCCGCTGATGGCAGTATGCGTGATGCGTTGAGCTTAACTGATCAAGCCATAGCACAAACCAATGCTCAACTTACTCTAGCTGCTGTTCAAGATATGCTTGGTTTGATGGATGTTAGTCATGCCGTAAGTATTTTAGCTTCTGTACTTTGTCAAGATGCACCCGCAGTCTTAGAAGAAGTTGAGCAAATTGCAGTTAAAAATGGTAATTATCTTGCCGTATTAGACGATTTAATTGCACTTTTACACGCCATTCAGCTCACGCAATTGGTGCCACAGGCAGCAAAAATTTTGGTATTTTCAGAATCCGATATTGCAACGCTCAGTGAACAGATTAACCCCCAGCAAGTACAGCTTTTTTATCAACTGCTGCTAAATGGCAAAAAAGATCTTCAGTGGGCGCCAGAGCAAAAACTTGGCTTTGAGATGGTGTTGCTGCGTTTAATTGCGTTTGAGCATGCAGATAGTCAACCTTCTGCTACGCCTAATGACCAAGCTGGCTCAGCATCAAACAGCTCTGTTCAAGCTCAGCCTTCACCTACTGCGCCACCAAGACAAGGTTTGCAAGACATTCGCGCTCGCTTAAAGCAAAATAATGCTTCAGCAGGTGGGAATACTACTCAGCAACCTCATGCTACACCTGAGATACCTGTACAATCAGCAACGCCTCAGATTAAACCTGAAGCTGTTCAAGTTCAGCCTAATCAAGCCGAACCTATTCAGGCCGCCCCTATCCAGGCCGAAGCCAGCCAGCAGTCGGCGGTAGAACATAGTGTTACTGATCAGCATTCAGAATTAACTCAATCGGTTGCACAAAGTTCACAAGAGCATTCTATTGAGCAACCACACAATCAAATGAATGTCGAAAGCAATGCGTTTAATCAGCAAGCTCTGCAACACCCGCAAGTACCAGCGCATCAAGAATATGCGCCAGAGCCTCAAGAACAAGAATTAGCCGCGCAATATGAGCAAGTGATGCATGATGCACAAGAGCAAGGCTATACGCCAGCTTATGAACCGCAGACTACACAACAAGCGCAGCAAGACGCTGGCTCTCAAAATTCAGAGTCGGCTTCTGCACGCTTACAAGCTCAACAAGGGCAGGCTCAATCTGCCATTGCACGTATTTTGCAGAATCGAAATATCTCAGGGGCAGGGCAGTTATTATCAGCTCAAGGAGATGAGCCAAAAAAGTCTGAGGCGCAAAACGCGCCCGACTCAAATGTGGCGCCAGTAACACCGAAGAAAAAACCTGTGCCATTTAGCGAAAGGCACAAAGCGGACGAAAGCAAGCTAGCGCCTGAGTTATTAGAACAGATTGCACCGCAAACTTCGCAAGCGAAAGAAACGCCTAAAGAAGAAGCTGTGCCTGTGCCTGAAGGGTTTGCGAGCCCAATCAGTGAAATTCGTTTTGCCCATCAGCAAGATGACTGGGCGAAGCTGATTGAGAAAATGGCACTAGGGGGTCGTATGCGCCAATTTGCGCTGCATTCGATTTATCACTACGAGAACAATCAAGCCAACATTCAAGTTGATATTAGTCAGCGTCATTTAGACAGTGCTATTTTAAGACAAAAACTGCAAGCTGCACTGAATGAAATGTACAACTCTGATGTTGAGCTTATCGTTGAATTTGCAGAAGGGGTGATAGACTCACCGTATCTCATTCAACAAAAAATAGATGCACATAGGCATCAACAAGCGATAGAAACAATTAATCAAGATCCTATTGTATTACAACTTATCGAGCAATTTAGTGCCGAGGTCGATGAAAATACCATACAGGCATTGTAATCGAGTACAATAGACCTTATCTTTTAGCCAAATAAAATATATGTAAGAGAGCGTATTATGTTTAAAGGTGGAATGGGCAATATCATGAAGCAAGCTCAGCAGATGCAAGAGCGCATGGAAAAAGCCCAAGAAGAGATCAAAAGCTTAGAAGTAACTGGTGAAGCAGGTGCAGGCTTAGTTAAAGTAACTATGCTAGGTAGCCACAACGTTAAGCGCGTTGAGATTGACGAAAGCTTAATGGAAGATGACAAAGACATGATTGAAGACCTTCTAGCTGCGGCTGTAAACGATGCAGTGCGTCGTGTAGGTGAAGAGTCTGCTAAGCGTATGTCTGATGTTACTGGCGGTATGCAGATGCCTCCAGGCTTCAAAATGCCGTTCTAATTTAGACAGCATGTAATATTTCGAAATAGTGCCTTCAGGCGCTATTTTTTTGTCTGAAGTTTATTGGAACAGATAAAACTAAGCTGATAAACGTTACCTTTTTATTTAAAAAATATTGCAGGCAAAAATAAACCCAGCATTTGCTGGGTTTATCGTTTTAAGTATTAAGCTTCTTGCTTTTTACCAGATGCGTACGCGATCTTCAGGTTTAAGATATAACTTATCACCAGGTTTTACGTCGAACGCTTTGTACCATGCGTCATGGTTACGTGGTGCAAGGGCACGGAAGCGACCTGGCGCGTGTGTACCTGCGCGAAGCTGATTTAGCATGCTTTGCTCAGTACGCTTTTCTTTCCAAACTTGTGCCCAAGCTAAGAAGAAACGTTGGTCGCCAGTTAGACCATCGATAACTGGTGCTTCTTTACCATTTAAGCTCAGCTTGTAGGCGTGGTAAGCCATTGCTAAGCCACCTACGTCACCAATGTTTTCACCAAGGCTGTTACGGCCGTTTACGAAATTACCTTCGATTGGCTCGTATTGGCTGTACTGCGCTGCAAGTTTGTCAGCTTTTGCTTCGAATGCAGCTCGATCTGAGTCAGTCCACCAGTTACGTTGGATACCTTCAGCATCAGACTTAGAACCTTGGTCGTCAAAACCGTGACCCATTTCGTGACCGATAACTGCGCCGATGCCACCGTAGTTCACCGCTGCGTCAGCATTAGGATCGAAAAATGGTGGTTGTAAAATCGCTGCAGGGAATACAATCTCATTGAATGAGCTGTTGTAGTATGCGTTTACTCGCTGAGGCGTCATACCCCAACGGTTACGGTCTGTTTTCTCAAGCTCTTTTGATACGCTGTCATCTCTGAAGAATTGACGAAGGTTTTTAACATTGCCCATTAGGTCATTGTTTTTAAGTGCTAGGCCATCAAATGACTGCCATACATCTGGGTAACCAATTTTAGGTACGAATGCAGCTAGTTTAGCTTGCGCATTTACTTTCGTCTCTTCACCCATCCAGTCTAGACCTTCAATGCGCTCACCAAGAGCTTTACGAAGGTTTTCAACGAGTTCAGACATTTGCTCTTTCGATGACTCTGGGAAGTGCTTATCAACGTATACTTTACCAATTGCAAAGCCTAAAGATTGTGTACCAGACATTTGGCTCACAGCACGCTTCCAACGAGGACGAGGCTCTTGTTGGCCGCTAAGGTGTTTACCGTAGAATTCGAAGTTAGTATTGAAGATATCTTCAGAAAGTAGACTTGCATTGCCACTAATAGCGTGGAAAGTTAGGTAATCTTTCCAAACAGCCAGATCTTCTTTATTCACAAGATCAATCATGGCTTTGATTGGCTCAGGCTGAGACATATTAAGCTGAGGTACTTTGTAACCTGTCTGCTCGAAGTACAGATCCCAATTGAATCCCGGGTACTCTTTGGCTAAGTCTTCGCGCTTGATTTGGTTTAGTGTCAGGTCGCGGTTACGACGCTTTTCACGTGGCCAGTGGCCTTCAGCCATTTTAGTTTCTAGTGCAAGGATCGCTTGTGCACGCTCAATGGTATTTTCTAAACCTGCAAATTTAAGCGTGCTTGCGATATGGCCAACATATTCAGCACGTGTTTTTTCAAAACGCTCTACTTCTTCTAAGTAGTATGAACGGTCTGGTAAACCTAGACCGCCTGCACCCATAGACATTTCATATTTGTTTGGATCTAGACGGTTAAACCACATGCCACCGCCAATCGGTGAATTTACGCCAGTTAACCAAGACTGGCCGAATGCTTTTGTTAGACCGTCTGTATTATCAATGGCCTTGATCTCATCAAGTAGGCCTTGAATTGGCGTGATCCCCAATTTGTTAAGCGCTTCAACATCCATAAATGCGTTGTAGAAATCTGCGATTAATTGTTCTTCTGCATTTAAGTTATCGCGTGAAACAATGTCTTCGATGATGGCATTAACTTGTTTTTCACTGCGCTCTGCAAGCGAGGTAAATGCGCCGAAACGTGTTTTATCAGCAGGCATTTCGTAGTTTTTATACCAAGTACCGCTTGCGTACATGAAGAAGTCGTCACCAGGCTTCACATTTTCATCTCGTGCTGTAAGGTCAACACCAAATGTGCCTAGTTCTGCTTTATTTGTTGTTTGTACAACAGCTGACAGTTTTTCTTCCACCTTGTTTTCCGGCCCAGAACAGCCAGCTAAAAAGACAGCGGCTAGGGCTGTCGCAATAACAGTTCTTTTCATTGTTATCTTCTCTTTTTAATTGAGTAAAATCTCAATCTATGTTTTAAGTAAGAAATGTTCCTCATAAAACAACAATCGAGGAATAAATCCATTGTCAGCCCACAAACTATTAAGGGCAAGTTTTTTAGGTAAATAAGGGGAAATTACCGTTGAATGGTGAAAGTTCGTGTTAATTTTCTCTAAAAATGACGTGAGTTAGATGACGGTGTCTAGCTACAAGTTTTTGCAAATAATGAAAGATGCTAAATAGAATGAATGAAAGAAAGCGCACAAAGCTTTTCCCATACAACTTCAGATTATTATTGTTAGCCATGTTGCTTATGCATGTGCTCATGGTTGCAGCATCATTTTATTCGCCTATTATTTCGAATTTCGGGTTAGTGCCTCAGCTCCCTGAGCGTCTATATGGCATCTTTACAGCGCCTTTCATCCATGCAAGCTGGGGCCACTTAACCGGTAATACTATCGGTTTATTAATCAGCGGGTATTTAGCAAGTCTGCAGAATGGGTTTAAACGTGTCACCGTCTTTATCATGGTTGTGACGGGGTGTTTGGTTTGGGTATTTGGAGAATACGGAAATCACATTGGCGCATCGGGTATTGTGATGGGCTATTATGGCTTTTTATTTGGCACAGCTGTGTTTAATCGTAATTTGGTTGGTGCAATTAGTTTTACCGTATTAGTTGCTGTCACTTATTACATGGATTTTGCTTTTTTGGCTACATTGCTGGACTTTTCTGCTCAAACCAGCAGTTCTAATCATATTTTCGGTTTTATAAGTGGTTTATTGGGTGCCTACATTTTTAGGAGGAAAGTAAAAAAGCCTAAATCCGCCAAAAACGAAAATAGGCTTGGGACGTAAACTTTAGGCTTTTACAAAGAATCCAGATGTAATGATTTTTTGCTCTGCAACCATTAGCTTTCCATTACTCCAAACATTTTCAACTGCTAAGTTGTCTTGTTTTAACAAAACTAAATCAGCATCGCCTGTGACTTTTATCTGTCCTTTAGGCAAGCCGAGTATATGTGCAGGGTTTTGAGTGATAGCCATTAACGCCTTTCCAATTGGTACGTTAAATTCTAATACAGCTTGTCGAAATGCATGTAAAAGCGATGACTCTTGGCCCACTTCAAAGCCAACCAAGTTATTGTGTGTATCATAAATAGGCAAGCTTGCATGCCCATCCGAGCTCATGGTGAGCTGACTCTCAGAGACACCTTTTTCAAGGCAGTAGGCAAGGGCTTCTGCGGCAGCGAGCTCCCCATGTGCTAAATCATAGTCTGTGGTACTGGTGGTGAAGTCTATGGTGCCACCCGCTCTGCAAAACGCAATACCAGCCATGAGCAGCTCTGAATTACGATTCATATGCGTTGGGTAAAACATATCTAAAGGTAGCTCAGTTGTTTGAGCGACTTCATGTAATAAGTCGAGTTTTGTATCGCCACTACCGACATGAATTGAGACTGTGCCTCTTTTGCCGCTGAGCAATCCTGCAGTGCGTGATTCAGCGGTGACTTCGGCAAGTTGTTGAGCGGTTATTTGGCGACCGCGATGATCTGCGATGGCGACTTCACCGACACCGATTATTTCATCGATAAACATGATGTCTTTACTGATTGAATCAGTGAGCGTTTTTATAGGCAAATGATAAGAGCCTGTATGGCAAAAAGCATTTAGGCCTTCTTGTTTTAACCCTTTTGCTTTGGCAACCAAATCAGCATGTGTCCGGCTAATATCGTCAGTACCAAGCGCGCCAACAACAGTTGTTATACCATTTAAAGTTGCATCAGTGAGGTGCATTTCGGGTGTACGACTGGCAAATCCGGCTTCACCTCCGCCACCAATGAAATGCACCAAAGCGTCAACAAAGCCTGGCACTAGGATAAAGCCATTACCGTCAACTAAATTGACGAGTGTGTCATGATGAAGCGTGATGTTTTCTTCGATAGCAATGATTTTTTCACCGCCGAAGAGCACGTCTTTTTTACCAAGGTAGCGTGGTGCATATACCTCAGCATCTTTTATAAGTGTAAGCATAATTTATTGATAATTTATGAGTTGAGCGAAAACCATGGCAAGGGTAGAAAGACCAAAAAGCACCAACATAAAGCGCCAAATGAACTTTGCCCAATCGCCCCAAGATAAGTTAACCACCCCTAAGCAGCCAATAAGACTCGCAGAGGTTGGAATGATGATATTGGTAAGACCATCACCGAGTTGAAATGCGAGCACTGCCGTTTGCCTAGAAACGCCAACTAAGTCAGCCAAAGGCGCCATGATAGGCATAGTAATAGCTGCTTGCCCTGAGCCTGAAGAAACAAAAAAATTGAATACAGACTGGAAGACATACATCGACCAAGCAGCTATCACATCGGGTATATTAGATATTGCACTGGCACAATGATACAACAAGGTATTAAGCATAGATGGTGCATTTAATTCGCTGCCGCCAAGCAATAAAACCAGTCCTTTAGCTAAGCCAACCAGCATAGCTGCTGGTAACAATGCCGCACTACCGTGTTTAAATGCGTCAACTGACTCAGATATGGTTTGACGTTTACCAAGCTTTGCAATGACGGTCACAATTAAGCCTAAAACAAAGAATTGTGCAGCAAGCTCAGGAATGTAATAACCTTTTGCAGTAACGCCATAAATCACCCATATAATTACAGCTAAAAACGCAATGAGCAGTACTTTATCGACCGTACCGAGTTGAGTATGTGACTGTGGTGTTGAGCAGTCCACACTTTGACGTGATTGCTTGGCGTAGCGCATGGTAAACACCATGCCAACCACAATAAAAATAGCGGTTAATGCAACACGAAGCTCCGCACCTGAGAACACCTCAAGCCCAGCAATGCTTTGTGCGATGGCAATACTAAATGGATTCATCGGTGAGGTGGCAAAGCCAATTTGTGTGGCAACATAGGTGACTAACACAGTTACATAAGCGTTATATCCCAGCTTTTGCATAATTGGGTAGAGCACAATACAAAACGCAATGGCTTCTTCTCCCATACCAAAAATGGCCCCACCTAGGCTAAAGGCAACAAATAAACTGGGGATAAATAACCAATCAATTTTCTGTGTGTTACTGATCAGTGACATCACGCCATTATCGATGGCTTTGGTTTGCATAAGCACGCCAAACGCGCCGCCAGTGATTAAAATGAATGCGATAACGCCGATAGCTGCGCCATTTTTGTCACCACTGACTAGCCCTTCAAATAAGACGTTAAAGAAGCCGAGAGTCCCACCTTCGCCAAACAATGCAATCGGGGCTGGTGATGCAATTTGACGAAACTGCGACAGCATGACCGTATTTGTTTGCTCTGGCGTATTAAAAAAACCGGGGAGTACAAAAAAAGAGGCCAGATAACACAGCACGACCATCATCATTAAGATGACGAAGGCATCTGGCATTTTATATTTTTGATGCATGTTAATTTAGAATGGGGTTGCCCCCATTCCTCCATTAGAACTTAGCTGATAAGCCAATTTGATAAGTTGTACCAAACGCATCATGGTTAATTGAATCAAAGCCACGCTTTGAACCAAATACTGCGGGTGGTGCTTTATCAAATAAATTTTTGATACTGGCTCTAATAAACAGGTTTTCACTCAACTCCAGACCTGCATTGAGATCCATAACAGTCCAGCTATCTACTGTGTGTTGCTGTTGTGCATCGAGTAAGCCTAGTTCGTCAAGCTCATCAATTTCACGGCCTTTTAAACCTTCAATATCATCAAGGTAACTGTCAGTATAGTTGGCAGACAACGAGATGTAGTAGCTATCAGTATCTAATGTGACTGACAGGCGCCCGACATTTTCAGGGTATCTAAATGTGCCGACAAGAGATTCAATTTGATCTGAGCCTGGCTTATTGCGGTCATATTCAAGATAGTGCGTCGCATCTAACGCCAGTTTTAAATCGGCAAAACCCAGTTCGAATCTGTGATCGAACTTAATATCTAACCCGCGAATATCCTGAGTGCCAGTATTTTCAAGTTGGATTACATGATCGCGATATAGCTGAAGTGATTGTGAACGAGGATCAAACTCTGAGATATAAGCACCTAATATTTCTGATAAGTTCGCGCCAGATTCATCAATTTTAAGCCCTGCATTATCGGTGACACTACAAACATCTTCACCATATGATATGCCCATTTGATTTTGCGGTACGATGCCACAGTGGCGAAGTGAGGCGTCTGAAATAGCGCGATCTAACACTGCAGTCATGTTGGTATCAATGACTTCTTTGTAATCAAACTGCCAATAATCTATCATCACTGTGGTCTGCCTAGAAGGACTCCATGCAAAGCCAATTGAAAGTGAATCAGACTCTTCAGCGTTTAAGTTTTCATTACCTAACTCTAGGCTGTTTACGCTGACAAGTGTGCCGTCACCTTCACAATATAGGTCAGCAATTGCTTGGTTTGCACCGCAATCAAAAGTTGAGGTAGTAGTACGAAGCTTGACACCTGCTTGCGTTAAAGACGGTGCTCTGAAAGACGTTGCCCAACCCGCGCGAAGTAAAATGGTGTCAGTTGGTCGATAACTGATACTGATTTTTGGGTTAAACGTTGAGCCAAAATCATCAAAGTGATCGTAACGCCCTGCTAATTGCATCTCGACTTGCTCAGTGAGTGGAACATATAGTTCGGCAAAAGCACCATACTGCGTACGCTCAGCTTCAGCTATGCTCGAACCATAGCCAAATACATCGACCCTATACTCGTTTTCAGCTTTTGCCACCGCATTTGCAGATGGAATATCGGAAAGCTCTTCTTTGCGGGCTTCAAATCCAAATGAAGATTGCACATCAATATCACCCAGCGTAAACAACTCGCCCGATAAAGTGAGATCGATACCATAGACACGACTTTTGCCTTCGCGAGTTGGCATTGCTTGAGTGAGTGCAAGAATTGCATCATTGTTTGCATCATCAACTAAGAATGGATTATAAAAATCAAGCAACTGACCGCTGTTACAGGTGACACCATTATCGCTGAGAGCACCAATCGAACCATCAGAGCATAGCTCGCCTGCCAATGCTGCATGGAATTGGTTACGGTTATACACGCCCTTAATTGCCTGTTGCTCTGAGCGAGACTCAGAGATCAGCACACCTGATTGCCAGTCCCACTCACCAAGTTGACCTTCAAGGCTAGACACTAGGCGGAAGTTTTTAGATTCTACCTCAATGGTTCTTGGGTCGTTAAATCGCGCATCAAACCGGAAGCCCCATTGCTCTTGGCCTAAATAGGTATCGAATGGGTCGATATACAAAGCATCTAAAAGGGCGTTTTTGCCTTGGGCATCATCAAAGATAAATAATGAATCCTCTTTCACCCAAGGACCTTCAGCATCATCAAGCTGGTTAATGGCCGCTGGCGTTGAATAGGCGGTTGATTTAGTGGAGCTGTAAAAAAACTCAGAGTTCCAAATTAGATCATTAAATGCCTTATTAACCATAAAGCCTGCAGATAAGCTTTCAAATGGCGCGCTTAACACGTCATCTTGATTACCATAATAGGCGCAAATTTCTTCCCCATATTCCGTCGTGACGAGCTCCGTCTTACAGCCTGGTGCGCCTATTTCATTGCCATCTTGGCTACTGTAATAATAAATGTTGGGTGTATTTTCGAGTTTAGGTAGGTAAGAGTAACTGTTAATCAGAGACGGGTTAGCTGTGTAATCACGATCTGAGGCATTAAACTGGTTTTTATCGAAGTAATCAGCAAACACTGTGAGATTGCCACCTTCAATTTCTCTACCCCATATCAGGTTTATTTGTTTTTTGCTTTCATCGCTGTCTTCAAAACTATTTGAAAATGACACATCCAGTTCTTCACCGGTGAAGTCTTTTTTGAGAATGTAATTAATGACGCCAGCAACCGCATCTGCGCCATAAATCGCAGAGGCACCAGTTGCTAAAATTTCAACACGCTCAATGGCAGCCAGTGGAATGGCGTTCACATCGACAAAGTTTTGTGTGCCTGCTGCAAAAGAGCTTGGTGCAATTCTTCGTCCATTGATCAGTGTCAATGTGGCCGAAGGCCCCATACCACGTAAGCTGGCAGCTGCTTGACCAGCAGGCGTTGAGGTCGACGTACTGCCACTTTCACTGGTTGTGAAGGTGCCCGCACCACCTTTGAGTTGCGGTAAATCCTGTAAAAGCTCAATGACAGAGTTAGCGCCAGAGCGGCTAATGTCTTCTGAAGAGATAATGGTTACGGGTTGAGTACCTTCAAGGTCAACGCCTTTAATGCGAGAGCCTGTGACTTCAATACGTTCGACTTTTTCTAAACTTGCTTGTTCTGACTGTTTGGCATGAGTGTAGCCACTGCTCAGCAACGCAGCTGCAACACCAAGAAATAACTTGTTGTACATGTTTCACCTAACTTTTGGTTAGCTGCCGATGCAATTTGGGTAAACAGGTAGGAGTCTCACCATCCTCAAAAACATTTAACTTAATTAAGAGAGCAGGTAAAAGACGTAACTATCCTGTAAATGGCATTAATCAGCAAAGGGCTCGCAAGATGATCAAGGCCTTCGACAGCTAGAGTTTATTTATTATGATTTTATTGAGGTGGGTTGCATACCAATAGACAACGCCACGGTTTTGATACCGTGTGTCTACTCGTCGAACCACTCCGAAAGGTAGTGAGGTGAGTAGAAGTAGCAAACAAGCTTAAACGCTTTTTTATACATAGCTTCATCTCTTCATTTTTGACAATGCAAACTGGCCTGTGCTAGTTTGCTTCCTGCAACGTTCATGAAAGTTATATCACAGCTTTTTTTGTGATGACAAGTCTGATTTTTTAAATTTATGGAAAAGTCCGTATGAACTTTGCTCGTTTCCTGTCCAGTATCAGTCTGGGCTATTTGTTACTTTTTAGCGCGTCATCTTTAGCGCAAACCCTTTATCTTATTGGCGGTTCGCTTAAAACTTGCTCAAGTCAAAGTACTCAAAATTGTTCAAAAAAAGTCAATTTTGAAAGTGCTGCTAAGCGTCAACAATTATTTTTTGTTCATGACCTCACGCTCAATGCAGTGAATGAAAAATGGCCAACTCATAATACACAACATAAACATCGAACTAGAAAGCTGCTAAAAGCAATCAAATCGAAGATGTTGTATTCAAAATCAGAGCTGATAGCTGCAATTAAGCAACAAGATAGCTACTTGTATAAGCGTTGGAGTAATGAAGAATATTACTTTGTTTTTGATATGTTAGAAGTACCTGTTTTGTATGAACAACGTAGAGCGAAAGAGCAGGTGTTAACGCAGTTTAATAATGAACCTGCCAGCACTGAAATCTTAAATGACATTGTAAAAACGCTAAAACAGCAAAATAATGCAAAATTACTCCTGAGTACCGCGTCTTCTCGTGACCCATACGAGTCAGCTGATTTCTATCAGGGGCTTTTTAGTGCATATGGTGTAGAAGCAACCTGGTTTGCATTGACCCCAGCTTTAGCCAAAGCAATTAGTAATAACGATTGTGACAACCTAGATATTTACCGAAACAAGCTTAATAACGTGTTTAATCGTGAATTGGTTTATCCCGACTTAACCGCGCAAGAGCTAGCTCTGTGTAAAAAAGGCATCGACAACCTCACTCAAGAAATTACAAGCGCTGGTGGCATGATGTTTAATGGCGGCGATCAATCTCTGACAAAACAGGTCATGGTTGATAACGAAACAGGCAAGGCGTTTCCTTGGTTGAAAGCGATACAAAATCGGCCTGTTCTGATTGGAACCAGTGCAGGTACAGCGGTGCAGTCTGGTGGCCAAAATGCATCTGGACAAGTGCCTATGATTACCAATGGCACAAGCTTAAGTGCGCTTGAGTCGGGAGCATTTGCAAAAGCTCCGCCCAAGCAGAACTGTCAGCAACATGGCGGATGTGACATTTTACCCCATGATGCGTTGACATATGACAAACGTGGTGGGTTAGGCAGCTTTAATTTCGGTATTCTAGACACGCATTTTAGTGAAAGAGGTCGCACACCAAGGCTAGCGGTGTTATTAGCCGAAACTAACCAAAGGTGGGGTTTTGGAGTAGATGAAACCACAGCACTTAAAGTCGAAAAAGCAGTAAATAAATTCTCTGTGCTGGGCAAGAAAGGGGTAGTGCTACTTGAAAAGGTTTCAAAGTACTCATTTTTATATAATTTTTACCCGGCAAGTAGCGAATTCATGTTGAATCCAAATGTAGAAAATTTCGCAGAGATTAAAATAAATGGGCGAGTTGGGCATTCAGAAGATTTGATCTCTGACGCCTTGATAAGAGAAAGGCTTAAAGTATTTTGTACTGGTGACATATCAAGTCTTGTTAATAAAGAGCAGGGTATAAAAAATAATGAGCTTATATTCAGAAAGCTTGAGCAAACTAGCTGTGAGTTATTGGGCCAAAGTATGAAAATCGAAAACTTGTTGATGAAAATAAATTCATTATCCAAAGCAAAGGATAATTAACTAAAAATAGGTGTTCACAACACTAAGAAAGCTGATAGATACTGGTTTCATTGGTCGCATCAAGTAATTTTTCAAATGTGTTGAGATCACCTAATAAATCCCTTTTGACACTGCGCCAAGCTGGCTGTTTGTGATCAAACTGCTCAACCCATTCAAATTGCTCTTCTTCGTTGAGTCTGTAGATTGCCGTTCCATTACTCGTAAGTGCTTCTTCGCAAGCTAAATTGACAGCACCAATGCTTTCAACATGATCTTGAAACGTTATTTTCGCAGCTAATTGAACCACTTCTTTTAATGTACTTGGAAGCTTGTTTAGCCAACTTTGGTTTACTACAGTCACCCATGCATCGGGTACGCTATTTATAAAAGCGATATGCTTTAAGTGACTTTTAAGGTTACCGGGTCCTGCGTACAGGCCTATGATGCTTGGGTCAAGGGCATCAATTAACCCAAGGCGAGCCATTTTAGCTGTTTTAGCCCAAGGTACTTCTACAATATTAGCCTTAGTTAACTTGTAAAAGTGAGCGAGAACTTGAGATGCGGGAACTCGCAAAGTAATGCCATTTAAATCTTCTGGCATTATGACACGTCCATTAGAGCGTTTTACAGTCGTTAAAGTTCTTGCTCCAACTATATGATGAAGTAATACTTCGAGCTTTCCTTGAATTTGTATTGGTTTGAGAACTAAATTTTTCCAGCTTTCTGAGGTGACAAGGTTCAGATAAGCTTGGTTATTACTAGCCCAAAAGGGAATGTTAAGTATGTCGAGTAAAGGCAATGCTCGAGATAAGTTTGAGACAGAGATTAGCGCCGCATCAATTCGTGTGTGGCTGATAGCGGCCATGAGTTCGGTGCCAACACCAAGCTTACCGTTATCGAAAAGTGACACATAGATTTTTCCTTCAGACAGAGACTCAATGTAAAACTTTAATTGTTGGTGCATGTGAGGTGTTGTTTTGAATTGACTCGTTTTGTAAGGAGAAGCAAAATTTAATATGTATTGCGCACTTTTCTGTTTTTCTGCTTCTTGCAATGGGTCATACTCCATTTGAACTGACTCGAATGGAAAACATGAAAAAGGGGTAAAGTAACCTAGAGCGCCTATACTAGCAGCCCCTTTGATAAATTGACGTCTATTTGTATTCATAATTAGAGTATAGCTCTAAAATAGAAATATAAAGCGAAAAAGTTGATTATCATCATTAATACAAGCAAATATTAAAGTAAAGCTTGTCGCAAAATTTGTGCGCTTTTATAATCCACAAGAACAAATTAGATTCCTCAACATAAACAGGTTGAGTTTTAATAAAAAAAGAAGCGTTATGCAACTATCTGGAACCTTATCACAACTCATTGAAGCTTTGCGCTGTTTACCCGGCATTGGCCCTAAATCGGCTCAGCGTATTGCTTTTCACTTGCTTGAAAGAGATAGAGAAGGTGGCAGCCAGTTAGGGCAAAGCCTAACTAAAGCGATGCAAGTTATTGGGCACTGCCAAACTTGTCGCACGTTTTGTGAAGAGCTAGAGTGTTCGCTATGTCAAAATATTAAACGCCAAGATAGTCGCCTATTATGTGTAGTTGAATCGCCAACTGATGTACTTGCCATTGAGCAAACTGGTCAGTACACAGGCTTGTACTTTGTATTAATGGGGCATTTATCACCGTTAGATGGCATAGGCCCAAATGAAATTGGTTTAGATGTGTTAGAGCGTCGTTTATCAGATGGTAATATTGATGAGGTGATTCTCGCTACTAACCCAACCGTAGAAGGTGAAGCAACAGCACATTTTATTTCTGAGCTTTGTCAAAAATATGATGTACTCGCTTCTCGAATTGCCCATGGCATGCCGGTAGGCGGCGAGCTTGATTTGGTCGATGGCATGACGCTAATGCATGCGTTTTCAGGGCGAAAAGCCATTACCTAAAATGCACTCTGACCTTTTAAGCAGTAAGAAAAGCTAATCATATAACATGATTAGCTTTTTTATTTTCCTGATTATAAATAATACCAACCCTCTTTATACCTAATCATTTTGAGGGACTAAAACTGACGCTTTATTCAATGTATTAATATCGGATATGTAAATAAACCTTTGACAGGAAGTATCAGGTTAGGGACAATTTGCCTACAATAATAGTGTCTAATACTCTATTTTTAGTCGTTTTCGATAGGGATGAATCACGTGGTAAACTTTGATGAGCAAGCAAATTGCTTAAACTGTGGTGCAAAATTAACAACACGCTTTTGTGGCGAATGTGGGCAAGAGAAAGTAAAACGCATCACTCTAAAAGAACTATTTAAGACAGCTCAAAGAGCGCTTTTAGAGTTTGAGTCACCATTTTTAAAAACATTTATCACTATGACAACTTCCCCAGGTAGAGTTTGCAGAGATTATATAGAAGGCAAGAGAGCAAGTTATTTTAATCCAATTAAATACGCTTTCTGGAGTTTGACATTTTTTATTTTTTTAACAGCTTTAACTGGCCAATCCATCAGTGAGCTGACAATGAGTGCTTTCATGAGCTCTACTTCACCTGACACTCAGCATTTTGGTGAGGTATTAAGCAAAATTATAGAAGGCTCAATGTTGTTTTTAACTTTTATTTACGCAGCAATTTTTGCTCTGTTATTGAGAGTTTTCTTTAGAAAAGAAGGTATTAAATTTACTGAGTTTTACGTATTAGCAATTCTACCATCTGCACATTTAACTTGGTTTACTTCTATATTGGTTGCTACGAGTTTGTTAGGTGCAAAAGCTATAGGTTATACTTCTTTGTGTTTATCAATCGTATTTCCTATTTATACTTACACGACTTTTTTCAATAAAAATAAAATAAAAGTATTTTTTAAGTCTTGCGCAGTTATGTTTTTAGGAATACTCATAGTGGGTTATCTAAGTGCATTGCATACTCATATTCAGATTGGTTACGAAGATGCAGCTAAACAACATAAATTAGAACAAGCTGAAAGTGAAAAGCAGGTTGAAACTAATAATCTCTAACCCTTTTCAAAGAGAATAAAGCCAACCCTTTGGCTTTATTCAGCTTTATTATATTGAAATACTTCTTCAAGTGGTAAAGAGAACACTTCTGCAATTTTGAAAGCCACTTCTAAACTTGGCGAGTACTTGTTGGCTTCAATGGCCATCACTGTTTGACGAGTCACTCCGATGGCTTCAGCAAGTTGCTTTTGCGTCATCTCATTGTTTAAAAATCTCAGTGTCCTAATCGAATTAGTGATAACGCGATCAGTCATAAATAGCTCCTGTACGGCCTTTAATAAGTTGCACACCATAAAAAACGATTTCAGCTAAGATAAAGGCGATGACCATAATATGTAGTGGTAAAAAAGGCATACTGATTTTATCTGCAAAAAACGGGTTAGCTTCAATTTGATATTGGAAAATGCCTATACCTAAACCGATTTGTAAGATCCATGCCGAGTATTTGTAGCCGATTAAGTTGATTTGCTTCTCACGTACATCCATGGGCTGTTCAAGCTCTTTTTCACTCGCAAGGGCCAAAAGAATATAACTAGCTATCATCAGCACAATACTATAAATGATCACGTTACCAAGTAGCTCAGATAACCAAGTAATATCACTCAATTGCTCAGTACTTGCTAATAACATTGCACGTAAATAATAAAACAATATGTAGCCACAAATAAGCAAATCAACGAGTAATGTCACTTCTCGAAAGCTACAGCTATCAAGCCATTCTTTAAATTTTTTCTGTCTAGTCATGTATGTTCCTTTTTACTTTAGGTTAAATATTTTTTACATGAACAAAATTACGTCAAACTAGTGGGTGGGTCAAATATTTTTTACCTTGAGTCAGCTTTTCTTGTCACTTTAAATGTAACAAGGTATGTTTTCAGGGCAAAAAAATACCTGCAGAAGCAGGTATTAATATGTAACTTCAGAAGGTTATGCTTATTTTAACTCTTCAGCCACCTCTGCAACTTTTTGTCTCAGCCATATATGGCTTGCATCACGGTGAAGTAACGGACTCCAAATCATATCCAACTCAAAAGGTGGAATGGGGAATGGTGGTTCTAAAATAGCAAGCTGTGGGTCGTCTTTATAAATATTCGCGGCTTTTGAAGGCAATGTGGCGATGAGGTTTTGTTCTTTTGCTAGATGAATGGCCACATGATAGTTACGGGTAAAGGTTGCTATGTTTCTGTGTTTACCAAAGTGCGCAAGCGCTTCATCAACCCAACCCAGTTTCTGTACATCTTCTGGATCCATACCAACACCCACACCAAAGCCTGTTTTACTTACCCAGATATGGCGTGCCTTTAAATAAGCATCGAGGTTAAATTTATCGATAATTGGGTTATCAGATTTAATTAAACAGCAAAAACTGTCTTTCCAAATACGTTTATGGTGAAAAGATTGAGGTAGATTCTCAAAGCGGTTGATGGCCATATCTACCTTACCATTTTCTACATCATGAAAGGTGACGTCACTGGGCGTTAAAATATCTAATGTGGTGTCAGGCGCTTCTTCATGTAACTTAGTTAATAGCTTTGGGGCAAGCGTACTTGCGGCGTAGTCACTGGCCATGATCCTAAATACACGCTTACTTTGACTTGCTTCAAACTCTCGATTTGGCGCAAGGGTTTCTTCAAGCGTCATTAAAATACCACGAATTACGGGCTGTAACTCTAAAGCGCGCTCTGTGGGCACCATGCCATCACTGGTTCGAACCAAAATAGGGTCATTGAATAGGTTACGCAGCCTCTTTAGGCCATTACTCATGGCAGGTTGCGTAATGCTTAGCTGGTTCGCAGCTCGGGTGACATTGCATTCTCGTAATAAGGTGTCGAGATATACTAATAAATTTAAATCTATTTTACTGATATTCACATTAATCTCTTTTGTTTCGCAATGTAGTTAAATCTTTGCTCTGATGGGTACGGGTAAATATGCTTACTTACTTTGTTGATAATATCGGCTTGTGCATTTTGCCAATACTCAACGGTTAATAATTCGGGGTGAGTCTGCTCAAAGAATGTTTTTAATTTGAGGTTCGTCATCACAAAAGTTAATAACTGCTCAGGAAATACATCTTGTGGTGCAACTGAATATAAATCAGCCCCAGAGTATAAATCATCTAAACTCGGTTTGGGCAGGGCTCTAAAATTCATTTCTGTTAGATATTGTACTTCGTCATAATCATAAAATATCACCCTATGATGCTTACTAACACCAAAGTTTTTTAGCAGCATATCGCCCGGAAAAATATTTGCCTGCAGCATCTCTTTTATGGCTAATCCATAATCGTCAATCACTTTAAAGCTTTGTTCGTCAGAAGCTTGCTCAATAAACAGGTTTAGCGGATTCATGCGCCGTTCGATATATAAGTGTTTTATGACAAGATGGTCGTTTTCTATCTTGATACTGCCAGCAATAGTCGCTAGTAATTGCTCAAGTAATTCAGGGCAGAACCTATTTAACGGCAACACAACATCTGAGTATTCGATGGTGTCAGCCATTCGACCAACACGGTCATGGTTTTTAACCAGCTGATAACGAGCCAATACCGTATCACGACCAAAAGGTTTACTCTCAGAGAATTTATCTTTAATGATTTTAAAAACATACGGGAAGTTTGGTAGCGTAAATACCATCATAACCATACCGGGTGTACCAGGTGCTATCACAAATTTGTCATTGCTGTTATCTAGATGGTGTAAAAACTCACGATAGAACTCGGTTTTACCTTGTTTATGAAAGCCTATGGCATTGTAGAGCTCTGCCGGGGTCTTATTTGGCATCAGTTGATTTAAGAAATGCACCATAGCCGATGGGGTATTGGTTGAAACCAAAAAATACGCGCGCGCAAAGCCAAAAATGACCCGCATCTGTGAAGAGTTGGTAAGTAAAGCATCTATACACAGTTTACCTTGCTCATTATGCAACACAGAAATAATAAAGGGTTGAATGCCACTCTGAGAGGCAACCCGACCAATAATATACGCGCCTTT
Organism: Pseudoalteromonas phenolica; assembly: GCF_005886345.1. GTDB lineage: Bacteria > Pseudomonadota > Gammaproteobacteria > Enterobacterales > Alteromonadaceae > Pseudoalteromonas > Pseudoalteromonas phenolica_A. The sequence continues at coordinate 22,240 of NZ_PNEC01000055.1, forward strand.
ATTGCGATAAAATGGCGCAGGTAACATATCAAAACGCATTTGGTGATGCTGGTGGTGTGTATCAGGTGCTTGTTGAATAAATGCTTTTACTAATAGTCTTATATCATGCTCTAAATTGGCAAACTCACACTGAAAGTCAAACTCATTGATAATCTGTTTGATGGTGGGCTTTAACCCTTTAACAACTGGAAAGTAACTTCGATATTCGGTTTCAACAGCAACAGCAGGGGCATCTTTTAATGTTGTTTCGACGAAAATAAAGTCATTATTGAAATACTGCCTATCGAACAAACGGCAAAATACTGAGTTATAGAAGGTTTCTGCTAGTTCTGCTTGAGGATGGAAGGTTAATAAATCGAGATAGTGTTGCTTGACTTGATACCAAAAAGTTTCATCAAGTACATCACAGTTTAGTAGCTCCTTTACGTCATTAATGGTTTCGTTGACTCTGGCATCATAATGATGGATGCGTGCTTTGCTGATTTGTTGGATCTTACCCCAATCTTGTTTAGCAAAAGCGGTAGGTGCTTGCCCTGTGATCTCTTGAAATAATTGATAGTGCTTGGCAAAGCCAGAAAGTATTAATTGGGCTAGACTGAAAGCGTGCATCATCATCCTCGATATTTAGGTAATTTGCCATCAAAATAGGGGTAAAGTTACCAAAAACGCATTATCTTGCTATCACTATATAATGAAAGAGGGGCGTTTGGCTATCCCACATTTGTCTAGAGGCTGAATACTGAGTGAAGATTATTGATAACGTGCGAGCTGCTTTTCTAGACGAGCAATTTGCTTGTCTATATCTTTGGCATTTTTTAAATATTGTTTGTTAATTGATTTGAGCTGCTTTCTTACGTCTTTGATAGTTTGTTTCTTTTTCTCATCATCCATGATCCTGTTTAGTCTAGCTTGCTGTTCTCTAGAGTCTCTGTCTCTGTCACGGCTCAAGATAGCTGCTTTTTGACGCTTTGCGCGGATCTCACGTTTTAAATTCCGAACTATTTGCTGTTTCTCAAGATTATTGAGTGTTTTGAAGTGTTGCTCAGAAGGTACGACTGCTTCGGGGTTTGAGTGAGTGAGTGTATGTTGTGTGCCATTTTTTCCGCATGGTCTTTGGCTAAATACTGTGCCCCGATCTGTCACGCATTTGTAATAATTTACAGTGACTTTTTCTGCTTGGGTATATGTAGCAAAAAAACAGCTTGTTAAGAAAAACCAGCGTAGCATAAGATAACTCCCTTTAAATGTATCTCCATTACCTTTGAAAAGGCTACTTGAAATATAGTTAATCTAAAGAGAGTTGCAAGTTAACGACCATTACCAGTGTCGGTAAACTTTTGTAACTCTTTGATACTTTGGATTAAAAAAGGAATATCTAGGTTCTGCTCTAACGTAAACCCTTCGGCTCCAGACATTTGTTTATAACTGCCATCAGGGTTTACTAATGTTATACGGTCTTTTTTGAATGTAATGAGTACACCTTGAGAGTAGTTTACGCCTTCGAGTTGACGTGACTGACTAAGATCCCTACCTAACATAGTTGATTCTGCGAGTTGAGGGCAACTAAGCTGGTTAGCAACTAATGAATATGTGATGTCATTAAGTTGTTTAAAGCCATCGCTGTTTGCAAGTGAGATTGAATTAGACATATATACATTGGTTGAAACAATAAGTTCTTTGGAGTCGCTAGGAGGTAAGGAAAAGGCGATTGTATTGTCGGTAGGTAGCGAACTAATCTTATCGATAAAATGTATATTAATTGGGTGCTCGCCAATAATGCTCTTAAAACCAAACTTTTCGAAGTTATTTACACCTAGCAAATTATTATTTTTTGACCAAGCAGGTATTACCTCTCTTAAGGTTTTAGAGTTGTAATACGCTGGGATCCCATAGATTAAATTAAATAAAGCGTCTTGATTATGTGTCGGTTGGATAACATACTTTAAGACCTTTACATCATTATTCGTTTCTAAATAGTTATTTAATAAATTTTTGTCTTTAAAAACTAAAATATCAATTTTATTACCGTCGGCTTCACAGCTAGGGATAGATGTTGTTAAAGAATAACTTCCTTTAGAACCTTGTAACTGCAGGTTTCTTGCTTGTTGATATTTTTCAATATCAAGTAGTTCGTGACGTGCTAATAGAGTTTTAGCGGTAGTCGGATAAGATAAAGGCAGTACATTATCTTGTTTAGTGATGTCAAAATAGTTGTTTGCATCAGCCCATATATGAATACTATGACTCAAAGCAAAGCAGCTTACTAAGACACTCGTAGCATATTTTACGAGTTTTAGATTCTTTAATCTCTCTAAATGTCGCCAAGCATGATTACTGGCGATTAACTCTAGCCCCAATATAATGATAATTAAAGAACCGGCCAGCACAGTTGTAATCGCTGGTGTACCTGTCAAAGTCGACCAGAGAAGAGAGACTATTTCAGGTAAAGATTGAATATTTATATGATAGCCAAGATTAAAATAAACGAAGGCATCAAGACAGAGCATCGATATGCCCAGAGTCGCTATGGCTGCAGCCATACCACGAATATGTCTTGGGTACGGAAAAACAAGGCTAAGAGGGAAGATGGTTAATACAAAGGCACAAAATGTAATAAAGCTAGTATGACTCACCCAAGTTATCAGCATATAAAACCAGCCAAGTGCTGTATTAGGCGGGCTATCAGCGAATAAATAGCTGGTACTGATCAACAGCACTAACCCAATATTAGCGAATGTAAACCAGTGGCCCCAGCTTAATAGCTGACTGGCTTTCGAAGAAAACGGATTGTCAGGGGTGAGATTCATTCAGTTATTTTACCGATTGCACGAGCGCTTGAGCGAAATTTTCAGCAACAGCTTGTCTTTTATTTTCTGGTACATGTTCTTTTAGAATATGCGTGATAGAATTTCCTAAACACATAAGACTGAGATCAACAGGTGCCTGTTTCTGAGTTAAGACATCAATAAGCTGGTCGACAATTTGTTCTACTTGTTTGTTAGAATATTTAGATTGGATAGGCATCAGTTGGTTCAAAATCAATAAATAATAATTTTTCATTTTAACACCAGAGGCGCGAAAAACAAAGATGAGCATTGAGGTGAATAAGCTGGTTGTCCATTATGTCGACAAACAGGACGAAGATACTCAGATCCATTTACGTAATGATGAGATGTCAATTAACGACAGAGTAAATGTGTTTATTGAGCAATTACATCATGCCTACACTGGTAAACCAGGAAAAGGTTATTGTGCGTTTAGCCCAGATAAAAATAGCCTAGTAGCTTCGGCTATGCAGAGTTATCGTAATAATGAGCTAAGTTTTTATAACGTGACTGAACAGGCAACACAAGTTTTAAAAGAAGAGTTGAATAAATACGCATTCAACGAAACTGGGTATTTGGTATTTTGTCACTATCAGTATGTGGCAACCGAATATGTGCTAATTGCACTAATAAACATTAAAGAGCATTACTCAATTACTTCTGAATTAGATTTGTCTGCATCTCGTCATTTAGATATTTCTCGTATGCAGTTGGCTGCAAGAATTGATTTATCTGCTTGGGACACACAAGCTGAAGAGGCTCGTTATATTTCTTTTATTAAAGGTCGAGCTGGGCGAAAAGTGGCAGATTTCTTCTTAGACTTCCTAGGGTGCGAAGAAGGCATTGACGCGAAACAGCAATCGAATGTGATGCTGGCCGCTGTAGAAGACTATTTAAGTGAACAACAATTTAATAAGGAAGAAAAAGACGACTTGAGAAAAGAAGTCTTTGATTATTGTAATGACTGTATCACAACGGGTGAAGATGCGAATATAGCTGACTTATCCGAAACTTTGTCTAAATCTTCAGAGACACAATTTGAAGACTTTTATAAAGAGCAAAGCTATGATTTAGCTGAGTCTTTTCCAGTAGATAAAAAAACTTTAACTACCATGGTTAAATTCTCAGGCCTAGGTGGTGGTGTAAGTGTCGGTTTTGAGCGTAAGCACTTAGGCGATCGAGTTTTATATGATGCGCAGAATGATACATTGATGATTAAGGGCATTCCACCCAATTTGAAAGAGCAGCTTGAGCGCTTTTATGAAGAGCATGAATAATACCAATTACTTATAATTATAAAAAAAGAGCCCAGGCTCTTTTTTTATTTGCCTACACTAATGTAAAGTCTTGTCTATATTTAATAATATTTAAAACAGTATTTGGTCACTATGAGTATACAACCGTTTGTTTATGCAGATATAAACTGTCCGTTTTGTTTTGTTTTACATGAGCGCTTAAAACAACTGAATCTCATTGAATCTGTAGAGTGGCGTTTGGTCGAACATGCGCGCTCGGCAAATACGCAAGAGCTCAAATACGTTGAGATATTAAATACCGAATTTAAAGCTGTTTTAGATAAAGCACCTGACATTGAAATCCACAATCCGAAATTAGTTGTTAATACAGCCGTTATCAATGAGATTATTTGTGCGGTCGCAACAAGCTTTCCTGATAAAGCATTCAATTTTAGGGATGCTTTGTACCGAGCATTATGGGTGGAAGGAAAAGATATTTCTGATCCAGTGGTCATCGACCAACTCCTTATTCAGTATGATGTTGAAGAATTTGTGTACAGTGAATCAAGTCAGTCACAGTTACAGATATGGCAAGCGGATTGGGAAAGGTCTGATTATGAACAAAAAGTGCCAGTTATGGTTAATAACCATCATTCCTTTGTAACAGGTTTGCAAAGTGCAGAAACCATCTTGTCTTTTTATGAAAATAAAGACATTAAGAAACTAGATCATTCTAGTGCTTGTAATTTAAAAACGCATGAGAAAGCTATGCTTTTGGGAGATTCACTTTCTGCTCAAGTGATATCAGGATATTTATCGCATGGTGGCTACGAGCTACAAAAAACAACTTCAGTAGAACAGTTGTTAAAAGATGCTTGCGAGCAAAGTTTTTCGGTCATTCTCATTGAGTACGAGCTGGATCTTGAATTTAAGTTATGTGCTGAGCTTAAGGAACAAACAAGTTCAACGACACCTATTATTTATTTCAGTGATTCAGTCAGTGATTTAATTGAGGCCCAAGGTTTTTCTGCGGGCATGACTGATATGCTACATGTCGGCCGCCAGCGTGATAGCTTATTAGGGCGACTTGGCACACATGTGCGCAATAAACACCAGCTAGACATCATAAGTGGGTATGCAACACATGACCCTCTGACTGGTTTTTATAATCGTAGAGAGATTGAACGTGTACTCGCGAGAAGCTGGCAGACTGCTTGTCGTTATAAAACAGAATTGACGGTATTTATAATTGATGTTGATAATCTGAAAAAATATAACCTTAAGTATGGTTATGCCGCCGGTGATGAAGCTTTAATGAGTATTTCAAATATCTTAGCCAGTGGACGCAGTGAAGATATAGTAGGGCGGTTTTCCGGGGAAGAGTTTGTGATGATCTTACATAACACACCAGAAAAAGAGCTCTTAAAAATAGCCAAACGAATCCAAGACAATGTTCTTTCTAGACAGATCTGTTATAGCAAAACGCATGATAGCGAGTTTGTTTCGGTATCTGTTGGAATTGCAACTGCTTCTGCAGATAAACAGTTTAGTCACACAAATTTATTGAGTTTAGCAGCTAAAGCTTTGGAGAAGGCAGAAGCGCAAGGTAAAAACCAAGCGCTTAAATTAAGGTTAGATAGAATATAAGTGGGCACTTACAAGTAAGAGGTGGTAATAAACTCCGCTATTTGGCCAGCCAATTGGTCTGCGATTTTATCCATCGCTTTGTTCTTCGCCATGCTTTGATAAGATGACGCGGCTTTTACTTTACTATTGAAGTGCGCTTTTTCTTCACCATTTTCTAAGATAGATACAAATGTTTGTGCATGACTAAAATGGGTATTATCTTGATTGATATTTTGCCAGTCAGTTCTGATCTTAATCGTGAAGTCAGGACGAAAGGTCGAGATTTTCAAACCTTGATCCGTGAGTGCTTTAGCTAAATGATCTCTTAAATTAGACTCTTTGTCTGATGCCATCTCTAAGTTAAAACTTAAATCAGCAATCACATCTTCAGCCTGCTTCGCTTTGTTAAATACGGGTTCACTTAGCAAAACTGATTGACTTTGTAGCATCGACAAAAAGTCATTTTTCTTGTTTCTCTCTGCTAATAGCCTTTTTACTTGCAGTGCTGACTTTAAACGCTGGCTTTTAGATGGCAGGTTTAAATTCAGTGCGGCAATCTGGTTATCAAGCCCTGCAATTTCAAGTTCGGTTTGCATTATCGCATTGCTTTTATTGAACTGTGCCAATGCATAAAGCGTGTTACCCTGCTGATACTCTTCAGTGATTTGCAAACCTTGAAGTTTAATATCAGGCACTTGTGAGCGAATGATCTCATTGAGTTTGAATTTACTTGTGCCATTCTTAGCTTGCTGAATTATGCTTGTATCAGCGGCAATAACCACATTCAACTGTTTAGCTAGAGCAATACGAGCAGATTCTTGAGCCGTATTTTTTGCTTGCTGTAAGTTGCCATAGTTTTGAGCTTGACCAACACCGTAAACCACATTCGGTGCACTCGGAGTTTGTGTGATCCAAGCGGGTGTAACTACCTCATTCGTAGATGTTGTTGACTGACAGCCAGACAACATCAGTAATGATAAACAGGCCGCAATGGGAGTTTTAGAAACCAAAGCGCGAACGCTTTTGATGTTTTTGAATTTTCTTCTGGCCATTCCATACCTCTCGGTTACTAGTCATATCTATTAAACGTAAATCAACTTGGTAAAAAGTTACCCGTTGTCCACCTTGTTCATCAACAAATGAGTTAATTGTACCTGAAAGAGCATAATCTGCACCTTGCTCTTGGCCCATTTCATTTTGAGTTTCGATTGATGCATTTAATTCTTGGTCTTTACGTTCTTCACGGATCTCTGCACGAATAGAACTATTTGCAACGAAATCAGCCTGACCAGTTCTTAAGATAGCGCGCTTCAAATCATTAATGAAGGTATCAACTGTGATATGTTGATGTGACTTATTGCGAACGCTTTGTACAATAATGGCTGGCTTTGAACTATGGTTCTTTAAGTGGTCATTTACCCATGGGAAAGTGAGCATATCGTTTACCATCGCCTCAGCGACTAACTGAGAGTCTTTGGCATTCCAGTTGTCAGATAAAGCAATTTCCTGATTACTATCTACACGCTTCACTTCAGTGCTTTGGCAGCCACCAAGCATGAGTGTGCCTGTAAGTAAAAGACTAGAGTAAGTTAAAAAGTTCTTTTTTCTGTGCATTGTGTCTTCCGTTTGATAATCATTGGCTATTTACAGGCGCATTCAAAAAAGTACGCGTATGCCAAATAGTCATTGAACCTTGTATATCTATGTTAGCCGATTGTTGTATGACTCGTCCCGAGTTAAGGGTAGTTTTTATTGTTAAATTTTGTAGACCCGGTTCAATATTGAACTGAGCGACTCTTATTTGCGCAGGTAAAGATTGCCATTGCCTAGTGTCAGCAGACGCTGTGATGGCATTGACTGCAGTTGAAGCAATTTTCACAAAACTACCGAGTAAGTTATTTTGATCAGCGCCTGCTGCTCTAATGGCTTTTTGCGTGGTTAATGCCTTAACGATCTCTCGTGTAAATGCAACTCTGATCTCAGATTGCGCATTAGCTAAAGCTTGTTGAAGCGCAAGTTGGCTGATTGAATGAAAAGGAGTCAACTCAGCTAACTTTTTGTTACCTTGCCAAACCTCGGTTTTTCTTATTGGCAATTTTGGTGGAGCGAGATAACTCACTGAGATCCTGCCGCCATATTCTAGCGCGTCAATTAGCCCGATTTCTTCTGCATCATCCCATAAAGAGCCTAGAGGGATGCGTTTGGTGACAGAGCCAAGTACCACATCGCCGATATCACCCATAATATAGTTTTGCATCATATCGAATAAGCTAGTGTCGGCATACAGCATTTGAAACCAATGTTGCTGTTCACGTTTTTCACGTGCAGTACCGATAAAGACTGGGTACATAATGAGAGACTTAGAGTTCCTTTCTGCGCGAAGTAATAAGTTGAATTGCTTTTTCTCAGGTGCAATGCCAAGGTCTTGAATAATACTTAATTGAGGCGAATCAGATACTGATAAGCTAGGGTGCTTATCTAAAAGTTCATTTAATTCATTTTGATAACCGCCTGCTAATTGCATTACTCTTGCCAAATTGGCTCTAGATAGGGTGATGGTTTCATTAGCTAGCCCAAACTGCTTAGTAAAACCCATAGAGTATGCTTGATTCGCTCTTTCGTATTGTATTCTGGCCGCGTCTAACTCACTATTTTGTTCATTTAACAAACCACTCACAAAGTGCGCAAATGCATCATCTTTATACTCAATGTTTTCTAATAAATCACTAGGAGCTGAAATAGGTTGCAAGATTTTGTATATGGCATCTGTAAGTGAATTATCAGTCTGTTCTTTGCTATAGCCTCCAGTATTTGTTTTTAATTGAGATAAATACACATCTAATTGTTTCATTTCTACTTGTGCAGAATCTAAATGAATTTGGCGCATACTTGGCTGACTTTGTGCTAATGCATTGAAGTTAATAGCCATCATGTAATGAACCAGTGGCAAATAATATTTCTGTCCTTCGTATGTAGCGAACGTTGGCCCACTTAGCATCGCTAAAGCCTGCTCAGATACACTTATTGTGTAGAAAGATTCAATATGTGATTTTGCATTTGTCAGATGTTGATTACTTTGTAAATAATCACCATTTAGATGGGAGATAGTGGCAAGTTCAAGTTCGTAAAGTAAACGATTTTTCCCAACAGCAGAATAGTTTTGTTTAATGGTTTTATTTGCTTCGTTAAATTGCCCTTGTTCTATTTGTAATATGGCACTTTTATTTGCAGGGGTTACATTACAACCACTGAGTAAAATAAAAAAGAAGCAATATAATGACTGCTTAAGTGAAATAATACGGTGAATCTTCAAAGACACATCCTTTGCACAGAGTAGAAATAAAGAATATAGTTTAAGTATCATTAATATATGGGTAAGTTAAAGAAAAATAGTAAGATTTGAAAGTGTAAAATTGTTAAAAGGTGTTTTTACACTTTATTACTGTTTGGCTTGATTAACTTTGCTACAGTAAATCTAACATTGCTTTAGGATTTAAAGGAAACCAAGATGAAAGTTAAACCTCTAATTGCATCATTGTTCATGGCAGGTATGTTGTCAGCGTGTAGTTCAACACAAGATAACAGTGCTTCTGGTTCTCGTGTTAACGTACCTGATTGGGTATTGAACCCAGTTGTTGAAAATGGCATAGCTGCAGCAGATTGTATTAAATATTCAGGTAATATTTCTATTGATCAGAAAATGGCAGTTGCGAATGCTCGCCTTGCGTTGGCACAACAAATTGAAACACGTATTGAAGGTTTAGATAAAACTTTTGCTAACCGTGTTGATGCAAATGATAAAACAACTGTGGGCTCAACTTTTAGTTCTGTTTCTAAACAATTAACTAAACAAACACTGCGCGGATCTCGCGTAGTTAAAGCTGATATTGTCGATATCGCAGGCAAAGACTATTTTTGTGCATTAACGACACTATCTCCTGAATTAACAAAAACACTTTTCCAAGATTTAGTGAAAGAAACTAAGCTAAAAATCGACCCTCAAGATGAACAATTCCTATATCAAGAATTTAAAGCGTTCAAAGCAGAGCAGGATCTAGAAAAGGAAATCGAAAGATTAACAAACTAAAGCATTTCTAAGCGCATCAATCGATGCGCTTTTTTGTCATTGAGGACAAGTAAATGAAACGTCAATTAATGCTATTAGCAGCATCCCCCATTTTAGCACTGCATGTGCAAGCTACACCTTCTAATCTTTATACTGAACTCGATAAAGCCATGCAGTCCTGGCAGGCTGAGCAAAATTCAACAGAAGCAAATAACTTAACTGAATTTGAGGCGTTTAAGCAGCAACACTTAAAAGACTTTAATCGTTATGTTGAAACGCAAATGGCGGAATATGACACGTTCAGAGATCAACTTTTAAAATCTTGGGGTGATGCACAAGTAACAAACCAAAATCAGTTTGTGAGTTATTCAGATGATGATTCAGCCAGACTGAATGTTGATTTTGAGAATAATACTCTGACTTTGAGTGTTAAGCATAAGGCTGGGACCGAACCTAAAAAGCAAGAAGTAGAGGCGTTATTTCAGCAATTCCTTCGTTCTGAACAAGCACTATTGCAAGAGTTTTATAACCATGCGCCTGCATCTTTAGATGAACGAAATTTTAATCAAGCAGACACCACAAAGATTGATAAAAAATCTCAAGCAAAAGCATTGAAGAAGGCGTTACAAGAGATAAAGAAACAAACGCGTCTTCAACAGCAAGCGCTTGATAAAAAATATGACGAACAACTTGTGAATGAAAACGGTAATAAGCAATCGCTCAACTCTTTAGAAAAAGATAAAGCAGCCTTAAAACAGTTAGAACAGAAGCGCATGCTTACTCTTAAAAAAAACGTGCCTGAAATTATTTCCGAGGCGCCAAAAAATACGTTTATCACTGAGTTTGTAATCACTTTGCCTAAAAGTAATCAAGTATCACAGCGTGCAGAGAAGTACCTTGCGTCGATACAAAAGCAAAGTACGCGATTTGAATTACCTCCAGCAACGATATTGGCTGTGATGCATACAGAAAGTCATTTTAATCCGATGGCGAAGTCTCATATACCTGCTTTTGGTTTAATGCAAGTTGTGCCAACAAGCGCGGGAATTGATGTGAATAGATTCTTGTATGATATTGATGCGGCTATGTCAGCGCCATATTTATATGTTTCTGATAATAATATAGAAGCGGGCTCGGCTTACTTGCATTTACTTGATAAACGCTACTTAAAACATATCTCAGATCCTTTAAGTAGAAAGTACTGCATGATAGCGGCCTATAATACTGGAGCTGGGAATGTAGCAAGAGCCTTTAATGATGATGGCTCTAGAAATATTAAAAATGCCAGCAAAGTCATTAACTCTATGTCTCCTGAACGCGTATTAGAAGTATTGAGTGCTAATTTACCTTATGACGAAACTAGAAAGTACATTCACAAGGTGCTTGAGAAAGAAAAATTATATACGGGGAATTACCTCTAGATTTGCGGCGCTTTAACCTTTTGTTCGAGGAACTTAAAGAACAAAAAAGGCTGCAATTGCAGCCTTTTTTAGTTAGCGATTATGCTTAGTCTACCTGAGCAGGAGAGGCCATCTCGGCACTTGCTCTTGCTGTTGGTGCTTTAGAACCCGCAGACATACCTGAGTTATGAGTAGGTGTACGTTGCTCTAGAGGCATAGCAGATGGCATTTCAAATGCTTCAATGTCATCACTGCTTTGTGCTTTCGTCATTGGCGCTGATGCATTGGCATGGAAACGAATGCGAGGTAGTGCTGACAAAGCATTAGTAGCTTTAGGTGTTTCTGCTACTTCAACAGTTTCTTCAGCCTTAGGCGTTTCAACTACTTTATCAGCTTCTTCTGCTTTAGGAGCTTCAGCTACTTCAACAGT
>NZ_PNEC01000056.1 GCF_005886345.1 Pseudoalteromonas phenolica
TCCCCTAGGGGACGCCACTTTCAATATTACTTCCTTTTCTCATAATTAATCATATTTATTAGATTCTTTAATCTTAAAGATCTGTTTTTTATTGCATTAATTTCAAAACTTAATCTAGATTAACTTTTCTTCGTTATTAGTTCATCCTTTTGTATTAAAAAGAAATATCATACGTTTTTTACTTAGTGTGAACGACGATGACTAAAGGAAGAAATCAAGTGACTAATAGAGAGTATGATTATCCTAGTCATTTCAACCTGTTATTCACAACTAATATAGAAGACCAAATAAAATATGCGAATAAGTAATTTTGTGAAGTTACGGCATATGAGCTGCATGAACTAGAAACTAAAACGCAAAATATCATTTGTTATCTAAGTATGCTCAAAGCTACTTTTAAAAATCTTGGCAACTATACTGGAAATAGTAAGTTTTGGGTGAGAATGATGCTCAATTTACATAAGAAGGTGAAATAAACACCATTAGTGACAACCAGTACAGTGCTGTTTTTACAACATTAATTTGGTGTCGATAAAATGCAGTCTCTTGTCATTCAGTGAAAATAATTAGAGGGAGCAAGCTCCCTCTAATCTACAAAGCGCATTTTGTTTTGCCGTTTTCCACATACACTTTTGCTGTTTCGCACGTTTGTTCTGGCAGCTTTGCCATAATATGGGCTCGGAAAGTCTTAATCTTGTTGTTCTCAACATTTTCTTTCAAGCTTATGTTGAGCGCCTTGTCTAGGGTCTTTATAGCCAGGGTGTTGTCTCCTTTACCTTCATACAAATAGGCGAGTCTGAAATAAGCATCAGTGCGAGTAGGGTAAGTACTGATAAGTTGTGTGTATATGTCTATGGCATCGGCGTAGCGTTTGTCTGTAATGGCCTTTTCGGCAGCGTATCTGTAAGCCAGATAGTCAGGTTTTAAATTGACCTCATACTGCTTAGAGAGTTGAGCATAGCAAGCATCAATACCTGTTAAGCCCAGCGCTGCAAAATCTGGTGAGCATTTAAATTGTTCAAACAACTCAACATAGGCTCTGTTTTGTCCCACCATTGCTGATGTACTGTGATTCTCATCTTTTATAAACTCTAAATCATAATCAAAGCCTAGACGTGTTTGATTACCTAGTAATTCACGATATTGCTCAAAAGAACTCAACATATGGCCAGTTTCATCAGCGAGGTTTAAATATAAATAGTTATTTAGATTTTTCTTTTGTTTGTAAAAAGTGTGAGCTTGTTTTAACACTTTCCCTTTGTGCCACCAAAGGCTTGGGCTAAAAGCAAAATGCGCTTGGAATAACTGAGGTCGGGTTTGTAATGCATAGATTGATAGCAGTCCACCGAGCGAGTGGCCTGATAACACCTTAAAGCCATTGCTACGGTAGCGTTTATTGATATGAGGAATAAGCTCTTTTTCTATAAAGTCCAAGAAGTTATCTGCCCCGCCAGATACACCCCACTGGTTATAGCTTTCATCGTAAGTTGGCGTGAAATCGCGTGTTCTATGCGTATTCTTAATGGCGACGATGATCATTTCTTTAGCATGATCAGACTGAGTTAGTAGATCTAAAGTACCAGCCGCATGTTTAAAGTTTCTTAGCCCATCCGTCAAATATAAAACTGGATAAGTTTGCGACTTATTTAGGTGATAAGCATTAGGTAAGTGAATTAATAGCCCGCGTTGCTCAGATAAAATAGAGGAATAGATCCCATCTTCTATTGTGGTGCCCCGTTCGGATGCATAAGCACTTAAATTAAATATAAAACATAGGGCAAATATTAAGACGATAACTTTCTTCATTTTAATTCCTTGAGTTGTTCTAATTAACCGGTGTTTAAGTTGCTAGGAAAACCGCCGAAAGTAATGAAATTTGCAGGAAAAAAAGGGATGAAAAGAGGATTAATCGTTGCAAGGCAATCAGTTTTTGCTTGATGATTGTTCTGAAGTTTGTTTTTTGTACCTGTTAGATACTGTGATAAAGTGCTGAAATATTAATTTTTATCTATTGATTACAATTGTTTATGCTTAAGTTTGGCGATTTTATTTTTGACAGTCAGCAGCAACGTTTGCTCACAATACAAAACACGCAAGTAGAAATCGAGCCCAAACTCATTGCGCTTTTAGAGTTTTTTCTCACCCATCCAGAACAGTTAATTTCAAGACAAACGCTGCTCGAAACGGTATGGGCTAATACCTTAGTGACAGATAATGCGATTAATAAGTTAGTTGGTAATCTGCGTAAAGCCCTTAATGACGACCCAAAACAGCCAAAATATATACAAACGGTACCAAAGCGAGGCTACCGATTTATTTGCACTATTTCTGAGTATAAAACTTCGCCTATTAATGAAGAGCCAACGGTTAATGATAGGCAAGATAATGAAGCCGCTAACTTTAATCTGTATCGTCAGCTCCGAGTTATCTTTCTGAGTTTGTTACTACTTACTGCTGTTTGGTTTGTGTTTAAGCAAAGTGACAATGACAAGCTTGCTTATTCAGTGGCATTAACGAGAGAGCAGGGACTAGAATTTTCTCCACGTATGCATCCAGATCAAAATCACTTGTTTTATTTGAGAGCACGTAATGTGTCTGATGATGTTGAACTATGGGTGAAAAATATACATACCGCGTCTGTAAATCGACTATCACTGCCTCATCCTATCAGCGAAATTATTGCTGTTACCGAGCAAGATACACGGAGTGAATTTATTTATTTAGACAAAGGTCAGGGGCGGTGTGCTGTTTATCAAGCCCGTTTGAATTATCAGCAAGGTGAGGGTTTTAGTGTCGCTGATGAAACGATGTTATTTAACTGCCAAGATAAAAGAGTCAAAGACATCGCTTATCACGCCCAGAAAAACGTAATTTATTATACTGCTCAGCCTGAAAACTTCTGGCCTAACCATATATATGTTTATGATCTTAATAAAAACTATCATGTTCTGCTGAATCAACCAGCACCAAAAGGGTGGGGATATCACCACTTAGATGTGTCACCAGATGGCGAGAAACTATTGGTTATGAGCACAGGGAGTGATCATAAAACTCAGCTGTTGTCATTCAACTTGATAAATCACCAAGTCACAGCTGGCAAGCAATTTGATAGGCCTGTTTATGAAGCAATTTGGGTACATGGCTCCGAGCAAATCTTTTATTATTCGTCTTCGTCTATGCAGAAGATTATGCAAAGTGACTTTGATGGTGACAACAGTCGAGTTGTGGTTAATGTTTCAGAGCGACTTTCTAAGAGATTAAACCGCATAGCCGATGGGCATTCTCTACTGTTTAGTACTGAGCAAGATGACTATAACTTGAGGTTACTATCAGATGATGCAACACGTTCGCTGCATAATTCGGCAGTGTTTGATTCATACCCAGCCTTGTTTCATCAAAGTGATGATTACTTATTTGCTTCAAATCGCAGTGGTGAAATGCAGATCTACTTTGCAGACAGTCATCGAGCACAGTCAAAAATATTAACCCAATTTACGTCATCTTATGCCCTGAGTAATATGGCGATTTCACCCGATGATAAGCAAGTTTTACTCGTCATCGACAACGATGTCTTCGCGCTCCCACTCCATAGGCTGAAGTCTCAACAACCGCTCGATGTTCTTTCGGAAGAAACAGCTATTTTTACCAGTGATGTACCTGTGATCGCCGTAGATTGGCTTTCAAATAATATGGTTGCAATTACAGCGGTTAAACATGCCAAACCCAACCTACATATTAGCAATCTAGCAGGAGAGCGCATCGATTTACCGCAAGGGGAGTGGGCTTATGGCTTATCTGATAATACGCAAATAGGAAAAGTTTACCTCATTGAGCAAGGGAGTCACCGCTTGTATCAAGTGAGGTTAAATACCGTTAGTGATGACCACCAAATTGAGCCGACCCCTTTGACTCTACCTAATGAATTCTACTGGGCCAAAATAGATAACCAACACCTTTATTATATGAACGCAGAGGGTGAGAGTGAATACTTACATAAAGTGTCTATTAATACAGAGAAAAGCTTAACAAAAATGAAGGTTAATGCCTTTTCAAGTTATGACGTGAAGCAAGGAAAAGTAATGATAAGTGATAAGGCAAGTCGCTCAGGGGATATACATCGCACTTACCATTAAAACTATTGCTCGCTCATATAACGTTTTCTTGAAAAGGGCTAAATCTTATGGTTCTACTCAATTAGTTAGTCTGTATTTTATTGTAAGCTTTAGATATTTAGCGAACACCTTTTAAAAAAATTAGGTCAAGCAGTGGCTAAATAATAGTGATTGGGGAGCAAATTTACATGGCTTATATCTATTATAATAGGAGACTGTTTGAGATATGAGCAGATCTGCAATTTTTTTAGTGCTAAACGACTATAAGACATAAATTGAAAGCTCAATAGACTACGATGTCACTACTCAACAGTTAAACTTTGTCTTTTAACGATAAAATCAAAAGTCATCTCGGATAAGCTTTTTCCTTCAACCATTGCATCCCAAGCACCATGGCCTGCGCCTTCTAAAGTAACAAGTTCATTATAAATGCCTAAAGAATCATAGATCTCTTCTAATTCGGTTGCTTCGGAATATGGTGTAGATGGGTTCATATCTTTAGTACCATGCGCCAAGAATAATTCTGGGTCATTACTATCGTATAAATTCGATCCATATATTTCGTTGAAAAGTTCGATTTTTACGTTAGAGCCCCAGAAATAAACCATGCTATTTACTTTATAAGTCTGTGCTAGATTGGTTGTTGTAAGTGTAGGGTCGTCTGAAATTGAAATTTCATCTCTAAAATCTTCAATATTTGATATGCCTAATGCAACAGTAGTAATCGCACCCGCTGAAGCTCCACCAACAGTGATGTAATCGGTATTAATATTATAGGTGTCTTTGTTTGCGACAATCCATCGTAGTGCGGCTTTTGCATCTCTCTGAGCCATATACATTGCAATAGCCTGTTCAAACTGCTTAATGGTCTCTACACCTTGTAGAGCATGTTGGATCCACTCCTGCGGGGCAAGGCCTTTATAATGAGATAATAGCGCTTCTTGTGATGTTCCTTGTGTGGTTATTAACTCTTCAGCTGTTCTGTAATCGATCGAAATAAATACCCAGCCTCTTGAGGCATAATAACCTGCCATATCTATAATTTCAGGCTTTGTTTTTGTTCCTCCAGTAAACCCACCGCCATGTATGAACATAAAAACAGGTCTATTAGTAGAATCATTTACAGGGTAATAGACATCCAATTTAAGTGGGATTGCAACTGATGTTGAGCTTGCTTCATTATGGCTAAGCCCATTTGCATATGTAATATCTTCATCAACTAAGGTTAGGTAAGCTGCTTGAGTTCTCACAGTTGGGGTGTCATTATCAGGTTCTGGTTCGAGAGAAATGGGCGAAGATTCAATAGAGTCGTTGCTTTCACCACCACACCCAGTTAAAAAGACGAAAAGTAAGATGTGACAAACTAACATTAAAGCTTTATCAAACATAAAAGCCCCATCGAATGCTGATTGGTTTTAGTATAGTTTACATTACTCAGTGTGCATTAGGCTTAAAAGGTTATTTACAAAACTTTACGAGAGCTTAATGTTTCAATTACAGAATTGATAGTGTAAGTCCATGTTAAGAGTTAGTCTGCCTTTTCTTTAAACTCACATAAATCTTCAATAATACATGAGCCGCACTTTGGTTTGCGGGCAACACAGACATAACGGCTATGTAAAATCAGCCAGTGAAAATAACTTCATTGGCTAAGTGTGTTGACCCTTTATCTAACCCTTTTCTAGAATTCTGATAGGTTTATTACCCAAAATCAGCAACCATAAGCAAGTTCCTATTTCGCCAATTGAGGCAGGCTTAGAAACAACACTAGGTATTGTGATTTCAGGAAATAGCATGTTAGTTAAAAAAACCGTCAAATAACCAAAGCAACCCAACATCAAGCAGACGCCCAGAATACGAGGGACATAACTAGATTTAAACGCAAGGTAACCAAATGGCAGTAACCATAACCCCCAGAAGATTTGCACGACCGCAATACCGTTATTATATGACTTGAGTGACAGCATCACCTTAGCTTGAATAGTTTGCACATCAAACTGGCTTAAGAAGCTTGCATTGCTTAATAAAGTTAACACATCAACCTTATGTACCATGTTAAATAGCTATACAGGGACACTGACGACGGAAAGTACAACCATCATCACAGCAACATCTCGATTTATTCCCTGAAAAAGTTTAAACAAGACAAAAGGCAGAATGAGATAAGTAATGTAACTTAATATACCGACGACAATGCCTGTTCGAAAAAGCAATTCATTGTTTGAGATATTTTCGACCGTGGTTACAGCGTCTTGCATATTGATTAATTGAGAGGGCACGTAAATTAAATTATAAATACCGGTGATCACAAGCAATAAGTAGACAAAACCCGCTAATCGAGCTGTTGTGTTATTAGACATATTTTTATTCCTAATTATTTTAACTCAAACAGGTTTAAACTGGATTTAAATGCGCAGCTTCTGCAACTACTCGCAGTTAACCGATAGAGTTGTGTTTGATTTTTAGAGTTTTCCCGATATTTAACGTATTCTAAAAAAATTAGCTAATGAGTTGTTTCTTTAAATACTCGTTAGCTACAGCTGTTACTTGGATGGGCTATTGGCACTTTGTTCTTTAGGCCAGTTCCACGCTAACCACACAACTATTAGAGTTAAAAAAGCTTCGACTGCAGCATACATTTTGTAGAAGTACCAACCATCAAAATAACAAATGTACGCCAGCATTAAAGTCATTATGGCACCCACGAGAATATTGAGAATTTTGTTAATTTTTGGCGACAGAAGTACGGATAAACAAATCATTAAACTTGTTACTAGTAAAATTGACGATAACCCCAAGACGACTTCTTGGCTCACTTTGCCAAAAAAAGCTGTTCCCTCTATCATGGACTCCAACTTGCCAGGTCTATACAACTCAAAATAGTCACAATAGATATACAAAGACATGACCGCGCTCCATATCGCACTGAGCTTTATCTTTATATTGATTTCAAAGTCGGAAAGTTTAGACATGATAACTCCTAGTAAATTTCTACAAACGGGATTATTGGTTATTGCGTTTCCATGGTTCGAGGTAGAGACATATATTTTCACCACACGTAACTCCACGAAATAGATATATAAATTTATGTAATACGAATTAATAAACTTTGTTTACTGACGATTAGGTATATTCTTCACCGGTTAAAAATACTGGTAAGATAACTACGGAAAGACAAACAACCTTACATACAGCTTCGTTAATCATGATGAGTAAAAATGCTAATGGACGAAATAATCTGCCAATTGCAAACAACATAGAATGGCCAAGTTCTCGCCAATTATTCCGTCTATAACAATCTTTTAATCTGTAAAGCTGACTATTTTTCACAAGTAAAAAGACCATGCCTACAAAGTACAACTTAAAGTATTTCGTTTTTAAAAAGGGTACTTGTGGCGCGTTGTTTTCTATTCCAATATCTATAACTGATTTATTAGTCATAATCGTTATTCAATTTTAATTCACTGTTATGCTGGCATTTATAAGGCTTTCATAAGCATCGAATTTGAAAATCGATATACGAAATAGGCGATAAATCAGAAAATGATCAAAACAGAAGTGAATTCATGTAGAATTTGCGAGCTAGTAATGAGGGGGAAAATTTGGAACTGTTAAATTTTGCGCAATTAGGTATTGTTGTATTGAGTCTAACCTTAGCAGTATTTCATTTTCGTCTTCGTGAAAAGCACCTTTTTCATTTAACCTTTGCCATTTATTGTTTATCTACCTCACTGTTTGTCACTCATAAATTAACGAGTGGTTATATCAATCCTTATCATCATTTTATAGGTGTATTTAGTGTTTTTACTGCTAGCGGGTATTGGTTATTTGCACGCGCTTTTTTTAGAAAAAACAACCCAATTAATCGCCACCACCTTATTCTGGTTGGCTTACATGCAGTATGTCTGGTATTACTCCACCTATCACTATTTTCGACAAAAATGTGGCAACTCAATTCAGACTGGCTCTTAGCTCTAACAACGGCATTGAAAGAAATTATTGAAATTTTATACTCTGGCATGCTCATTCTAATTTTTTGGGAAGGTTATCGAGTACTGCAAGGCACGAATGTTGTGCAACGAAAAGTAGCGACGATCTATTTAATGTCATTTAGTTACTGTGTTGTTAGTGTGATGCTGGTAGGTGAGGTTCTTCCAAAAGAGTTAATAGCCGGTTCAAGTCAGGATTGGCTTTCTGTTTTTGCTTTCTTACTCATACTATTAACGACACATGGCTTAATTCGTTTTCGCCAACAGCAGCTTAATCAAGAACAAATTAACACAACGGCCTCTGACCAAGAAGAAACAGAACTCGCTCGCCAAATTCAAATGCTATTAGTAGAAGAAAAACGATTTTTGCAATCAAATTTGCGCGTTGCTGATATTGCTCGTGAGTTGGGTGTACCCGAATACCGTATTCGAGCGGTGATGCTCAACCAATTTGATGCCAAGAATTTTAACCACTACGTCAACAAAATGCGTGTTGAACATGCAAAAGTGTTATTAACTGCATTAGACAAACAAGACTGGCCTGTGCTTGTTGTTGGTATAGAGAGCGGCTTTGCATCTGCAGCACCTTTTTCAAGAGCATTTAAGGAGTTTACGGGCTGCACGCCAGGGCAATACCGCAAGCGGAATTAAATAAATTAATCTATCAATTTAGTTAAAGCTACAACAAAGGAGAATGTTAGCATAGATCAACAAGCTCAAAATTGAGTAAATGGGCATTCGTTCCAAGTTAATCTGTCTTCTCTTTAAACTCACACAAGTCTTCAATAATACACGAGCCGCATTTTGGCTTACGGGCAACACAGACATAACGGCCGTGTAAGATGAGCCAGTGGTGTACGTCGACTTTAAATTCTTTTGGTACTACTTTTTCAAGCTTCTCTTCGACTTTATCAACATCTTTACCCATGGCGAATTTAGTTCGATTTGAAACACGGAAAATATGGGTATCTACTGCAATGGTAGGCCAGCCAAACGCGCAGTTTAAAACCACATTTGCGGTTTTTCGACCCACACCTGGCAGGGCTTCTAACGCTTCGCGGTTTTCAGGCACTTCACCACCGTGTTTATCTATGAGGATCTGACACATCTTATAGACGTTATTGGCTTTAGAATTATACAAACCAATGGTTTTAATGTGATCTCTAAGCGATTCTAAGCCAATATCCAAAATACCTTGCGGGGTGTTTGCTTTTGGAAATAGTTTTGCTGTTGCTTTATTTACACTCACAT
This sequence comes from Pseudoalteromonas phenolica, assembly GCF_005886345.1. Classification (GTDB taxonomy): domain Bacteria; phylum Pseudomonadota; class Gammaproteobacteria; order Enterobacterales; family Alteromonadaceae; genus Pseudoalteromonas; species Pseudoalteromonas phenolica_A. Next base: position 9,353 of record NZ_PNEC01000056.1, read on the forward strand.
CGGTGGCTTGTGCTGACAAGGTGACAGCTACAAGCAACTCAAATGGGGTGGTGAAATCCAACTCTGTTTCTGGGTTTGGATTGTCATCACGTAAACGGGTTAAGATCTCAAGTCTTTTGGTTTTATTCATTGTTCGTAACCCGTTTAAGTTAAGCTAGTAACACGTGCTCTTGGTGCTTTTTCGGCTTCTTGCGTAGGCTGTGCTTTAGCTTTAATTTGCGCATCAATGACATTTTTAGCGGCAATTAATAATCCCAAACCTAAGAAGGCACCGGGTGGTAAAATAGCCACTAAGAATTGGTTATCAAATTGAAAAACTTCAATACGCAGAACCGTCGCCCAATCGCCTAATAGTAAGTTGGCACCATCAAACAAGGTACCTTGGCCAATTAACTCGCGCATTGCGCCCAATAACACCAGCACCACCATAAACCCTAGGCCCATCATGATGCCATCGAATGCAGATAATAGTGGGGTGTTTTTAGAAGCGTAGGCTTCGGCACGACCGATAATGGCACAGTTGGTTACGATTAATGGAATGAAGATCCCCAGCGCTTGATATAAACCGAAGGTATAAGCGTTCATTAATAGCTGTACTATGGTTACAAACGCGGCGATTATCATGACAAACACAGGAATGCGAATGTCTTTCGGTACAAAATTACGTACCAATGACACAGTGACATTCGAGCCAACCAGTACCAGTAGGGTTGCGATCCCCAAGCCCATAGCATTGGTTATAGTGCTCGTTACAGCAAGTAATGGGCATAAACCAAGTAGTTGAACAATGGCTGGGTTGTTGGCCCACATGCCATCTTTTATGAGGGTTTTATATTCGCTCATTGTGTTTCTCCTGCGCACAGGTTGTCTTTGGCAAATAAAGCATCAAAGTGTGTTGTTGCGTACCAAGCGGCTTCTCCCACTGAGCCAGTCACGGCTCTAGGCGTGATGGTCGCGCCAGTAAATTGGTCAAACTCGCCACCATCTTTCTTAACTGCGAAACGGCCATCATTTGCGCCATTGATTTGCATGCCATTAAATGTGGTGATCCAATCAGATCTTGAAAGCTCTACCTTATCACCAAGGCCGGGTGTTTCTTCATGACGGGTGACACGTACACCTGTGATTTCACCACGCTTTGTAACAGCAGTTAAGATATCGATATTACCGCTATAACCTTTTGGAGTGATGTGACGAACAAGCAAAGCTGCTGGCTCGCCGTTTAATCTTGCACGATAGATTATATGAGGGCCAGCTGGGCCAAGCTCTGGTGCATCACTTTCTACGCAGTCAAGGTAGAGTTGGTTGTCGTAACGTTCACTTGGAATAACTTGAGACAGTAAAGACATCAGTTGTGCTTTTTCTTGCTCTGCGATCCGTGTTTCAGTCAGGCTCTGAACCACAGCTACACTGCCTGTGGTTGCCAATGCAAAAGCACACAATATGGCGCCATTTTTATACATAGACTTGGCAATCATTGTGCACCTCCATGACCAAATGTGCGAGGGCGACTGTAGTGATCAATCAAGGGTACTGCCATATTCATGAGTAACACAGAGAAGGCTACAGCATCTGGATAGCCACCGTAAGTACGGATGATATAAACCAGCACGCCAATGGCTGCACCAAAGATTAAACGGCCTCTATCTGTGGTACAAGCCGAAACCGGATCAGTGGCAATGAAGAATGCTCCTAGCATAGTTGCGCCACTGAGTAGGTGGAAAACAAGGCCAGCGTGGCTACCTGGGGCAATGATGTAACCCACTGCACTACAAAATGCTAATGCAAAAATGAAGGCGACTGGGATGTGCCAGTTAATAATGCCGCGCCAAAGCAAGAAAATACCACCGGCCAGATAAGCTAGGTTAACCCACATCCAGCCTTTACCAGCGTAATCGGCAAAAACAGCACTTTGCATCGCTTCTGTGACTGTATAGCCCTGAGAAACGGCTGTTTTTACTGTATCGAGTGGTGTTGCCATTGAAATGCCATCAATACCCGCTCTGACTTGCTCTAGGGTTAAACCTGACGTTGTGGTTTGCGTGAAAATTAAAGCAAGTTGATCAATAAAACTTACAGAGGTCACTAACAGTTCAGACACTGGCGACCAAGCTGTCATTTGCACTGGGAATGAAATAAGCAATAAGACATAACCTGCCATAGCCGGGTTGAATAAATTAAAGCCTAAACCACCATAAAGCTGTTTCACGATCACGATGGCAAAAAGGCAGCCGATGACGATGACCCACCAAGGTGCCAGAGGCGGAATACTGATTGCCAGTAGCACACCTGTTAGCCAAGCAGAGCCATCACTTAATGATGGCCAAATGGCTTTATTACGGATCTTCATGATAGCTGCTTCAAAAGCACTGACAGAAATGAGTGCGATGAGTATTTGAATTAAAACAGCTGAGCCAAAAAAGTAGCACTGAGCGATGATCCCGGGTACACACGCAGCGATCACTGTCATCATTAATTTATTCAGTGCTTTATGGCTATGATTGTGGGGCGATGAAGCCATGGTTAATTTCATGACGGTTCATTTCCTTCTTCTGATTCTTGTTTTAACTGCGCTTCTTTGGCTGCTTTCTTTGCTTTGGCACGTGCAATAGCGGCTGCAACAGCCGCCTTACGCGGATCTTCAGGCTCGCTGCTTTGTGCTGTTTGCTCAGTTTGAGTATTAGCTTCTGCATCATCTTCGCTAGCTGCTAGTTCAGCTTCTTTTGCAGCCTTTTTCGCTTTAGCACGGGCGATGGCCGCTGCAACTGCTGCTTTGCGCGGGTCTTCCGGCTCGCTATCAACTACAGTTTCATCGCTTTGCTCAGCTTCTTTCGCTTTTGCTCGAGCGATGGCCGCTGCAACAGCAGCTTTACGTGGATCTTCCGACTCGCTATCAGCTACAGGAGCATCGCTTTGCTCAGCTTCTTTCGCTGCTTTTTTCGC
>NZ_PNEC01000057.1 GCF_005886345.1 Pseudoalteromonas phenolica
CCAAGTGAATATGAGCGTAAAGTAAACAAAGATAACAATTTGATGTGTGCAAAAGCGGGTTAATATCCGAATCAGTTTAGGTCAGAAATGAGTAAAGAGCGAGTGAGGTAACTCGCTTTTGGACAAAAACGTGTTAGAGATGAAGGACAGTTGTGTGACAGAGGCGGTCATTGATTGGATTCAAAAAATAAAATCAGACTGTGACCATATTGATAATATTTATCAATCAAGCTCTGCACAGCATGAAAGAACCCAATTTGTGAACAAATTAATGTAATAGCTTCCAGATAAATAGTGAATATAATAATCTCCCCAAGGCGGCCTGTTCGATAGAAAAGGGTTGTGGGTTAACTTATTTTCTTTTATCGCGTTTTCAGCCATGAACATATTACTTAGTGCAACTCCCTCTCCACTGAGCGCAGCTTTAGTTGCAAGTAGAGGGTCATTAAAGTGCTGAATATTTAATTTTGTTTTAGGTTTTAAGTTATGGTGTTTCATCCAGACTTCCCAGTCATTGCCATTTCTATAGCTGAAGAGTGGAGCTTCTAAAATTGATTGCGCGTTTTCTATATTGATTTTTTTGCTAGTTTTACTTGCTACAACAGGAAACCAATTTTCTTTTCTTATTCGAGTGCTATTGAAATCAGGAGGGGTTGACCAATTTCCAATACTTACATGAAATTCAGAGGGTTCATAATGCTCAGAGCTAGTCACAGTGGTGAGAATGACATCAACTTCTGGATTTTGTAACTTAAATTTGGGTAGCCTCGGAGCCAGCCAGTCTAACGCTACCGATGTTTGCGCAACCACCTTTATAGTAATATCGGATACCTCCACTACCTCATTTGTAGCAGTCCTCAATATATCAAAACTTTCTTTGACTCCTTTAGCCAGGATCTCACCATATGAGGAAAGAAAGACGCTGTTATTTGCTCTTATAAAGAGTTGCTTTCCTAGATGATTTTCAAGAGACCGAATTTGATGGCTAACGGCACTTTGACTTACGCAAAGTTCATCTGCAGCCCTACTAAAACTTAACTGTCTAGCGGCGACTTCGAAGACTTTTATAGATTTTAATGACGGGAGTTTATCCATAGGGTTATTAGATTTTTTCATGTCCATGTGATTTTTTATCATTTTATTTCATGGAGCAATCTATGTAAATTTTTGTTTTACCATAACCATTACTCCAAAAGGACTTTTATGATTACCAGAAAATTTGTATTCATCTTTGTTTTAATTTTATTTTACGCAGAAGATCTAAAAGCTGCGTCTAGTTATCCATTTGTAGCTGCTGATTTTAATATTCCAGGAAACTATGAGTTGGATGGTTATAAATTTAGAATGCTTACGATTAATGATGCGGTAAAAGATTATGACGCAGTGATGACTTCGACTAAATACCTTCAAAATCTGTGGGGTTCTAAGTGGCCTGAAGGCCATACTTTAGAACAAAATATAATCGACTTGGGATGGCATCAGTACGAGTTTCAAAATCGCCGTTCATTTGCGTATAGTATTGTTCCGAACGACGAAAGTCGCATTTTGGGTACGATATATATCAACCCAACTAGAAAAAAAGGTTATGATGCAGCCGTTCACTATTGGGTCAGGCAGAGTGAAGTTAAGACTGGCTTTGAAGAAAAAGTGTTAGTTGCTCTGAAAAAGTGGTTGAAGGAGGATTGGCCTTTTAGAAATGCTGCGTTCCCCAGCAGGGAGATAGATAGGGATACTTGGTTGGATATACCTGATGAAAAACGGTAACCGCGGTTGTTGATTGTTAATTAACCTCAGGTATTGCTAAGAACTAAAGACGAGTTGCTTTGATATTTGTCTTTTCGTTTTAACACCACAATCAATCAGTTGTTTGCTACTGTAAAGATTATCTAGGTTAATTAACAACTAACCCTTAAGTTTGAATTAAAAGCAACTAAATGCATAAGTGGCGATTTACACCACCCCCGAAACAATGCCTAACCAAAAGCAGTTACAACGAAAAATTGCGATGTAATGCAGCGCTTAAGGCATTTAAAACCTGATTTGTTACAAGAACATAACGTTAATACAAAGGTGATTAATAGCACTCACTGTGGTGTGTTAAAAAACTCTTTGATATTAATTGTAATTTGGTAGTCATAGACTTCGCCCGTTTTTAGCTACGAGTCAAAGAAACGAGGAAATACAGCACTTTACTAGGAGTGCAGTATTATTTAAATATTTCAATTGTTTAATGATTTTTTATTGAGAATAATTAGGGTTACTAATAATTATCAGCAATAACTTTATTTGAAATAATAAAACGAACGTTAATGATGGTCCGCTTTTCGCTCATTTGCGGCATTCGCCTAAACACGTTTTGGGGCATAAATGTGTTAGAGGCTAAGGGCCAGCTTTGTGCCAAACACGATCGTTCAACACCATAGTCTCTTATTAGTCATTAGCTTGATGAATAAGACTTTTTGGAATAGTTGCCGTCAAAGGATTTTTGGGATTAAACTTTGAGCCAGATAAGCTTATATCCCCTACCTTCATAGCCTTGCTAAGCTCTGAGTTTATTTTTCTCATAGATATGAATCGAACAACAATTAAAGTAAACACAAAAAACCAAATAACGCCCGATATTGACTGAAGCCCTAGGCTAAGAAATTGATTCTTTATCACCTCCAACGCTAGTGCACCGAACAACATGTATAAGTAATATGGCTTAAATACAAGAATTACATTGTCTTCTGTTTCCGTACGCTCGTAAAAAATTTTCATCGATTACTCCTCATTTAAAAAGTGCGCAAATCGCGCATATTTCTTTATGCATAGTATTAACAAAGTTGGTAACTCATTACCAGCATAATTAAAAATGCATATTGTTAGTTTTTTAGAAAGATAAAAGTACGCAATTTGCGCGTTTTCTTGAATATAGGGGAAAGTTGTAATTCAGAGGCTGAAAAGTATGGGGTTAATAAGTTTTGACTGCCGTTGTTCGCTCATTTGAGGCATTTGCCTAAACACGTTTTGGGGCAGAAATGAGTTACTGTTTAAGATCCTCTATTGGCATTTTTAGAACTCTATAGGAACTTTGAGTAATTTTTGATAAAACTTCATAAGTACTTAAGATGTATTATTAGATCTATTTTGTTTATTTAACTCGTAGAGGTGATATGTCGTTAACAGGCATAGCCTGAGCTCCTTACTCTGTTTCAACTAGAGAGGAGTTTTTTCTTTTAACGAATAAATTAAACCTACTTTTCATATACCCACTTGGGCTAATTAATCTCAAATTACTTCCTTGTTTTATATTTCTGAAACGCCTTACTTCCAGTGGTTTGAGAGCAAAATTCTCAACCTGCCGTAAAATCTCAATTTAAATGTCACTCACCATTTGGTGACTGCCACTTAACTTGAGAATCTCAGGCAGACTATCTTATCTCTTCTCAGTGACTTAAAAAATTGTCACTTTTTAATTTTGCCACTCAACTTGAGATTTTTTACTCACTTTGGCACTAAAACTGAGATTTATTTAAATAATTTTAACCAAGCTCTTTTAAAAGTGTTTTTAATTGGCGTTGTACTAAATTACGCAAATGAGCGAAAAGCAGACGTAGAGATAACTTTTAATTCCCGTGAGAACTATTGAACAATTTTCGCCATGACGTTGGAGTAGTATCAAATTTTTTATTGAAATGCTTACGAAATACTTGCTCAGAACTAAAGCCAATTTGCTCTGATATTTTGGAAATAGAAAAGTTAGTAGATTCTAATAATTCTAAGCTATTGTTAAGCCGAAGGTTAATCAACCAAGATGTAAAACTGATACCATTTGCTGATTTAAAATTTCGACTGAAACTACGAGTGCTCATCATGCAGTAGTTAGCAGCACTTTCTAAAGTATGATTGTATGTAATGTTTTGCATAACAAAACCTATCAACTTTGCAATCCGCTCATCTCTTGGTTTTTCTAAGGTTGGATTCTCTATATATTGTTTTTGTCCGCCACTACGTTCTGGAGATGAAACCATTACTCTAGCAATTTTATTGGATGTTTTAACTCCATAACAGTGCCTTACAATATAAAGGCAACAGTCTATTGCCGCAGCACTTCCAGCAGACGTGATTATGTTATTTTCAGATAAATATAAAGAATTAATATCGCAAGAGGTGAGAGGAAACCTTGTTTTAAAATCATCTCCGTATCTCCAATGAGTTGTCGCATTCTTACCTTTCAGTAGGCCACTATACGCTAAAGCATAAGCTCCCAAGCATAAACCAACGATTAACTTTTTATTTTTATGTGCGTCAACAAGCAGTTCTATCAAACTTGGGCTAGGAAGCTTTTCAGGTTGCCAGCTAGGAATAATGATTATATCGGCTTGGTGAATGATAGATGGGTCGTCTTCAATATCTATACCTAACCCATTTGCAGAGTTTATTTTTCCGTTTGTTTCTGAACACACACGAACATTAAACAACTTTTTTTCTTCCAGTACAGCGTCTCCAAAAATAGCTATTGGCACTGAAAGGTGAAATAAGCTAATTCCTTCAAAAGCAACAATGACTACTTCTTTCATGTAATTTTGGCTAGATAGTAATGTTTAATGCCATTATAGCCATATCGTATAGAATTCATACCAATATAATGAGTGCACTAATTAAATTATTGAAAGGTGAAGCATGAGTGTCGTTACTAGTTATAAGCTTGTTGATGAAATTTTAGAGGAGTTTCGTGATGTAATTAACAATGATTTTGACGGTTATAGAAATCACATAACCAGAATGCTTAATTATTGTCACTTCTTATTGCCAAATATTTCTCAAGAAGAAAGTAAGAAAATTCAGATAGCCGCAGTTTTCCATGATATTGCATTGTGGACTCATAACAGAGTGGATTATCTTGTCCCATCTTATCAAGATTGTCATCAGTGGCTAGAAAAGCAAGGTCTTGATGACTGGAAAGAAGAAATTCAAATTATTATAGATATGCACCATTTGATTACTGAATATAAAGGCCCTCACAAAATACTTGCAGAGGCTTTCAGAAAAGCCGATCTAACTGATTTTTCATTAGGCATCATTAAGAATGGCGTTGATAAAAACTTTATTAAAGAAGTGAAGCAAGCAATTCCAAATGCAGGTTTTCATAAGACGTTAATTCGATTTACTTTTATTCAATTGGGGAGAAACACGTTAAATCCGTTTCCAATGATGCGAATCAAAAATATATATAAAAAATAAGTATTGAATGTCCGCTTTTGGCACACAACTGTCATTCATCTCTAACTCATTTCTGTCCAGAGCCTTCACAGGTGCACTTCGTAACTCGTTTCTGCCCCAAAGTGAGTTAGAGTTAAGGTCTCTATCGAGCTGTGAGTTCAATTGGTGGATGCAATGCTATCCTTAATTATGGAGAACGTTGCAATGAAACAAAGAAAACGTATTTACTACACACCTAAACAAAAAGCTTTAATATGGGGTCGCTAAAAAGCTAGGTTTGACCGCAATGTTCGCATGTCACTGGTTTAGAATTGTGTCTGTTATAGTTTAAAATTACGTGCTCAAGTTCTTGAGATGAGATCCCCATTGATTGAGATAATTTCTCAATAGCAGCTTGTTCTTCTGAAGTAATTATACCGTCCTTAAGAGCGTTCGCTACTTCACGTTCTAGAAGTTGCTTTCGCGTTCTCAGCTCATCACCGAACTTGGCAGCAAGCATAGCAGCAGGAAGAGCGACGATACCAACACCTAACAACATGATAAAAATGGATATAAATTTGCCTAAAAAAGTCACTGGTATAACATCCCCATAACCAACGGTTGTCATTGTCACTACAGACCACCAAATAGCGCTTGGAATACTATCAAAAACATCGGGTTGAGCCTCATGTTCAAGGCCGTACATAACACTGGCTGACATTATTACTAAAACACTCATTATTATAATTGCAGCACCTATACTGGGTAACTCCTTTTTGAAAACGTCTATGAATAAATGAAGCCCTTTGAAATAGTGTGTTAGTTTCAATAGTCGGATCATTCTTAGCATACGCAGATATCTTAGATCTATTGCAAATATGAATGATAAATAAAAAGGGGCTATTGCTAACAGATCAATCAGTGACACCGGGCTTAATAAATACTTAATTCTTGATTTTATTGGTTTAGAACGCTCACTGTGCGGTGACTCAACAGAAACCCATATTCTCGCGAAATACTCCAGCGTAAACACAACAACAGAAAAAATGTTAAACAAGAGAAACTCTTGATGGTACATTTCTCCTATTGGTTTGTAAGATTCAAGAATGATGGCACCTACGTTTAAAATGATGAGCAACACGATAAAGCCGCTAAATAATCGGCTAGTACTTGAACCATCGAACCCATGTTCAAGGATATCATATACCTTTTTTCTAGTTGTAAGTGCCTTGTCCATCAATTATTCCCGCTAATCATTGAGTTAACCGTTAGTGCGCAATTCTTAGGCATTAGCCTGTTCTTCTTTGGAAAAGGTGATGTATGCTCTTGTTACCGGAATTGCTATTTGAGAGATTAACGCTGTACCCCATAAAAGGTTACCTACTAGAGCTGGCACGTAGGGTAGGACCAATAATGTTACTAAAGCTAAAACAACACCAAACATTCGTACTTTTGCGGTAGCAAATCGATGGGCAATGCGTTCTTCGATATTAAATTGAATCCAAAGTAGACAGAGTAAATATGAGGCAAGCCCGATACAACCTATGGCGCCATATTTGAGCGGGTATGGGTCCCAAAATCCTACTTTTACTTCACCAGCCAGCGCAACACCCACCATCACAGCAGAAAGCATTAGAAACAAATGCGCTAACCACCAGCTAACTAGCGTCCACTTTCTTTGATTTTTAGGTTTTCCATTGCCTACAAAATCGAAATAAATCCAGCATTGAACAAATACCGCTATACCTCCAAACATAAAGTTAAACAGTACCTCTGGAGTGACTTTATAAACGCCTTTTTCGGAAAGAGTGATCACGAGTTTAAAGAACCCTTCGCCAACAACAATGAGAAGTAGTAGAGCAAAACGCTCAGACATGTGTCCTAGTCTAGGTAAAAATCGTTTGTATTCTAAAACCCCAACTTTTGGAAGCATATACAGGAGTTGGATCGAAAGTATGGCAAGTGCAAATACCGCAAAATTATATGGTTTAGGTAGAAAAGCACTTATTGCGAATATAATAGCTAGAACAAAGAAGTTGCGGCTTACTGTTCGTGAAAGCACTGTTGCTTCAACACCAAGTCTATTTGTTCTGTGATACAAATAGGCGGTGATCAATCTATTGGCGGCATAAGCTAGGGCAAAATACATCCAGCCCTTATCTAAAACATGAGGAATTGAAGCAGCCATAACCATTGCGGTTACAATTTGGCAAGACATAATGAGTCTATGCTTTACGTCAGTGCTAACATACAGCGAGTTATATACGCTTGAGTCTGCCCAGGCGAACCACACAGCGATAAATAGTCCCGCAAACGCTATGAAACCATCCACACTCAAGTGATCACTTAAAAAGTTTCCAAGTAAGAAAATTATGACCACATGGATCAGATCATAAAATAACTCAACCCAATGCACATGGTCATGGGCATCATCATGATCTAAGTGGTGCTTTGGCAATCGCCACATCGGATGATTTTCTAGTGACATACTATTTCTCCGGCTTTTCCCATGCGTAAGGCTTCATAGCATCGTCCACTTTTGTATGCGTTAATGCGTTTGTGAAGTTTGAGATTAGTTTTGATGCCAGTCCGGTGAGCACTTCCAAAGCTTGGCGCTTAGTATATCCAGCATTCAAAAACTCATTTAACTTAGCGTCACCAATGTGACCTCGGTTGTCTAATAAGGCTTTTGTGAAATTATGAAGCGCTTGAAGTTTTGCGTCTGGTAGAACAGTGCCATTTCTCAAAGCTTCAATAACATCATCTGGCATTTTAGATGACTTCATCATCCATGTATGGCCCGGAACACAATAGTAGCAATTATTCTCAAAGTTTGACGTCATAAAAACAACTTGTTGCTCAACTGGGCTAAACGTTGTTTCTTTCATGAAGCTTGTAAAGGTTTGGTTATACGCTTTATATGTTGCTGGCGCTTCAGCTAAAATTTTGTGAAGGTTTGGGATCATGCCAAAACCTGCTAAAGATTGCTCCATTAGTGGTCTCGACTCTTCTGGAGCCGTATCCGGTTCATAATAAGTAAACATGATAAGTTGTCTCTATTTTAAATATTGATTAAGTACATTTTCAAAGGTTGCGACTTCTTGCGCACCTGATAGTGCTTTTTCACTGTTAAAAATAAATAATGGCACGCCATGTATTCCATTTCGATGCCAGTGCGCTTCGCTTAACTTCACTTCTTCAGTACATGAGTTATTAGCTAATACTGACTGTGCTTGCTCGGTATTCAAGCCAACTTTACCCACGATATGAATAAGTTCTGGCTCTGTAAAAGTACCTCTATTACTAAAGAAATGCTCAAAAAATGCCTCTGCTAATTGGTTTTGAAAATCACTTTCTTTGGCCCAGTGAAGCAGTTGATGACATTGATGTGTATTAAGCATTTTCATTTCATCAAAGTAGTTAAACTTGAAGCCGACTTTTCTTCCTTCTTCAGTCAACATGGCTCTGGCTCTAATGCTGCCCTCTAATGTAGTACCATACTTTTTCGACAAATGTTGTCTTAAGTTTTCACCTTCTTTTGGCATATTGGGATTAAGCTCGTAGGGGTGCCAAACAATATTAATGTCGAATTTAGTATAAAAATTGGCTAATGCCGCTTTTAAGCGACCATAGCCAATTACACACCAAGGACAAACCACATCAGAAACGATATCAATGTTAATTTGTGTCTTTGACATCATTTTCTCTTTTCAACGATAATTGCAGTGATAGTTGTGTCACCAACATTTTTAACTTGGTGCTCCCATTGGTCATGCCACATTACATAGCCATTCGGGATCTCCAAAGTCATGTCTTTCTCACTGGTTGTTATCGTCGCCTTACCACCTTTTTCAAAGTAAACAGTCTCAGCGTTGTGTTTATGCCAATTATCCTGTTCCCCTGGTTTTAGTGTCATCTTGAGCACGATGACTTCTTCATTCTCAAGCAGTAGTTTGTAATGTTTTGGTGATGCTATGTGTGCAGACTCGATTTTCGAGTCTTCAGCAAGCTCATTTCCAAATAATTGGGCTGAAAAGACACCAGCTAATACAACCTTTTTCATTTGAACTCCTATTTATGCATACCACGAATAGGATAGTTGTTTGCAGGATTTCTTATCCAATCTAAGCCACTAATCAATGACTGAAGTTCAGGTCTTACAAATGGATTGTTTGAAATGTCCACTACGTGAACTTTACCTTCATCATTGACGACGAATAGACCCGGCTCAGCAAAAGGATGATCCGTTTCTTCAGGCGATCTAGGATTGGATATATACAACCCAAGCTCTTCCATCTGTTCAACAGTGAGGCCATATGCGATAGGGAAAGTCACATTAAGTCTTTCCATATGACTTTCTAGTTGTTCTTTACTGTCACCTGAAACGGCGATCAAATCTACGCCTGTTTGAGCAAGAAGGTCTTTCGCATTTTCTAACTGGTTTAAGTAGCGGGTACAAAGCGGGCAATGTTGACCTCTGTAAACTACAACCATTTTCCAATCCAAACCATTTTCAGGAGTAGACAATTTTTTAATATTATCATTTAGTAGTTTGGCTTCGATTACAGGAAAATCAGCTCCTGCGTGCAATTTAGTCGTATATTCAACGCTCATGATTCTTCCTTAAAAGTGCTTGTTAATGTGTGCTTCAAAACGTTTTAAGTCATTTTCAACATCGGCATTTTTCATCACGTCAAAGCATGCAAATGTTTCCATTGGCTTCATACCAAAGAACTTGAAGTTCATATGCATAGGGAACAGAAGATCATCAACAGATTTGCCATCAAAGAACTCAGTTTCGTCATTAAATGACTCTTCTGGCGCATTGAAAGTCAATGACATCATGTATTTCGTATTCGTTAGTGTGCCACCCATACCATAGTTTTCTTTAGGTGAGTCATGGTGGCGACCGTCACCATTACATAAAGCACCGCCCATTCCTGCTGTGTACACTTCATCCATATATTTTTTAAAAGACCAAGTAACCCCCATCCAATTAATTGGTGATTGGAAAATAACGAAATCCGCCCACTGATGGTTCTCTAGTTCTTTTTCAACATCTATCGTTTCAGACATAGTGACGATACGTGTACTATGTCCTTTTCCTTCTAATAAGCTTGCAGCTTTATCTACTAGGGTACTGTTAAGCTTGCCTTCAGAAAAAGGGTAATACTGGTGACCATTGATAATTAAAATGTTGCTCATCTGTGTTTCTCCAAAATTAAAATTTATTTTGAACGGTTATTTGTGGTATATTTTAGTTACCATTTAACAGTAATCAATTAGTATACTTTTAGTAACCTAGGCTAAATAAGAGGGGTTTCGTGGAAAGTTCAGTAAAAACAGACAGTAAAGGAAGAAAAAAAGTTTATAACGCATGTATGGAGCCTTGTGCAATTGAAAAAGGTATGCGTTTAATCGGCGGTAAATGGAAGGGTTCAATTATCTACCATTTGAAAGATGAACCTGTCCGATTCAATGATTTATCTAGAATGTTAGGTGGGGCTACTAAAAAAATGGTCGATCAACGCTTAAAAGAATTGGAAGAAGAAGGGATGGTCATAAGAAAAGTAATAAGTGATAGACCGATAGCGGTAACATATGAGCTAACAGAATTTGGCCGTTCTGCACTAAAAATATTAGATGACCTTAAAGTTTGGTCAGAAACACACAATATCGAAATATCTAAATAAATTTCTACAAAATCGGCTCTATTTTAACCCATCGTCTTTCATTACAGTAATTCTGTACACAGAAGTTTTCTGAATAATTTTTGAAAACTTCTGGATGTTTTTTTGTTAATTACTTCATACCGCGCATAACTTATTTAAGCAAATATATGGCGTGTGAAAACGTTATCTTTTAAATATTAAAAACATTCTTAAAATTCTAAAAATAAATATACACACCTAACCATCTGTAATTGTTGCCATTTATTTCATTGATGCTGAAAAAGAAGCTAAGTATAAAAAAGTATACTAATTGAAAATAAACTAAAGGTATATAAATTAAACCTGCTTGTGAGGTAAGTATCATGTGATTATTTCTTTTTAGATATTCATTTAGTTTTTCATCTCACAATGAGTCTATTTAAAACAAAACTAGAAGAGAGTTTTGATTTTTATATTGTTTATATTTGGAGAACAGTATGGCGATAAATTCAATAAACCCTTTAAACGGTGAAGTATTGGCTTCATTTGAGGAAATGACTCCTAACCAAGTTGATATAGCTATCGCTAAGGCCAATTTGGCTTTTAAAACTTGGAAAAATAAAAGCTTCAGTGAACGAGCTGTTGTTTTGAGTCGTGCCGCAGCGTTATATAGAGAGCGCAAAGAAGAGTTAGCTATGTTAATGGCTGAAGAGATGGGTAAAAAACTTGAACACGGTAGAGCTGAAATAGATTTAGTTGCTGAGATTTTCGATTATTATGCTGATGAAGGTGAATCATTATTAGCACCCAAAAAGCTTTCGACAAAAGATGGGGAAGGTACAATGATCAACCAACCAGTTGGAATCATTTACGGCATTCAACCTTGGAACTTCCCATTTTACCAACCGGCCAGGTGTACAGCACCAAACCTTATAGCTGGTAATGTTGTTTTAACTAAGCATGCTTCAAATGTACCTCAGTGTGCTAAAGCCTTTGAGCAAATTATGATTGATGCAGGTACGCCTGAGGGGGTTTATACTAACTTGGTTGTATCTTCGCGCAATGCAGGCGCTATTATTGATGACGACAGAGTGCAAGGTGTATCATTTACTGGCAGTAACGCAGCGGGTGCAAAAGTTGCAGAACAAGCAGGTCGAAATGTTAAGAAGACAGTGATGGAGTTAGGTGGTGTTGATCCATTTATCGTTTTAGATGACGCTAACCTTGATAAAACTGCCGAATATCTAGCATTTACCAAAATGCTATGTAGCGGTCAGATTTGTATTTCGCCTAAACGTATCATTTTAGTTGAGTCTATTGCAGAAGAATTTTTGAATAAGGTTAAAGCACACCTTCAAGAGTTAATGCCGGGTGACCCCACAAAAGAAGGTTACCATTATGGTCCTCTTTCAACAGAAAAAGCAGCTATTGACGTGGAAGCTCAGATCAAAAAATCAGTTGAAGGTGGAGCAAAATTATTATTAGGTGGTAAACGAGAAGGGGCATTTATCCAACCTACAATTTTAACAGACATTCCAGCAGGTACTCCGGCATTTGATGAAGAAATCTTTGGCCCTGTAGCTAATGTTTTTGTTGTCAAAGATGAAGCTGAAGCTATTAAAGTGGCTAACGACAGTCAATTTGGCCTAGGTAGCTCTGTTTACACAGAAAACGAAGCTAGAGGCGTACGTGTAGCAGAACAAATGGAGGCAGGTACTGCGTTCGTTAATCACATGTCTTGGACCTATGCAACAATGCCTATGGGTGGCGTTAAAAAGTCAGGCTATGGTAGAGAGTTAGGCCACCTTGGTATAAAAGAGTTTGTTAATGAAAAGCTGATCAGAACATTCTAGCAATTAAACAGCTTGGATATTATAAAAAGGGGGGCAACCCCTTTTTATGGACAATACTGTAATCTTATAGTGTAAGAAATAAGTAGATATAAATTTGTGCTTATTCTCTGGTAAAATAAAGTAATTTGTTGACTAACTTATCTCCTAGAATAATTTCATATGTTTTTAACCAAGATTTAGCTGAATCAATGTCATTAAAAAACTTAAAGTTTATGTTTTTATTTTGATAAAGATCGTGAAATTGTTGCTTAAATGCGTTCGGGCAAGCTGATTTAGATAGGTAAAATGCGACGTGTTTAAGTCCTGTAGCAATGCGTTTAGTTGTCGCTTTTTTAAATGTTTCGCATACTTCAGGGATCATTAAGCTGTCACCTTCAAGGACAGCGAATACAGAATATGATGGGCATTTATTGCCTATCAATAGCTTGTTAAAGTCATTATTGTAGTGTTCAAACGTTTCATAATTCCAAGGCCCAAGTACCTTTACGTAAAACACATTATGCATATATTCAATGTAACCACTCGTGTTCATTCATAAGTTCTTAATCCAATATATATACTAGCTTCATTTTTAATCCTAATATATGAAGCTAGTTTCAACTAACTTTAACTAATTAGTGGGAAAAAGTAAGTCCGTCCTAATTATATATTTGATGCCCTCGTCAATTGGCGCTGAACTATGCAGGCAGTGCAGGGGATGCATACCGTGCGGAAAACATAGTACGCTTCCGGCAGGTGTTCTAACATTGACAAGTTCTGCATCTTGAGCGCTTTTTGCAGGCAGAGTTTTATCATATTTGTTTACCCAAAACTGAGTTTCCCCTCCCATAAATTCCTCTGAAAGCAAAATTAAAAACGTCATTTGACTCCATCGGTCAGGGTAAGCATTGTGTATATTTTTGCCTTCTCTAATTCGACTCCCAGGCCACGAACCATCGGTATGAGGCTTAAAGAAGTCTCCTTTGTCATATTTGTAGAATCTAAAACGCGCATTAATTCCAAGTGGAGTTTGCCCGTATATGACATCAATGCCTTGTGAGAAAAGGTGTTTACACCGTTCCCATATAATTGTATCTGTCGCTTCATCAACTACCCAGGTTAAACTATCGTTATGCCGAATGTGGCGAGGTAGTGATACTGCAGCGTCTTTATTAAAGCCTAATGTTTCTCCAATAGAGATAAAGGATTCACATTCCTTTTTGGAGAGTACATTGAGTATTTGAAATGCACCGGGTACTTCTTCTATAACTTTGATAGTGGGTTTAAGCGCAGATTCTTCATCTAATTTCGCTGGGTTTTGTATTTTGCTAGCCCATAATGGAATGTCATTACTTTCAGCACCCGATTCTTTTTCGACAATGTAGAATGTATTATCTTTCATCAATTACTCCACGACTGTAACTTGTGCAAATAGCCTGTGTCCTTCTTGGCTTCCGTGAAATCCATATCCGCTTTGTTTAGCACCAACCCAAGGACTATCTCCACTGCCGCCTGGTCCTTTATTTATACCAATCATTCCTGCTTCGAGTTGATTTGCTACTGCTCTGGCATTTGCTTGTCCAAAGACGACTGCCCCTAATCCGTAAATAGAGTTGTTAGCACGGGATATGGCTTCTTCAATACTTTCAAACTCAGAAATAGCGACAATAGGTCCAAATGTTTCATTTGATTCCATCTGCATATCAGACTTCATCCCAGTAATTACGGTCGGTTCGTAATATCGACCGTCTAAAATCCGCCCACCTAATAGCAAATTTGCACCTTTAGAAAGCGCATCTTTTACGTGCGAATCAATCTTACTGAGTTGTCTTTCATTGATTATTGGCCCCAAATGCGTGTTTTCGTCGTGCCAAGGGCCTATTTTGTATTGAGAAGCAATAGCTTTTACTTTAGCTATGAATTCATGAGCAACCTTTGATTGGACATAAACTCGCTCAGTAGATGTACACATTTGGCCTGAATTTTCAAAGCTACTGGCTACAGCAAACTGTGCCGCGGCATCTAGGTTGGCATCATCGAGCACTATCATCGGGTCATTTCCACCAAGTTCCATTACCAGCCTTGTTAGGTTGTTTGAAGCCGATGCCATTATCTTCTTACCCACTTCTAAAGACCCAGTAAAAGCAACTAAATTTATGTCTGGGCTATCTACGATGGTGCTACCAACTAAACCATCGCCATGTAGAATATTTAATACATTATCTGGTAATGCAGAGTTAAGTAATGCAACGAACTTATCAGCGATTAATGGCGTCTCTTCTGACGGTTTAAATACGACTGTGTTCCCTGCTACAAGGGCAGGAGTGATAAGATTTACAGCCATAGCTAAGGGATAGTTCCAAGGTGATATTACAGCACATACTCCAAGGGGTCTGAACTCAATGCTACTATTAGGTTGAGGAGAAAGTGCAATACCAGCCTCTTTTGCGTAATGTGCACCTGAAAAAATTGAACCGCGAACTTCACTTAGCCCTCGGTTGTGCTTTTTGCCCATCTCTTTACATAATAAAACGGCAAGTTCTTCTTGATGAGGTATAAGGGACTTAAAAGCCTTATCAATTATTTGTACCCTTTCTTGTAGCGGGATACTCTTCCATTGCTTTTGAGCTATTTTTGCTTTTTCTATTATTCTCTTGGTATTTTCGTTAGACGAGTATTCTAAGTCACCAAGAAGCTCCCCATTGCTAGGGTCATAAGATTTTAGTTTCATGTAATACTCCAATAATCACGCACCACTGCCTAGGTACAACAAAAAATGATAAAAAAGATTACCGCCTTGGTGATACAATTAAAAACAGATATTTGATGTATGAGAAACAAGTATGGCTGGTATCAATGGTTTGGACATAAAGCAGCTAAGAGTGTTGCATTATCTTTTAATTGAAAAGAATGCTTCAAGGGTTGCTTCTAGACTAGGTCTAACTCAGCAAGCTGTCAGTGAGCAACTCAAAAAGCTCAGACTGTCTTTTCGAGATCCATTATTTAATAGAAAAAGTAACGGTTTGGTACCTACAGCACATGCGCTATCCCTGCAACAGGAAGTAGCAGAAATCATAACGCGTCTAGAAAATATCACAAAACCTAAGGTTTTTGAGCCTAGCAGTGCAAGTGGTGTTTTTAGGATATGTGCTTCTGATTATGCACAGGCAGTAGTATTACCAAGTTTGATTCAAAAAATTAGGAAACAAGCGCCAAACCTTAAGATAATTGTACAAGACTTTGAGATTGATAATTTAAGTGTTTTGATGGACAACGGAGAGTTCGATATTGTGATCTCGTTTCCAAAGTTTGTTCCAACTAAATATCCAACCATAACTCTTTTTACAGAAACTCACACTTGTGTAATCGCTGAAGATCATGAAAGAGCGAATGAAAAATGGTCTGTTGAACAAATTGCACATCATCCGCAGCTCGTTATCTCGCCTAAAAGAGCGAACCTTGTTGGTTCCGCAGACGCATATTTTGAAGAACTCGGTTTGAAAAGAAATATTGTTATGAGTGTTCCTTTTTTTTCCGCTGCTGCGCAATGTATTGTTTCTACCGACATAATTGCTTTATTACCGACTAAATTGTTGCCGATCAATGGTCTTAAAGAGGTAGACTGCGATCTTGAACTTCCTTCGTTCGAAATTATAGTTGCTTGGCACAAAAGGATGACCGAAGATCCTCTTCATAACTGGATTCGAGACATTATCAGTAAACAACCTGTCTAAATTTAATGGCCTTTAACACCTAAAAAGTAAAATAAAAAATGTACAACTATAAAAGAAAGACTTTAGCTCGTTTCTGTCCAGAACCTTCACAGTTGGCACTTCGTAACTCATTTATGCCCCAAAATGATTTAGAACGGTTACCATAAACATGAATTTGGTCAATTACCTTTAATTTACTCGAAGGACCATCAATGTTGGCTTAGACAAGAAGGACCGAACATTCGCTAATCAGTCATTTATGCCCTTAATAAAATATGAAAGTAACTTCAGTGGTTTAAACCAAATTTACAAACCTGTTTTGATTTTTATCAAGATAGAGGGTGTCAGATAGTTATGCTAAATTTGTATAAGTTGAAATCCGAAACTTGAGCATCTACTACGAATCCATTTGATACCCTCACAGAAATCAAACGTACCATACTATCATGTTGATAAATTCATTGGCTCCATGACAATAATGTACATGTTAATAGCAAAACATCGCGTCGCTCGGAGAAGCTTCTCGAAAGGCCTCGTGACAGAGGCGTATGAACTAAAGGTTGATATGGGGGAGGTTCGACGTGATGATGCGCAAGTTGCTCTGGCGGCAAAATTCGATGCCCTTCACGAGTCTCTTACCTCGCTCCCTCCAGTACGCAGCGACGAATCGGCAAATAGCAACTTTAAAAACAGCAGCTCACTGGTACGATACATGGTATCCGCCCAGTCCTTTCTTCGAAAGAAGTTCCATTTGAGGTCCTTTGGTCCACCACCGCAGGGCATTTACATTCATGGACCTGTTGGGGTCGGCAAGAGTTTTCTAATGGATCTCTTTCACGCGTCGGTTAATGTTCCTGACGACTCTCGCTGTAATAATGATAGCCACAAACACGCAAAAATTACCAAACGCCGCGTCCACTTTCATGAATTCATGCTGGACGTAAATCATCGAATCTTTGTCTACAAACAGAAGCACCCACGAGGTGATGCGATTCCCATCGTTGCGCAACAATTGGCACAAGAAGCCCAACTCCTCTGTTTCGACGAATTTCAAGTGACAGACGTTGCCGACGCCATGATTTTGAAAAGACTGTTTTTATTATTATTGGATCGGAATGTTGTGATAGTGGCCACCTCGAACCGCTCACCAGATGACTTGTATAAGGGAGGCATTAACCGATCCCTCTTTTTGCCATTCATAGACATGTTAAAACACACTTTCGACATTATTTCTATGGAGGGTTCCACCAAGGATTATCGACTCGAAACTCGAGCGGATGGCCAATCCTATTTTTGGTCAAGCAAGGATACTCATGGCGATAATAATAAAATTATCAACATACAGGCGCAGTTAGAGGAAATATTTGGTGACAATGCATCCGGAACTGAGGGCGAGACCATTCCGGTACTCTATGGCCGTAGCGTCCAGGTTGCCCGATTGAATGACTGGTGCGCCTGGTTTGACTTTTATGAGTTGTGCTATCAACCGCTTGGCGCGGCCGATTATATTTCCCTGTGCGACCGATTTCCGCTCCTCATCATGGACAGCGTCACGCAATTGGACGCCAGTCACCTCAACGAAGCGCGACGATTCGTGATCCTCATTGACGCATGTTATGAATCTCGCACCCGCTTGGTGCTGGCAGCAAAAGTCCCGCTCGATGAATTATTTGTTGATTTTGAAGCGCATGTTGAAAGTAGTGATGAGGATGGAGAATTGATTGTCAGTGAGAAGGGAGGAAACTCGAGCTCCTTTGCGACGACCATGATTCGTACCAAAAAGGGAGAATATTATGAGTGGTCGGCGACGGGGCGAATTGGCGTATCACTAGCACAATTATCGTCCGCCAATGATCTCGCCTTTTCCTTTCGGCGTGCCGCGTCTCGATTGGCGGAAATGGGTGGAAAGGATTGGGGACGGCAGTGACGAAAGATCTTTACCTTGCAAACCATTGAGCCTATGGCAAAGAAAGAGGTTTTGTCAGGCTGTGCCGCAAAAGTAACAAGCTTGAGTCTCCATTCAGGTGTCATAATGAGCAACGCATAGGATTGAATTAAACTCTCAAGGCTATATCGTTGTATGATCAACTCTGAATTATCTAAAAGAGGTTGGGAATTACGACTTGAGTTAAGATGCGTTACCAACTAAAAATTGCCTTACATAAGTTGCAGAGACATCATCTTAATTTGCTAAAACTTAGACTTTTTCATTTTTATACCAATAAACTTGCTATAAGCCAACGGCTGCTTCACGAACGAAGCAGTCATTAGAATCTAAATTGTTTTTGTCCAGTGACGTTTCTGCTTTTCCTGACCTTACTAAATGTGGTTGCCAAACCTAATGTTGACCAAAAACACTATGAGGAGGTCATCATGAGAAAATTATCTTCTGGTAAATGCAGCGGCATAAAAAGGCCATTTAAACTTGAAGAGATCTGGCGGATTAGAACTAGGCTGGAGATTGAAAAAGATCTAATGCAGCTTGCACTACTGAACCTAGCGATAGATAGCAAGTTAAGAGCGAGTGATTTGCTAAAGTTACATGTTTACGATGTTTCTTCTCAAGGGGTTATCTATGAGCTCCTTATTCTGTTTCAACCAGAGAGGAGTTTTTTCTTTTAACGAATAAATTAAACCTACTTTTCATATACCCACTAGGGCCAATGAATCTTAAATTACTTCCTTGTTTTATATTTCTTAAAAGCCTTATTTTCTGTTGTTATAGAGCTAAATTCTCAACCTGCAGCAAAATCTCATTTTGAGAGTCCCTCACCAATTAAACAGCTTATAAAGGCATTTGCTTAAACCTTGCCTCACTGGTACGATGAGATAAAAAGGCCTCATCATGATCAAGCAAGACTCTCTATTCGTTTCAATAGGAAAAAACCAATCGCTCCACCTAAGACATATTTATCATTCAGACATAAAAAGAGAATCTATCTTTTTACTACATGGGGCAGTGGAAAACGGTAAAATTTTTTATACAAAATCAAATAAGGGGCTTGCGCCATTTTTAGCAAAGCAGGGTTACCAGTGTTTTGTCGCAGATTTACGTGGGAGAGGAGAAAGCTACCCAGCTATATCAGCTCAGTCTGATTATGGTCAAACAGAAGCAATTGTTGAAGATATTCCTGCTATGCTTGAGTTTATTAAAGATAAAACTGGTTATTTTCCAAAGTTTTGGATAGCGCATTCGTGGGGCGGGGTACTATTAAATAGTTATCTAGCAAGAACACCAGAGCATAAACAATTTGTTTCAGCTTGTGCATATTTTGGCACTAAACGGAGTCTATATAACAATCACCCAAGCAAATTATTACAAGCAAATTTAATTTGGTATACCTTGGCACCAATTCTAAGTAAAAAGAAAGGCTACTTAGATGCTCGAAAACTGAAATGGGGAAGTGATAATGAAACGGTAAAATCACACTTTCAAAGCATGCAGTGGGCAAAAAAACTGCCTTGGGTAGATACTGATGATGGCTTTAATTACAGTGAAGCAATTAAAGACATCAAACTTCCACCTACACTGCATATCGCTGGTGTAAAAGATAAAGCGCTGGCTCAGCCAATCGATATAAAAAAGTTTATGGAAGAGTCAGGTCGAGGCATTCAAGAAATAAGAGTGTACGGTAAAAGCCAAGGGCACAAGCATGATTATAACCATATCGACATGTTAACCAGCCCTCATGCACACTCTGATCAGTTTAAAGATGTTCTTCAGTGGTTTGATCTGCATCGAGCATAGCAATCATTTGTTGTTCATAAACTTGCCAATTAGAACGTGGACTTTGTTCTAAAGGCTTTCTTACTTGTGCTTTACTAAGTGTAGAGACTGGTCTCTTAGATTTATAAAACTCTAAGCATTCTGGTTCAAACTTTTGATAAAGAAAATTCAGTACTTTATTTAATTCCTTTGGTGTTTCATCAATTAATTTTTCGTAACTGAGTGTATATATATTTCGCGGAAGATATTCTTTGAAGTGTTGCATAAGGTCATCTTGAAAATCGGCATATTGTTTATATTCAGTCAATGAGCAAAAGTAAGGCTCATTTTCTGCAAAATGGTTACTATAAACCGACCAAGCATTGGCATGAAAAGAACGTGTTAAATGAATAAATCGAGCATCGGGAAACATCTTTTGAATAAGACCAATATTTTGAAAGTTAGCTGGTAATTTATTAATGACAACTTCGTTACCTACTCTATGCTTTTTGATTTCGTCAACATATAGGTTTCTACAATGATCTAGCATTGAAGTTGTTAAAGTATGGAGACACTCAGGGAAAGGTGTTTCATTTCGCATTTGTAAATAGGGCACAATTTTGTCGCTAATTACAGTGTTTTCACCCATGCTGCCAATTTGACTATGCTCAACCAACATTTGCTCTAAAAGTGTGGAACCTGTTCTTGGCAGACCAACGATAAATGCAGGTGTAAAGGTTGCTTTTAATTTGTCGTTAGGGATTTTAAAGAAATCACTTGAGCATTGGGTTTTGAGATCTTTAAAAAATGGTTGCATATGCTCAGTTTTAAATTCACAAAGCGAAAGTTGACACTCATTTGCGAGTTTAAAGTAATCAAATGCTTGAGAGAATTGCTCCAGACGGTGGTAGCACTTACCAAGTGCATAGTAAACAACGATTTTTAATCTTTTGTTTTCGTAATCAGACAGTAATTCGTGGAGTAAAGCAACATGAGCCTCTAATTTATTAACAGGACATATTTGAACTAACTCTTGAAGCATAAATGCTGTGACAGCACTTTTAGGACACTCGACACCAGCCTCAAATGTACGTACGGCATTCTCTATAAATCCGTGATCTAAGTAGAATTGACCTAGTTGATAGTGGGCTTGAGCATTGTGGCGTGCAACACTTAAAGTATATTCAAGAACAGTTTTAGCATCTACTGAAGAACCTACAGCCATAAATGCATCCGCAAGAGCAAATAGGGGATCAAGCATTTTTGGTAAATGTTCACAGGCTCGCTTTAAATAGTAAATTGCACTGTCGTAATCTTCTAATCGTATACAGATCCTGCCAAGGCCATATAAAGCAGAGCCAATTTTATTGTTCTCCTTTAAAACTGCTTTAAACATAAACTCCGCTTCTCGAAGTTTCCCTTGTTCTAATAATTCGTTGGCTCTTTTCAGTAGTAGCATTGTTATATTGAATGATTGTTTTTGTTTTATCATAAAAATAAAAAGGCGAAATAGCTAATGCCATTTCGCCTTTTGCTGCTGGGTTACAGTAATCTAGAAAGTATAAGTTGCTTTTACGTAGTAGAAGCCACCATTGATACCGTAAGGAGAGGTTTCGTAGTACTTACCACCCCAGTTATTGTTTGGAATACCTGTCGCACGCTCGAAGTCTAACTTCTCAGGCTCTTGGTCAAATAAGTTATTAGCACCAGCTGTGAAGCTTAAAGACTCTGTTGCATAGTAAGTTACTTCTGCATCAATTGTGAATGATGGATCTGCCATAATTGCAGTAGCATCATAATCTACGTGAACACCTTGATACTCACCAAAGTAGTTGTAACGAACAAAACCAGAGAAGTCTTCCCACTGTTGAGACCAAGTGTAAGTTGCACGATGTTGAGGCAAGTCTTCTTCTAAACGCTTAACTTTAAAATCACCTGTTATCTCAGAGAATTTATCGACTGTTGTTTCATTCCAGTTATACGCCATGCTGAAAGTCGCGTAACCACCAAGTAGATCCATTGAGTAGTTAGCAACAATATCAACACCTTGAGTTGTTGTATCAAAGTCATTTGTAAAGAAACTTACCTGAGCAATACTGTCAACATTTGGAACACCATCGGCTTTAAGTGCTGTTTTCTGCTCGGCAGTTAAATTAATCTTGTCTGACTGACTAATACGATCTTCTACTTTAATATTGTAATAATCGACAGTTAAGAATAAATCACCTGACTGGTAAACTGCACCAAATGTATAACTTTGTGATTCTTCAGGTTGTAATTCAGTACCCCCTAAAATCTGAGACACTGGGTTAGTTGGTGGAAGTAGTGCAGAGTCAACAAGCACACCACTGCTTAGGTTGGTTTGAACATTACTTACGTTTGCTTGACCAACTGTTGGCGCTCTAAAACCAGTACTCAATGAGCCACGAAGTGATAAGTCATCAGTCAATTGATATTGACTTGTTATTTTGTAATTTGTAGTAGAGCCAAACGAATCATAATCTTCATATCGAAGTGCCCAACCCATTAAGAATTCCTCAGTAAATGGCGTTTCTACATCAAGATAAGCTGCATAGTTACGACGTGTAAACTCACCTGCAGCTGATGGTTGGAAACCAGGGAAACCGTTAGAGCCAATACCAAAGCCTTGTTGTGTCAAAGGACCAGCTGTAAACGAAGCTTCATCACCAGCGATGACTTCAAAGGTTTCTTCATGCCATTCTAAGCCAGCAGCGACATTAACGTCATAGGCAAGACCGAAATCATAACCTTTTGAAATGTCAGCATTAAAGTTCTTTTCAAGCTGGATATATTTACCAGGGCTGAACTCCATGGGTGTTTCAGCACCTAATGAAGCATTTACTGTGTTAGTGATGAAATAGCGAGATTCATTACGGCCGACAGAACCACTTAAATCGTAATAGGCGCCTTCAAAGGCACCGCTTTCAATTTCACCGTTAGTACCTACAGTGAAAGAGGTATCAGTGATATTACCACCGAAGAATGGCGTGAAGCCTGCTGGTAAGATTTCATTAAATGCAAAACAGTTTTGACCTATTTCTGAATTAGATGCAATCTGTTGATAAGCTGAAATTGTACTGACATCTAGAATGCGATTACCTTCTGAATCTTTTAAATTTACCGTAGGACATGCAACTCCATTATCAAGGCCATCTAAATCAGCAACCAGCAATGTTTCACCACCATCGTTTGAATAAACTTGAGGGCGAGTTTGAGGGTTACGATAGTAGAAACCACCTTTCACATCTCGCTCTGAGTAGTTACCAAACATGTAGAACTCTGAACTATTTGAAAGCTCTAAACCTACGTTTCCAAATAATGTAAAGTCATCTTTTACTTCAGGCGCACCCCAAACTTGTGCTGGATTTCGTATGCCAGGAACTCCCGCTGCGTCATAAGCACCAGCATCCGGACGTTGAACACTTCTGCTTGTAGCGTCTGCATTCTTGTATTGGAAGCTTAAGTTTGCAAAGCCGTCATCAGAAAACGGCAAACCAACATTACCTTCAATGGTTGTCGTGTCACCGTCGCCTTCAAAATATTGACCTTGTTTTACTGCAAATGAACCACCTTCTGATGCATCTTTTAATACAAAGTTGATTACACCAGCAATTGCATCTGACCCATACTGAGCCGCTGCTCCATCACGAAGTACTTCAACTTGTTTTAAAGCGATACTTGGTATGACAGAGATATCAGGGCCTTGTGCACCATCATTAATACCGCCACCTAAGAAGGCGATTACTGAAGAGCGGTGGCGGCGTTTGCCGTTTAATAGAATAAGTGTACTGTCAGCTGGTAAACCACGAAGGTTAGCTGGCCTTACAAGAGATGCAGCATCACTGATAGGGTTTTGGTGAACATTTAAAGAAGGTACTGAGCCTTTTAGAAGCTCTAACATATCATCACCACCGGCTTTGGCGATTTCATCACCGCCAATAATATCTATAGGTACTGGTGAATCACCGACTGAACGTGGTGCCGCACGAGAACCTACAACCGCAATTTTTTCTATGTCTTTTTTAGCACCTTCGGTTTCATCAGCTAATGCTGTAGTACTAAACAAACCGACCGTTGCGCTAGATGCCAGTGCATAAGTGATCGACCGGCTTAAATTTGATAATTTTAACTTCATCCTGTTTCCCCAGATTAATGTTGTCATTAAGGTTTCTTATTAACCAGATAAATTATTCCTGAAAATTTATTAGAAGATAATTAATCTGTTAATTATTGATACATTTAGTTAACACATAATGCAAATAAAATTTGCATTAAAATTAAAAGTAGACATGACAATGGGAAAGCGCAAATTGAAAACGTAACTTTCTGTTAATTATGAAATAGTTTTCTAAAATAGGGAAAGAGAGGAATGCATGAGCATTCCTACTAAAGTTCATGCTTTGGTCTAATTTATGTTTTGTTTAGTTTTTCGTTAACCTTAAGCCATTCTTTTCTTTGTGCTCTGTAGGTATCCCAAACGCATGGGCAGCAACTGCCTCCACCGCAACATTCATCCGGCTTTGGTTTTTGTGGTTCTGTTGTCGGTTGTTGTATTTTAGTGTTTTTTAACATGTTATGTGAGAGAGTATTCAAATACATAGTAAGAGTTTATCAAGTTTTGCTAAACTATCAGAGTGATTAATAAGTTATGGTGAATGATGCGCCTAATTAAAGTTGTACACAAAGCCCCTATCAGAGTTGCCAAAATAAGTAAAAAGAGGCAGCAGATTAGGCTCAGGCGCTCAATGCTTGCTCTGAAAGTTGCACTTGCGCAGGAAAAACAAGAAACTAAAGAAATGCTCGATATTTATAAGCGTTATAGCTTTGGAGAGGCGCATAAGTCAGAGCTTAAAGTTGCCAATGAACAGCTAGTCGATATTCTTAAAGGGTTAGGTTTAGGTGTATTTGCTGTACTTCCTTTCGCTCCCATTACTATTCCGCTCATTGTTAAATTGGGACAATGGGTTGGTGTTGATGTTTTACCAAGCTCATTTTCATTATCCAACAAATCTTCTAAATCTCGCAAATAAGTGATCTCTTTAAGCTAAATTGTTATTCTCTCAAAAGACGCAAGAAAACAGAGAACAATATGCAACTTCCAATCATTCATGCCGATACAGGCACACCGATTAAATTTATTGAAAAATCAAATTTTGACACTTGGCTTTCATCGCAAGAAAGCTTTGTAAAAAGTTATGTTGAAGTAACGCGCTCTGCTAATAGCAACATAATTGTGGTGCCTAAACAGAACGTAACTGGACTTGAATTAGTTGTTGTAACTGTGGCTGAGTCAACTGATATGTGGAATGCCGGTGACTTAGCAAAGCAATTACCTAAGGGACAGTTCACGCTAGATGTTAACGATGACTCCTTGCTAGGTTATGCGCTTAGCTTTGTATTAGGAGCTTATCAATTTGCCGTCTATAAGTCTCTACCTGCTATTGAATCTAAAATCGCGATTGCAGATGAAGAAACCTTTAATAAAGTAAAACAGCAAGCAGAAGCAATTTATTTGGTACGCGACTTGGTTAACATGCCTGCAGCTGACATGATGCCTCAGCACCTTGCTGAAACTATGGAAGAGTTGGCCGCTCGTTTTGATGGTCAGTTTAGCCAAATTATTGGTGATGAATTACTAGAGCAAAACTACCCAACGATTCACATGGTCGGTCGTGCAAGTGATAACAAACCAAGATTACTCGATTTAGTATGGGGTGATGAGAGTGCACCGAAACTGACACTTGTTGGTAAAGGTGTCTGCTTTGACTCTGGCGGTTTAGATTTAAAACCTGCCGCAGGTATGCGTAATATGAAGAAGGATATGGGCGGGGCTGCTCATGTTATTGGTCTTGCACAAATGATCATGGCTGCAAACCTACCTGTTAGACTTCGTGTGCTTGTGCCTGCTGTTGAAAATGCAGTGTCTCGTAATGCTTTTAGACCGGGCGATGTTATTAAAACACGTAAGGGCATCACGGTTGAGATTGATAACACCGATGCCGAAGGTCGCTTAGTATTGTGTGATGCATTAGCGGAAGCACAAACTGAAAATCCTGATTTACTTATTGATTTTGCAACCTTAACAGGTGCATGTCGAATCGCGCTAGGTACAGAGCTTCCAGGTTTTTATTCGACTGACCAAGCAATTGCAAGTGGCATCATGGCTCAAGGTTTACAAAACCAAGATCCAGTTTGGCAGCTTCCTCTTTTCGACCAATATAAAGCTTTGTTTAAGAGTGATGTAGCAGACATTGCTAACTGTGGTTCAACGCCATTTGGTGGGTCAATTACAGCTGCGTTGTATCTGAAAGAGTTTATTGAGCCAGCAACTACGCCTTGGCTTCATTTTGATGTGATGGCTTATAACATCAGACCATTACCGGGTCGCCCAGTAGGTGGTGAAGGCTTAGGGCTCCGTGCTACGTTTGACTATTTAGCTACACGCTATAAATAGAAATCGATAAATTTATAGAGCAAAATGCGAACCAATGGGTTCGCATTTTTTATTAATAAGCATTACTTAGCAGGAATGTTCTCTAAGATAGCTTTCATTTGTTGCCAATATAAACCCACAGATTCAATGTTTACCTTCTCATCAGGAGAGTGCGGGAATTTGATTGTAGGACCAAATGAAATCATGTCCATTTCTGGGTATGGTTCTTTGAAAAGACCACACTCTAGGCCAGCATGAATAACCATGATGTGCGGTTTATGACCATAAATATCTTCATACACGTCACGGAAAGTATGTAAGATTTGTGAGTCAGGATCTGGTTTCCATCCCGGATATGCACCACTGAATTCAATCGTTGCGCCAGCTAGGCTTGCTAGCGAAGCAAGTGTACCTTCTACGTCAGTACGACCAGAATCAATTAAAGAGCGGATCAAACACAGCACTTCGATACTGTCTTCGTTTGTTTCAATGACACCCATATTTAGTGATGTTTCAACTACACCTTGAATGTCATCACTCATGCGTACTACACCATTTGGACAGGCATTGAGTAGTGACAACACTGTATTTTGGCTGCTTGCGCTTAATGGCAAGGCATCACTTTCAAATGTTTGCGCTTTAAAAGATAAGTTTGCTTCAATGGCGCTTAATTCAGTTTTTGTTATTGTTTCAAACTCAGAGATTAAGTTTAGAAATGCGTCTAATTGTTCATTTTCAACTAACACTTCAGCATACGCTTCACGAGGAATAGCGTTTCTCAGTGAACCGCCATTAAAAGTGACTAACTGAACGTTTAAGTTGGCTGTGTGATTTTTCAAAAAGCGTGCAAGGAGTTTATTAGCATTAGCGCGGCCAGTATGAATATCTACGCCAGAGTGCCCACCTCTTAAGCCATTTAGCACAAGTTTTAAGCGTATTGAATCTTGACTGATAGCTTGACGTTCTAATTGCAAAGTAAGGCTTGCATCTACGCCACCGGCACAGCCCATGTAAATCTCACCTTCTTGCTCAGAATCTGTATTTAGAAGAATGTCACCTTCTAACCAGCCAGCTTCTAAACCGAATGCGCCAGTCATACCTGCTTCTTCATCAATAGTTAGAAGTACTTCAAGCGGACCGTGTTTAATGTCATCAGCAGCCAATACAGCAAGGCACGACGCCATACCTATGCCGTTGTCAGCACCTAAAGTAGTGTCAGTTGCAGTAACCCATTCACCGTCGATGTAAGGTTTAATAGCATCAGTTACAAAGTCATGTTCAGTGCCGTCATTCTTTTGCGGTACCATATCAATATGCGCTTGAAGGACTACTGGCTTTTTATGTTCCATGCCTGGGAAGGCAGGCTTTTTAATGAAAACGTTGCCAGTCTCGTCTCTTTTAACTTCAAGAGATTGACTTTTTGCCCAGTCAATAATGAATTGTGCAAGTGCTTCTTCATGCTTGGATGGATGAGGAAAAGAACAAATTTGATCAAAGAATTGCCAAATTGCTTGGGGTTCTAATTGGCTAATTTCAGAATGTGGAGTGAACAATGTTTTCAATGTGTTGCCCTTATTTGAATGTAACCGTTTAATATTACCATTCAATTAAGGGCAGAGGATAGCTTACTGACAGTAGTTAATGGCGTCGGCCATTATCTCTAATCCAGTTTGTTTACACTCTGGCAGCTCAGCTTTACTTTCAATGATAGGCGTAACGCGTTCGCCCCATTTAATGTAACTTGCTGCCCAAGTTAAACCTGCACCAAATGCAGCACTCATTATATGACTATGTGGTTTGATTTTGCCTTGCTCTAATGCTTCACACAGTGCAATTGGGATCGTTGCAGCAGAGGTGTTGCCATAATGCTGGATATTGACCATCACTTTGTCATCGCTAAGCTGCAATTGTTTGGCAATGGCTTGAATAATTCTTAGATTTGCTTGATGAGGGATAAGCATATCGATGTCTTCGAGTGCTAAATTTGCTTGTGATAGCACATCATCACAGGCTTCGCTCATGCCTTTTACCGCGCGCTTAAAGATATCTTTTCCTTGGAACAAAATATCAGATGGTTGTGCTGAATCGTGTTTATCTATGTCAGTGCCGAAGTTTCGGATATGAAGAATCTCTCTTTCTTCTGAATCACAACCTGTTTTTGTCGCTAGCAGGCCTGACTCTTCACTTGATGCTTCAAGCACAACTGCACCTGCACCATCACCGAACAGAACTGCACTGTCACGTTTTGCCCAGTTTACATGCCAGAGCATTCTTTCAGCAGCAATAACCACTGCGCGCTTTACCATACCGGCACGAATTTGAGCGGTCGCATTTTGTAATGCATATAAGAAACCAGAACATGCTGCATTTACATCACATGCCGCTGCACCGGTTGCCCCGATTTGCTGCTGAACATATGAGGCTGTATTTGCGACAAGTGTAGAAGGGGTGCAAGTAGCAAGTAACACGAGGTCAATGTCTTCTCCTGCAATACCAGCACAATCCAATGCACGTTTAGCTGCAACAGTCGCTAATTCACCAGTACCAACATGACTGACTCTTCTCGATTTTATGCCTGTGCGCGTTGAAATCCACTCATCGGTGGTGTCTACTACTGTGCTTATATCTTCGTTTGAAAGTGTTGCTGGTGGTGTACATTTACCCCAGCCAATAATTTTGGCGTATTGCATAGTTTCTTATCTCATCTGACCAGGTGGCGTTTATAACAAACTTCTTTTTGTAATTCTAGTCAAGGATACTTTATGTAGTGTGAAGAAGTAGTCTAAGCTTAGATTAAAGTCTTTGAATTTGGGGTGATTATGGCAAATAAAATGACGACTTCGCTAATAAGCCACCTTATTGAATTGGAGAGGCAGTTACTGGACCCAGTTGTTAGAGCATCGAAAAACCAATTAAGCCATTTACTTCATGACGACTTTTATGAGATTTCGGCAAATGGCTTAATGTTTAATAAGCAACATGTGATTGGTAGGTTACCGCTCGAGAAAATTCCACAGATCTATAACCAAGACTTTAAGGGACAAGTATTGAGCGACACGCTTGCCCAACTGACCTATCATGCAGCCTATCGAATGAATGTGCATCATGCCTTGAATTTTTCAATTCGAATGTCAATTTGGGCTAAAACAGAAAAAGGGTGGCAGTTGTTCTTTCATCAAGGCACCCCTTGTCCTGAGTTCACTTTGCACTATGAAGAGTAGCTGCAATTTTTGTTTCATATCAACGAAACTGAGGTTTAGTTTTACCAGTTAAGCAGAGTCAGTTAAAGTGTTGCTCAAATTTTTTTTGAGCGTATTACATGATCAGCTTTTCGCCGCAATCAGCCATTGGTCGCTTATTATTACTTAGAACTATCGCCATTTTGATGCAATTGCTTTTGGTATTAGCTTCGGCATTTTGGTTTGATAAGTCCATTGAGCTATTACCAGTATTGACTGTTATTGCTATTGAGTCTTGCTTCCAATTGGTCAGTGTGTTCGCCTATAGAAAAACCAGTGAAGCAGCACCTTCGGGTATGATGCTGCAGTTGCTAGCCGATATCATGTTTATGACGATTCTACTGAGCTTGTCAGGTGGTGCGAGTAATGCGTTTGTGTCAATGCTGATTATTCCAATCGTCATTGCTGCTGTGACCTTGCCTAGCCAGTTTGTGATAATTATCTCTCTCTGTTCATTAGTCGCATATGGTTATTTATTTGTGACTATGGGGGGGCATCACATGCATCACATGGACATGGAGTTGCATTTTAAAGGCATGTGGGCAAATTTTGTATTAAGTGTATTTATTGTTGTTATGGTTGTCATGGCAATGGCGAAGCAACTAAGGGTTAAAGAGCAGTCTTTAGCTAAAGTAAGAGAGAAACAACTTAAAAATGAGCAGCTCATTGCGTTGGGGAGTGCCGCTGCGCAGGCAACTCATCAACTGGCAACACCACTTGGTAACATTAATTTATTGTTTGAAGAGTTGAAAGAAGACTATCCAGAACACCCCGCATTAGTAGATATGGGAAAAGCCATCACTACTTGTAAAGAGCAACTTGATTTGTTTAGAGCACAAACAGAAAAATTGAAATCTTCAGATAGTTTTGGTGTACAAAGCACACTGGCGATTTTAGAAGAACTTGAAACCTTGATGGCCTTACAATTCCCTGAACAGAGCTTAATTATGGACGAAGTAGTTGATACTTTCGTCAGTGATGACCCCATGCTGATCCCTGCTTTATTGAATGTACTCGCAAATGCCGCGCAGGCCAATATTAAAACCAATGCAAAAGAGATAGTTTTACAAAGTTCAATTGAAAAAGGCACTTGGGTGCTATCGATAATTGATCATGGTCCGGGGTTCGACCCTAAAAAGATGGAACGCTTGGGTCATACAATAGTAAAAAGTGAGTCGGGTCTTGGTATGGCGTTGGTTTTATCTCATGCATCAATAGAACGATTAAAAGGAACAATTAGATTAGAGAACCAGTGTAAATATGGTGCTAAAACAACCATCATTTTGCCGATTAAAGAAAATGAGTTATGAAATTACTTATCATTGAAGACGATGAAGCATTTGCAAGAACACTTGCTAGACGACTGCAAAAGCATGGATTTGATGGCCATGTTGAAAGCAACGAAGCGAATGTAATGCCTGCTATTGAAACAATTTCCCCTGATTTTGTGTTGCTAGATATGAAACTGCAGACTAAATCAGGGTTACATTTCATCGAACCGATTAAGGCATACAAACCAAGTATCAAACTTGTGTTGTTAACTGGGTTTGCGAGTATCGCCACGGCTGTTGAAGCGGTTAAACTGGGCGCTGATGATTATTTAACTAAACCTGCTGATACTTTGTTGATAGTTCAAACCTTGTTAGGGTCAGAAGGCGTTCAAAAAACTGAATTGCAATCAGAGCCGAGAATGTCAGCAGAGCGATTAGAATGGGAACATATTCAACAGGTGCTAAAAGCCAACAATGGCAATGTGTCTGAAACGGCAAGACAGCTAAACATGCATAGAAGAACACTACAACGTAAACTTCAGAAAAAGCCTGTCCAAAAATAGTCAATAATTGCGAGTTTGAAGTTTATTAACTAGATTTGAAATTACGAATGGTTTGATGCTTCATTATTATGCAGTTGGCAGAACTTAATTATTGGGCAATTTTACTTGCCGCGTTATCTTCTTTTATGCTGGGAGGTTTATGGTACTCCCCGGTGTTATTTGGTAAAACTTGGTTAGAGGGCTGTGGGTTAACTGAGCTTGATTTACAAAACAGCGATCCAAAATTAATCTATGGTTTAGCATTTATATTGTCATTGCTGGCTGCGTTTGTCTTGGCGTTAATATTAGGGCCAGATCCTAACATCACACAATCAATAACTATTGGCGCTGCGGTTGGCATTGGTTTAGCGTCAAGCTCATTGGGTATTTCATACATATTCGAGCAAAGGCCACTAAGTTTGTTTTTAGTTAATGGGGGTTACCATACCTTCCAGTTTATTCTTATGGCAGTGATACTGAGTGTTACTGGCTAATAAATAAAATCTTTCAATACTTATTTACAGGGCGGACATTTGCCCTGTTTTCATTTTGCTTCCTCATTTAGTTTAGATACGTTTTGCTGTTTCAATGAGTGAAAGTAGCCCTTCCCATGGAGTGGGCCAGTATTTTCGGGTTAACTAATCTTATATTGCTTCAAACAGTTCTGATGAGGAATGGTAGCAATTGATAGTGGATACAAAACGTGATTGATATTCTTTTTGATGTCATTGGTATGACAGGAACGGCGCTTGTGGTTGGCGCTTTTTTTATGCTTCAACTTGGTAAGGCGGAGCCCACCGGTATTGTTTATAACTTAATGAATTTAAGTGGCGCAATATTATTACTCATTAGTCTTTGTTACAACTTCAACTTAGCAAGTTTCGTCATTGAGTTATTCTGGATTGCTGCATCTTTAATCGGTTTATATAATTACTTTAAGGAAAAGCGCACTCAATTGGCCTAA
This sequence comes from Pseudoalteromonas phenolica, assembly GCF_005886345.1. Taxonomy (GTDB): domain Bacteria; phylum Pseudomonadota; class Gammaproteobacteria; order Enterobacterales; family Alteromonadaceae; genus Pseudoalteromonas; species Pseudoalteromonas phenolica_A. The sequence goes on from NZ_PNEC01000057.1 coordinate 32,557, forward strand.
AAAAGGCAAAATAAAATTTAAAACTTGCACAGACTGTTAACATTAGTATTATTAATACTATGTTGATGGGCTGTGCATGTAATTGTGCTTAGTTGCTTTATCTCTGAAAAATTGAGCTAAGCTATGAAAATAATAATACCAACCTTCTCATTCTTATCATTGCTATTCACAGGAACGGTATTTTCTAGTAATGAAACAGAAGAAGATTTATTTGATCTGTCTTTTGAGCAGCTTCTTGACGTTAATATTTCTCTCGCAACAAAAACCGATGAAACGCGCTCATCTGTTCCTTCTAGTATCACCGTTTTTAATCAACAGCATATCTCTTTGCTTGGTGTATCAAATGCCTATGAGTTAATGAATTTTGTGCCTGGTTTTCAGTCAACACGAGGTGATTGGGTGGGTGCTGTGCCTAAAGAACATACTCGAGGCATTTATCTTGATAGTGGTAATGTCCTTGTGATGATAAATGGCCAAAGGCTTAATGAGCCTTCTTTTGGCAAAGCGTCTGTTTACATGCCATTTATTCCAATTGAAATGATTGAACGAGTTGAATTCATACGTGGTCCAGGATCTGCGCTATATGGCAGTAATGCATTCTTAGGTGTGATGAATGTTGTTACTACAGACTCACGGTCTCAGGTAAGTGCCTCAATTGGCGAGCATGGAGAAGTTCAGGCTGGGCTATCGTTTAACAAGCAAATTGACGATGACTTAAAACTTTACAGTAACTTATCCTTTAATCGAAGAGATGGTGAAAATTACGAATTTGGCGTTAAAGATCCCATGGAAGCCTATTTCTTAGAGTTTGGGGCTCATTGGCAAGATTTGCATGTTAGCATTAGACAAAATGCGACTCAGTTAGATGAGTTTATAAATTTAGCTGGTACTTCTAAGGGCAATCATCATCATAGTGAAAACACCGCTTTCAATGCGAAATATGAATGGCTAGATGAAGAGGATTTGTGGTTAACTTCATCGCTCGATTACATAAGGCATGAAATTGAAAGCCGCGGTTTAATAGCATCTGCAGACGGAACTGGCTTAGTCGGTGACTTCTTTGTCGGTCCTGCTTGGTCGACAAAAGATATTACTTTGAAAGTAGATGGCAGCTATATTTTTAGCCCTGAATTACAAGTGAATTTTGGCCTAGAGTACTCCGAAGAAGAACAGTTCAAAGCGGGTGTCTTTACCAGTTATTATGACTATGAACGCGGAGATACCATTGTTGCAAATGAATTCTTTTTAGGTGAAGCAAGAGTTATTGATACGCATCCACCGTTTAAAAGTTTATTGGCGTCTTTTGACTCTTACGCCACGTACTCTCAAGCAAAATATAAAGCATCAGAAAAATTAACAATGTTTGTAGGTGCGCGTTTTGATGAAGTTAAAGGTATAGATAGCAAGTTGTCTCCAAGACTGGCCTTTATATATGATTTGAATCAACATCATACCTTGAAGCTTCAATATGGTGAGTCATTTAGAACACCTGTTAGTAATGAGCTTTACTCAAATGATGATGTAACGGTCGGCAATACCGATTTAACTTCTGAGTATGTAAAAACGACAGAATTAGTATGGCATGCGCAGCATGATGATTGGCAAATTGATGTTGTTTTATTTAATAACGATCTAAAGGATTTCATTAATTTAGTACCCACAGATCAAGCTCAAACGCGCTATACATTTGACAATGTGTTCGAAGCGACTATGCAGGGTTTAGAAATTAATAGTAATTTCAATTTAAGTGAAAACACTTGGTTCGAAGCTGGCTTTACCCAATTATTTGATGAGCCAATTAACCCGAGTTTTAAACGTTTTGCTGCAGCCGCTTTAACTCATCAGCTTAACAGTGTTCAAGTTAGCTTAAACTCAATCTGGCGTGATGATGTATTTGTAGAGTCCCCTGACAAAACAGTATCTGATGATTTTAAACAATCAGATTATTTTTTAATTGGCTTTACAGCAAACTGGAGTATTGATGAGTCTAAATCCCTCATATTAAAGGCACAAAATTTACTTGATAAACAGTATAAAGTGTTTGATCCTCGTATGCCTGATGGCAATGTGCCTAGCCAATCAAGAAAATTATTGCTGCAATATAGAGAATCTTTTTAAAAAACACCTCTTAACTTAAGCAAAGACGCCTATCAGATTAGATAGGTGTTTTTGTGCTGCCTACGGTAATATCAATCTGCAATAACACTTAATCATTTTGAGAGATTAAAGCGGTCACTAAATTCGTTAATTTTTATTATTTTTAACGGCCAAAGAGCATACATTAAATTCATTTTCGACAAGTATTTATTACCTCAAAATAGATTGCATGCGCAATAGAACTGCAATGAGAGAGCAGGTTTTAACCTTTCAATCTTCTCGAATAACAACCCTTAGTATTTTTCATTTAATAACTGAAGTTAAAAAGATTCACTCATATTTGATTTAACTCAAAAACAAATAATTCAGGTAATGCAAATAAAAATAATTCTTGAATGCATTAATTTTAATCGTTAATATTTGCTGGATAATAAACTATAAACTGATAATTAAAGGGATAAGAGTGAAAAACTTTAAGAAATTTGCGCTTACGCTAGTTTGTACAGCAGTATTAGCTGCATGTAATGGTGATGATGGTAAAGACGGCGCTGCAGGTACAGCAGGTGCAGCTGGTCCTCAAGGGGAGCAAGGTGTTGCAGGTCAAAATGGTGTTGCAAATTATGTAACAGCTGAAGATGTTGTTAAAACCAATGCACAGCATGCCTATGCTGTTTTTGCAGACTCTCTGATTGCAGCAAAAACAATGCAAAAAGCGATTGATGAATTTGTTGCTGATCCGACAGAAGCAAACTTCACTGCTGCAAAACAAGCTTGGCTTTTTGCACGTGAACCATATGGTCAAACTGAAGTTTACCGTTTCCGTGAAGGCCCAATCGACGCACTTACAGAAGTTGATGGTCAACCAGCATTAGTTGATGGCGAAGGCCCAGAAGGCGCAATTAATGCTTGGCCTTTAGCTGAAGCGTTGATCGACTACACGATTGATATGGACGGTCATCAGGCGCGTGGTACTGCTGCGGTTTATCAAGCCGGTGGTAACATTATTTCAGATCAAGAAAGCTTCCCAGAAATTACAAAGCAGCTATTACAAGATAAATTTGAATTAGATGGTGAAGAAGCCAATGTAACGTCAGGTTATCATGCAATCGAATTCTTATTGTGGGGTCAAGATTTAAACCAAGACCTTACTTATACCTCAACGCGTGATTACACTGCAGGTCACCGTAAAGCTTCTGATTTTTATACTGTTGACAATATGCCAACAGATTCAAATGGTGAAACTTGTACATCTGGCGAGCAAGGTGCAATTGACGAAATTTGTACGCGTCGTGGTCAATACTTAAAAGTAGCCGCTGAGCTATTAGTTGATGACCTGCAAGCAGTGACTGAAGCGTGGACTCCTGGCACAGGCTTCCATTATTTAGAATATGTAAAACCTGAAAATGCAAAGAAAAACTTAGGTGCAATGCTTGAGAGTATGGGACGTTTGAGCTTCGGTGAACTTGCTGGTGAACGTATGAGTATTGCTGTTCGCACCGATAGTCAAGAAGACGAACACTCGTGTTTTTCAGATAACACACACCGTGATATTTACCTTAATGCCAAAGGTGTTCAAAACCATTATTTAGGCAAATATACACGTATTAATGGTGAAGAGTTAGTAGGCGCAAGTATCCATGACTTATTAGTAAAAGAGGGGAAGCCTGAGCTTGCTAACGAACTGCGCGCTGCCCTTGAAGCGTCAATGGCAAGTGCCTCGGTTATTGATACGAATGCCAAGCTAGGTGTATCTTTTGACGTTCAAATTCAAAATGAAGATCGTAAAAAAGAAGTGTATGCGACTATCTCTGCACTTGCTACACAAACAGATCTGATCCAAAAAGCCATCGATGAGCTTGGCGTTTCAGCTGAAGACTTAAAACAAGATACAGAAGAAGATATCTAACTTGGTATGGCTGGCCTTTGGGTCGGCCTTTTCAGTTTCTGGTTACAGTAGTAAGCAGTTCAGGGGCACTGAATGAATAATAAAAAATCAATGCTAGCTTTAATCATCGCGCTTATTTCTCTGCAAGGCTGCGGTGGTGGAAGTAACACACAAGATACAAACTCTCCAACAAATTCAAACAATAATGGCGACAATACTTCCGAAGGCAATCAAGGCAGTAAAGATAATCTGGCTTTTCCTGCTCTCACCTTAAATGATGGCCTACCTGACTTACTCAAAGATACACCTGACGAGTTTGAGCATTTAGCAGCAGGGGAAGCATCGGTTAATACGTTTAATGAAGATGCATTTAGCCAAGCGCTACCTGCAATCGTTGATACGCCTAGTCTTGATGCCGTTTTCAAAGCGGGCGACCATGTTTTTCGCTCCAATCATGATGGGCAAGGCCCTATTTTCAATAACACCACTTGCCAAGGGTGTCATATCAAAGATGGTAGAGGCGTTGTTCCTAAATCTGCCAATGAGCCGATGATTAGCATGTTTTTGAGAGTCGGTGATAGTAAGGGCAATGTAGACCCGGTTTATGGCGAACAAATTCAAGTTTTTGGCACCATAGATGGTCAAAAGGATGTATTAGCAAAACACAATGGAGCCATAGAAGAAGGGCTGGCTTATGGCGAGGCATACACTTGGGTCGAATATGAAGCAGTAACGGGTCAATTCGCAGATGGCGAAACTTACTCCTTAAGGAAACCGATTTATAAAGTAAAAGACCTTGCTTATGGTGAGTTTAATAAAGATGTGCAGTTTTCTGCCCGTGTATCCACCCATGTTTATGGCTCAGGTTTATTAGAGAGTATTCCAGCACAAAGTATTTTAGCTTATGCCGATCCTGATGATACCAACAATGATGGTATATCTGGTAAAGCTGCCTATACAACTCACCCGATCAATAATGAAAAGATGCTTGCACGTTTCGGCCAAAAAGCGGTAACAGCATCTGTATTACAACAAATTTCAGGCGCATACCGAGGTGATATGGGGGTGACGAATACGGTTTCAACAGGTGAGCCTTGTACAGAAGCTCAATCTGCCTGCCTTGTTCAAGCTGAAAAAGAGCAAAACAAGCACCACGATGGTGTTGATTTAAATAACGTCGATTTGGCTCAAGTCGAGTTTTATAACCGCACATTAGCAGTACCAAATCGCCGTGGTTTTGATACTGAGAATAATCTTTGGAATGATGATGTATTAAAAGGTAGAAGCCAGTTTTTTGCTGCAAATTGCCACAGTTGTCATGTGCCAAGATACAAAACAGGTGAGGCGAAAGGGAGCTTACTTGGTGATGTAGATTTAGTGCAAGTATCTACAGACACACGAACCAACATTTCAGCTTTACAAAATTTAGTGATTTATCCATATACCGATTTACTTCTCCATGACATGGGCGGCAGTTGCAAAGTAACTCGTGAGTTGGCAAGTGGTGAAGCGTGTGACAGCGGTGCAAGTTGCTATTACGTGCAGCGCTGTGAGGGGCTTGCTGATGGCCGCCCTGAAGGTGATGCATCTGGCACTGAATGGAAAACGCCAGCTTTATGGGGGTTGGGTTTAGTGCAAACGGTAACGCCAAAAGCAACATTTTTGCATGATGGTCGTGCACGCACTTTATCAGAAGCGATCCTTTGGCATGGCGGTGAAGCCGAATCAGCAAAGCAAGTTTATTTAAATATGGATAAACCAGCACGTGAAGCGCTATTGGCTTTCTTGAATTCACTATGATGTTAAATCTACAAAAAAGCAGTTTGTTAGCTGCCACTCTTATTTGTTGGTCGATGTTTGTCAATGCATCAGGATCAAACGAGCAAGCAGCTAAGCCTGGCGGAGACGCAACAGGGCGATTGAATTATCGCTCTTTTATTGAACCCGCTAAAAATATACCTCGCATGGAGCAATTGGATTTTTGGGATGGCTTTTCTTTTTTTCGAGATCCTTGGGTAGCTTCACCCTCAATTACCAGAGACAGAGACGGACTTGGGCCGCTGTTTAACGCCCGCTCATGCAAAACTTGCCATGCCGATGGTGGACGAGGCAGGCCATCAAAACATGGAGAGATAGCAGAGCCTGCATTGCTGTTTAGGTTTTTACAGGCAAATGCAAGCAAAGGAGATAGCAGATATGGCGGTCAACTTCAGCCTCTGGCAATTCGTTTGTCTCATGAGAAGCTTACTAAGCCTGTTCAAGGTGAAGCACAAGTACGCGTATTTTATGAAGAAATAACAGGGCGCTACGATGACGGTGAAACTTATACGCTAAGAAAGCCTCGTTACGAAATTGAAAATCTCGCCTATGGACCACTTGATAAAGGCACTTATCTATCTGCCCGCTATGCACCAGCTGTATATGGTATGGGCTTACTGGATGCAATTCAGGAGACAGATTTACTGAACCTTGAAGATATTAACGACGCTAACAATGATGGTATCAGCGGTAAATATAATCAGGTTATAGATGAAGTAAGTGGTGAAAAGCACATAGGTCGGTTTGGCTTTAAGGGCTTACATAGCTCACTAGAGCAACAAGTGGCAGGTGCGTTTGTCAATGATATTGGTATTACTAATCCTATCTTTAAGGATGAAACCTGTTTAGTTCACCAAGTCGCTTGTAAACAAGCTGCAAGTGTCGACCCTGAACATGTGCTAGACATTCCAAAAAAACTACATGATTTAACCGTGTATATGAGTCAACTAATTGCTCCCCCTCCTGCAAGGGATTTACAAAGTAGTAAGTCAAAGCAAGGGCAAACTCTATTTTACAAATTGCAGTGCCAGCAATGTCATACCCCTAGTTTTACTACAGATACCTCTTACCAGGTAAAAGCGTTAGCAGGGCAAACTATTTGGCCTTATACCGATTTAGCTTTGCATGATATGGGCGAAGGTTTAGCAGATAAAGGCATTGAAAACCTTGCATTAGGGAGTGAGTGGCGTACCCCACCTCTTTGGGGGATAGGTTTACAGCGTAGAGTTCAGGGCTTTTCTGCATTTTTACACGATGGTCGTGCACGCACGATTGAAGAAGCGGTGCTTTGGCATGGCGGTGAAGCTCAGCCGCATCAACGAAAATTCAAATCATTAACGAAGCAGCAACGAGCAGCGCTGTTGTACTTCTTAAATCAAATTTAATTCGGATAAACAATGAAAACAATCAATACTTTAATGCCAACAACAATTGCAGTCGTGCTAAGCCTTTTATTATCAGGTTGTGGAGGTGGCGGCTCTAACGAGCAAACACCTACGACGTCGCCAACAACAGATCAGGGAAGTGGGTCAACAGATAACTCTAATAGTTTGACTGAAGAACAAGCACTTGAAAAAATAACATCCGTATTAGTTGATGATGTGATCTTACCGAGTTATCAACTTATGCTGACCGAAAGCGAAGACCTGCAAAATACAACAAGTGAAGTGTGTGAGAAATCAGAATTTACAGAAGCAGATTTAACCCGCTTGCAAACTGCTTGGAGCAAAGCTAATAGTGCTTGGCAGGTAGCACGTACCATTAAGTTTGGGCCTATATCAGACACCTATATTTACTCACAAATTCAATATATGCCAATTGAGGCAACTAAATTAGCCAATGATGTTGAATCGATTTTGATTGAGGGTGAAACATTTACAGATGGGTTTCCAAGTTCAAAACACCAACTCCAAGGTTTGCCTGCATTTGAATATGTTGTTTTTAATCAAGATGAAGCTAATGCATTTCTTTCATCTCAAAACCAAGGGCAACGCTGCGCCTATTTAAATGTGATCGCAAGTAATACTGTAACACTGATGGATGAAGTCCTTACACAGTGGCAAGGTGAGTACGGCGAACAATTCAAGGCTGGAACTGGGAGTTTTAGCGGGCATAAAGGTGCAATCGAAAAGTATTTAACTTTTTGGTTTGAATACCTGGAAATTATTAATGATGAAAAACTAAAAGCGACACTAGATACATCATTACCTGGTAACCCAGAATTATTAGAAAGTCCTTTTGCACATGTTTCAGTGAATAACATTAAAACTAACATCACCGCTTTAGAGCAACAGTTTAATGGTGCAACTAAGTTTGGTTTTGATGATTTATTAATTGAGTTACATGACCGAGAAGACGTTAAAAATGAAATTACATTACACTTCAAAGCGGTTCATTCGGCCCTTGTTGCACTCGAAAACGCAACTCTAGCTGATTTAATCGCAACTGAGACAGGCAGAGAAAAACTGACAGCTGTTCGTACTTCGATCACAGAGCTGCGTGCGCTTATGGCTTCTGATTTTGTGCAAGTAACCGACTTAGCACCTGGTTTTAACACCAACGATGGGGACTAATAAGGTGACGATATGAATCGACGTAGTTTTATTAAGGGCACAGTCGCATTAAGTGCATGTTCGACTCTTATGCCATGGTTGTCGGCGTGTACTGTATCGGCGAAAACCGTGTTTGCTAGTGCGTTTACAGATAAAGCAAACCGACATTTTGTTGGTTGGTTTGACGAGCAAGGTCAACTATATGGGCGCGTTGAGATCTATGAGCGCGCCCACGATTTAGCGTATATTAAATCGCAAAATAGGATAATCGCATTTGCTAGGAGACCTGGCGTTAAGTTGCACGTCATTGATGTCGCATCGAAGTTAGTAGTTCAAGAGATTAATGCCCAGCCTCAGCATCACTTTTTTGGGCATGGTGTATTAAATGCTGATCAAAGTTTATTGTTCACCTCAGAAAACTACTTCGATGAACATATGACAGAGCGAGATGGTTTAATCACCGTTCGAGATACCAAAGGCTTTTCTATTGTTGGGCAATTTTCAAGCCATGGCGTAGGACCACATCAACTAGCCCTGTTAAGTGACAATCAAACTTTAGTGATTGCTAATGGTGGCATTCATACTCATCCTGCTAAATCGAGAGAAAAGCTAAACCTAGACACCATGCAACCGAACTTAAGCTATATTAATACGCTTAATGGTGAACTTGTTGCTAAGCATCAGCTACGCGACAAGCATTTAAGTATTAGACACTTGTGTGTGGCTAATGATGATACCGTTTACTTTGGTTGTCAGTACCAAGGTGCTGTATATCAGGTGAATCCGCTTATTTATGGTCATAGAATAGGTGAGCAGCTCCAGCCGATGCAAGCAACTAATAATGAATGGATGCGTTTTAAACAGTACATTGCGAGCCTTTCGGTTAATGATCAAAATGAGCTGGCTGTCACTTCTCCTCGCGGGGGCGTGGTGAGTATTTGGGATAGAAGCACACGAGAATTAAAGTCTTTATTAACGCTGGATGATACAGCTGGCGTTGCGAGTAGCAAAACTACATTTATCGCAACAACAGGACGGGGTAACTTAGTTGGTGTAGGCAAAGCGTTAAATGCGATTAATCAACATCAGATCCGGTGGGATAATCACTTGATCAGTTTTATGGCTTAAATTTCTATAAAGCTTAAAATTTCATTTTAAACACAGTTAAAATTTGCTGCGTTTTCAGTTATTAACGACTGAAAGCGCATTTTCTCTTTTAGAGCTCTCTTTTTTAGAGTTGCATCTTGTCGTTCAAAACCCTCTCATTCATACTCACTCCTTAATTACTAAGTAATCTGCACGCTAAATAGTAAATTTATCTCTAGCGGTTACTTTCAATACAAACGGTATTGAGTGTAGTTGCAAAAAGGGCAGAAGCCAAAACAACGAAAATAATAAAGTAATGTACGGATATGATTTCAGATAACAATAAAACACTTTTCCACTATTTTTATTTATTACTCGGACCAGCCATTTTCTTATCAACCTTTTTAATTGATACGCCATATGGTATGACTGAGGTCGCTTGGAAAACCGCAGGTTTAGCACTGTGGTTGGGTGTGTGGTGGGTGAGTGAGGTTGTGCCTATTCCTGTAACCTCATTAGTGCCGATCATTGCTGTGCCATTGGCGGGTATTAACGATATAAAATCAGTCACGAGTGTGTACTCTCATCCGCTAATTTTTCTATTTTTAGGCGGTTTTTTAATTTCTATTGCGATGGAAAAGTGGCATTTACATAAACGAATTGCCCTGATCACCATGCTGAAAAGTGGTAATAATCCAAAATTCCAGATCTTGGCCATGATGATGGTCAGTGGCTTTTTATCAATGTGGATCAATAATACAGCAACAACCCTAATGATGTTGCCGATTGCCTTGTCAGTTATCTACGTTTTACGAGAAAACAATAGTAGTTGTGATAATTACGGTAAGGCGCTGCTATTGGCAATTGCTTACAGTGCGAGTATAGGTGGAGTGGGGACCATCATAGGGACTGCGCCAAATGCACTGATGGCTGCTTACCTGTGGGAAAATCATCAAATCAAAATAGGCTTTGTTCAGTGGATGATGTTCGCTGTGCCATTCGTCTTTACCATGATTGTCACTTGTTGGTATTGGTTGACTCGATTTGCTTTCAACGTAAAACAAGTTGGCAATAATGCCAAGCTAAACACGCTGTTTCAAAAACAAGTAGATGATCTGGGCAGCATGACACTTGCCGAGAAGAACGTTCTGTTTGTGTTTGTTTTTGCTGCTGTGAGCTGGGTGTTGAGACCTTATTTAACAACTTGGACAGGATTAAATATCACTGATACGGGTATAGCCATCATTGCGGCGTTACTTCTTTTTGTTTTGCCTGCAAAGAAAGATAATAAGACTAAGGTGATGGACTGGGAGGCAGCACAAGCTGTGCCTTGGGGGATATTACTTTTATTCGGTGGTGGTCTTGCGCTTGCTGCACAAATTAAAAGCTCTGGCCTAGCGCAATATATTGCGGATATGCTGGCTGGCGCATCAGCTATCCCTCTAATTTTAGGTGTGTTAGTGGTCGCGACATTAATTTGTTTTTTAACTGAGATCACATCTAATACCGCCACAGCCGCAGGATTCTTGCCGTTACTTGGTCCTGTTGCAGAGCAAATTGCAGGCACACCACTGATTTGGGTGATACCAGCAGCAATTTCTGCAAGTTGCGCATTTATGATGCCAGTTGCAACACCGCCAAATGCCATTGTATTTGGTTCCGGCGAGATAAAGATAAAAGACATGGTAAAAGCCGGCTTTATGATGAATATCATTGCAGTATTGCTTATAACCTTGTTAACTATAACCCTCGGTTCTTGGGTATTTGGTTACTAAATATAAATATTTTATCCTCTATCAATCGTCACAGTTATAACGTTTTAGAGCTTGTTCTGTTCAGGTGTATAACTTAAACATATTTGGGTATATAGTGTGTTTACCCAAATACCGATAAATGAGCATGTTGTGCAATACGAGATAGATCCCCAACTGACAAAGCAACTTGAATCTCTCAAAGTTGCTTTTATGCATCATCCTAATTCATCCGTAGATACACGCATTTCTTTATTAAAGAAAATAAGAACTCAGCTTGTTACAGCCGAGCATGACTTTATTGCAGCCTCTAACAAAGACTTTGGAAATCGCTGCACGTTTGATACACAAATGGCGGACTTTATGCCTGTGATTGGCGGGCTTGATCATATTATTAAGCATCTCAAATCTTGGCTTAAGCCCAGTAAACGCAAAGTAGGTATCCAGTTTGTGCCTTCACAAGCCCATGTTGAATATGTGCCAAAAGGTGTTGTGGGTGTTATCTCTCCTTGGAATTACCCGATACAGCTAGCTCTGATGCCGGTACTCACTGCCTTGGCGGCGGGTAACAAAGTCATGTTAAAACTCAGTGAATATACGCCTGCAACGAATCAAGTTATAAAAAGTGTATTAGAGCCTTTTTCAGATCATTGCTGTGTTATGGAAGGGGGCCCAGCTGTTGCAAAAAGCTTCAGTGCCATCCCCTTTGATCATTTGTTTTTTACAGGAAGCACTGAGATTGGCAAGCATGTGATGCGTGCCGCCGCAAATAATTTAGTGCCAGTTACCTTAGAGCTAGGTGGTAAGTCTCCAATTATCGTGATGGACGATGCAGACATCAAACACGCGGCTAAAAGTATTGTTTTTGGTAAAACCGCCAATGCAGGACAGATCTGCGTTGCACCTGATTATTTGCTTGTTCATGAAAAATGTAAGGGCGAGTTAATTTCTGAGATTAAAAAGCATTACAAAAAACAATTTAAATTAGGTGCAAACTCAGACAATTTAACCTCAATTATTAATCAGCAACAGTATGAGCGGTTGATTGAATTAATTGGAGATGCACTACATAACGGCGCTGAGGTTTGGAGCGAACCGCATAGCGAAAATAATGAAACTCGAAAACTAGGCTTACATCTCATTGATAATGCTTTAGATAAAGCTCGGGTACATAGTGAAGAGATTTTTGGTCCACTCTTACCAATAAAAACCGTATCTAGTTTTGATGAGGCTTTAAAGGGTATAAAAGAAAACCCCAATCCACTCGCGTCGTATTTATTTACAGAAGATAAGACAATCATTAAGCGTGCTGAGCGAGAACTACAGTGTGGCGGATTAGTGATAAATGATGTACTACTTCATGTAGCCGTTGAAGATTTACCTTTTGGTGGTGTAGGTACGTCTGGTATGGGACAGTATCACGGTAAAGAAGGCGTTTTGACTTTCAGTCATGCTAAAAGTGTTTTTAAAAGCGGCAGTTTAGGTAAACTAAGAATGCGACTGCTACTGTCACGGTCGAAACTACTTACTTGGTTTGTAAAAACCTTGCAGAAATAATGTAGACATAAAAAAGCGCCTTAGCGCTTTTTTATTAATCAATTTTAGAACCTGGAAAATAGGTTTTTTCTTGGATACGCCAATACAGCTTGTTGGCTTTTTCAATCGCTTTTTCAACCTGAGAAGGAGAAAGCTGTTGTTCATCAAGCTCTCGGCTTTTCATCGCTTGGCGATTGCCATTATATTCAGCCAATGTATTCCAGATAAATGACTTTTCGATGTTTTTCTCAACACCTAAACCTTCATAGTACATTAAGGCAAGGTTAAACATTGCCAAAGTGTAGTTGCTCGCAGCGGCCTTTTCGTACCAGTCCATCGCGACGGCGTAGTCTTTTAACACGCCATCACCATTGGTATACATAACCCCTAGGTTAAATTGTGCGGCAGCAAGATTTTTGTTTGCAGCCTGAGTGAACAACTCAATAGCACGCTGCTTATCTTGTTTCACGCCACGACCTTCTTCATGCATGACCGCCAATGAAAACATAGCATCAGCACTACCCAGTTTTACAGCTTTTTGAAATAACTCTGCTGCTTTACGTGGGTTCTTAATAACGCCATAACCGCCTTCATGTAATTTAGCTAACTCATAAACGCCAGGGGCATAATTCATATCAGATAAATACTGAAATTCCTGTAAAGCCCTTTCAAAATCACCTGCATTTGCAGCTTCGATGCCTTCTTCTAATCCTGCAGTTGCAGTAAAACACACGCTCATTAAGCCGACGAGTGCAAACTTCTTTAAGTTATTACGCCACATGGTTATTCTCTTTGATGGTCGGTTTTTTGAGTTTAAAGCAACCTTAAGAAAAAACAAACTTTAAAGTGTAACTAAAGGCTTAGGCTTTGAATCAGGTTTAGCGTAGCTTAAACGATTGATCTTGCTTGTAGTGTGATAACTGTCCAATCCAGTTATCGCGACGGTATTTGCCGCTTCAATGTCGATAAAACCATCAGCTTGTATGACCGAGTCAGGGCAGTGCAGCGCAATTAATTCACCAATGACTAAGTGAGTTTGGTTCAACTCAATTACTTGCTCACTGACAAGTTTTAGACCCATTTTAATATCTGACTCTTTAACGAACGGCGCTTTGAAGTCATTCAAATATTCTGCTGTTAGACCTGTTTCAGTAAATTCTGATTGTTCTTTTTCGTAACGAGCTGACGTTTGGTGCGCTTGTGTGACTATATCTCCGTTCACATGATTTAGTGTATAGAAACCCGTTTCTAATAGGTTTTCAAAAGAATGTCTTGGTACTGAATGTGGGCGAATGATCATACCAAATAAAGCTGGATTAGCGCCTAAGTGAAAAACAGAGCTGACAATAGATAGGTTTTCCTGACCATTTGTATCAACCGTGCCTAATAAGTTTGCACTTTTGAAACCTGACAAACTATTTATCAAATGAGCACGATATCTTTGTTCTAATTCATTGAGAGATTGGGTATTAAAAAACATGATTCACCATTGTATAGACTGGCCTTGCCAGTCGAGATAATTAATTAAATCGTTACTATTCGATTCAACGATTTGGTTATATAAGCACTCGGCAACAAACTCGGGTTTAAATAACTTGCCAGCCGGTACATTTTTTTGAAAAGGTTTCGACAGGGGAGTATCTGTGGTACCCGGGTGGAAAAGTAAAACTGTACTTTGAGGGCTTTGACGTTTTAGTTCAATCGCAAAACTTTTCATCATCATATTAAGTGCTGATTTTGAGCTTCGATAGCTGTACCAACCACCTAAGCCGTTATCTTCGATACTGCCAACACGGGCTGATAGTGCAGTGACAACACAGTTATCTTGGCGCTTGAGCAATTTAACGAGATGCTTAAGCCAAAGCATGGGAGTGATAACATTCGAATTGAAAAGAGATTGTGCGTAAGCTGGGTCAAATTGTCGTATGCTCTTTTCTGGGCCATGTAAGTCTGAATGTAATTGACCATTAAAAAATGTGATGGTTTTTATTCTTACACTTTCTGATGAGTAAGCGGTTTGAAAAGTCGAGACTGAGTCAGAAATCGATTCATCAGAGTAGTTCGTGGTGAAGTGATGAATGTTTTCAGAGTCAAAATTTAATGTATTCTGACTAAAACTCACCACTAAGTCATCAGGATTTTGCTCGGTAAGTCTATTAATAAAAGCTGTAGCAATTTTACTGCTCGCACCGATAACAATATGTAGTGATTTATCTTTGGCATTGTCCATTATTACACTCGTCTTTTACTAAAAAGCGTGAAATCTTCAATCTATGTTTGGCAAAAAATAAATAGCCTTTATCGGCGAACCACTTTATTGGTTGCACTCTTAGAAGTCTTAACCAAGGATATTTCCCAACAGTTTGCCAAGCTTGTACGTTTGCATCTAAGCCTAACAATAATCTGCCATCATCAGAGTAACCATGTAATATTTTCAGCGTGTCCGATTTGGTTATGTTTGGATAAAGTCGTTTGAAATCGAGTTCATGAATATCATGTACGTTAATCAAAGTGAGCTTGTTTTCAAGGTCGAAATGCTTAAGCTTTCTCATTTCTTTGGCACATAAAGGACACTGCCCGTCATAGAGTAGTTGCATTGGTTTTATGCTGCTTAGTAATTAAGTAGTTAAAATTACGCTTAAAATGCATAATGAGATCACTCGATCTGCCTTTAATTCTCTGTATAGTAGAGAGTAATTATTGAACAGTGTGTTTAGAGCAAGGCGTGTTTTAAGCAGTTTGTTTTTGAGAAATAATAATTAAAAGGAGTCGTTATGGTGGAGCAGTACGAAAACCTGAAAGCGAATGTGAGCCAATTAGGTGGCTGTCTAGGTCGTATTATCGAGCAAACACTGGGTGAGGGAATGCTAGAAAAGATTGAACAAATTCGTCTTTTATCAAAATCATCTCGTCAAGGTGATACTGATGCCCGAGCCACATTGCTAGACACTTTACATAATCTGACTGATCAAGAACTATTACCTGTTGCACGTGCATTTAACCATTTTTTGAATCTAGCTAATGTAGCAGAACAATTTCATACAATTTCGGTGACAGGTGCCCCTGAAGGTATTTACAAAGCATTGAACGAGCAAATCGAAAAGCTTTCGAAAATGTTAGCAAACGGCGAATTAAACCATGCGCAAGTTGAGTCTGTGCTCGCAGGGTTAGACATCGATTTAGTACTAACAGCTCACCCCACCGAAGTGACACGTAGAACCATTATTAACAAACACGTACAACTGAGTGACTGTTTATCAGCTCTTGAATTACAGTGTCTTGATGTAGACGAACGTAAAGTAATTATTAGCCGCATTGAGCAATTGATCAGTCAAGCTTGGCATACCAATGATATACGGGCTAAACGCCCAACTCCCCTTGATGAGGCGAAATGGGGTTATGCAGTTATTGAAAATAGTTTATGGCATGCCGTCCCTCAGTTTATTCGTTACTTCAACCAAGTTACTCAAGATAAATTAAGTATTCAGTTAAAGAAAATTCATAGTCCAATCCGTTTTACGTCATGGATGGGCGGCGATAGGGATGGCAATCCATTTGTGACCTCTGAGGTGACCCAATCAGTACTAGATCATGGCCGCTGGATGGCGATTGATTTAATCTCTCGTGATATTGATATGCTCAGTAGCGAACTTTCTATGCATCAAGCAGATGAGCATGTGAAAGTATTGATAGGAGAGCAACACGAGCCTTATCGTTATTTATTGAAGCAGTTGAAAGGCGAACTTGATGAAACCATTCAAGCGCTCGAGAATAAAATTAAAGGTGAAGTAGGCTCAGAGCAAGAAGTGATCACACAGATTGAGCAAGTAAAATCACCGCTTACGCTCATTTATAACTCGCTGCATAACTGTAATATGCCGCAAATTGCGGATGGACTGCTACTTGATACGTTACTCAGATTAGAGTGCTTTGGTATTAATCTCTGCAGCTTGGATATCCGTCAAGACTCATCTCGTCATGCTGATGCGATTGGTGCCATTGTCGAGCACTTAGAACTGGGTGATTATACAGTTTGGAGCGAAGCCCAGAAGCAGCAGTTTTTGATTGAAGAATTAGCATCAAAAAGACCACTATTGCCAAAAAACTTCTCTGCCTCTGATGAAGTTGAAGAAGTTTTAAAAACTTGCCAATTAGTGAGTCAGCAAACCACTGATAGGCTAGGCATTTATATTATTTCAATGGCGCAATATGCTTCTGATGTGCTGGCTGTTAAATTACTTTTAAAAGAAACGGGTTGTCGTTTCAATTTACCCGTTGCCCCGTTATTCGAAACTTTGGATGATTTAAATCGGGGGGCTGATGTTATAAGCCAATTGTTAGCCTGTGATTGGTATCGAACTCATATCAACCATAGGCAATACGTGATGATTGGCTATTCAGACTCAGCGAAAGATGCGGGTATGATGGCCGCTGGTTGGGCACAATATCAAGCTATGGACAAACTACTAAAAGCTGCGAAAGATTTTGGCGTTGAGCTGCTATTATTTCATGGTCGTGGTGGCACAGTGGGTCGTGGCGGAGCACCAGCGGCTCAGGCTTTACAATCACAGCCTCCTGGCAGTTTGAATAACGGCTTGCGCGTTACCGAGCAGGGTGAAATGATCCGCTTTAAATATGGATTACCCAAAGTCGCGGTACAAAGCTTTTCTATTTATACCAGCGCAATCATTGAAGCGAACTTAACCCCTGTACCATCACCTAAATCTCATTGGATTGAAGTGGTTGAGCTGATTGCCCAAAGCTCATGTAAATATTACCGACAAATTGTCAGAGAAAATCCAGATTTTGTCGCATACTTCAGACAAGTCACCCCTGAGTTGGAATTGGCCAAGTTACCCCTTGGCTCTCGACCATCAAAACGTAATCCGAATGGCGGCGTTGAGAGTTTAAGAGCCATTCCATGGATATTTGCTTGGAGTCAAAACCGATTAATGCTGCCTGCTTGGCTTGGCGTTTATCAAGGCTTACAAGCTGCAATTGATCAATACGGCGTTGAGATATTGCATGAAATGCGTGAGCAATGGCCGTTCTTTAGAACACGATTAGAAATGTTAGAAATGGTGTTTTGTAAAACAGACACTTGGCTATCTGAGCATTATGAAAAAGTATTGATGACAACGGATGCTAAAGCGCTTGGTGCGCAGCTTAGACAAGACCTTAAATCAGCTCAAGCACTGATAACAGAGTTGGCACCAGGAAATACCTTATTACTAGAGCAACCATGGTTAAGACAATCTCTACAATTGAGAAATCCATACATAGATCCACTTAACTTACTACAGGTAGAGTTGTTAAAACGCACCAGAGAGCATGAAAATGAACAAATTGATCAGGCACTCATGGTTACTATGACAGGTGTTGCTGCAGGTATGCGAAACTCAGGTTAAAGCTCACTAACAAAAGTTATAAATAAACAATAAGTGTTAATTGAATAGTAAAAGTATGGGCTCTAAAACTCATACTTTTTGCTATTTTTATGGCTTGTTTTTGGTTTTTTTGTATTAATTTGTTGACTGTTTAGATTGTATACATAGAATCTCACCCGGTATCATTCAGGTTTTGATTAATTTTATCTATTAGAACCCATTTGCTATAGAGCAACGGGCGTGCATTTACTTGGGTTGAAGCTTTTTGAGGTTTTATGTCTACATTATCTACCAGTATTACTTATGACGAATCAACATCACTTGTGATGATGACTTTAAGAGGGGTTGTTTCTGCTGAGGATGTAATAAAAACATATCAAAGAGCGAACACTTACGCGATGAATTATAAGTCTTCAAAGTTATTAATTGATGTTACTGAGTTAGAGCATGATTTTGCTGCAATCGATATTGTTTCATTAATGCCCAAAGTTGCTCATGCGCTTCACAATATCAAGCTTGCCCGTGTTGTGAGTTTTGATGGCTATATGCACGACTTATTTCTTCAAAAGGCAAAACGTTTCGGTATCACGGTAGAAAACTTCGATTGTTTCAAAACAGCAAAGAATTGGTTGTCTAACACTAATTAAATAGATAGACTGTTTGGCCGTTTTCATAACGTGTGGCATTTTTATGCTAACGATTTCAAAAGAACTAGAACAAGAATTACAACAAAAAATTCAATCTAACAGCGGTGTCATTCCTAAAACACTGCTTGATTCATTAATGGCTAAGTTTGATATAGAAATCAAACAACTTTTACAAAGCCTTCTACCCATAGCTGCAAGATTTTCAATTGCACCTATTTCTAATTTTAATGTTGGTGCGATAGCCTACAGTAGTGACTCAGGGTGTGCATACATAGGGTCAAATCTAGAATTTAATCACGCCGCATTGTGTTTAGTGGTTCATGCTGAACAATCTGCTATAAATACAGCTTGGTTGAATGGTGAAACACATATCTCACACATCGCCATCACCGATGCGCCTTGTGGTCATTGCAGGCAATTTATCAATGAAGTGAAGTTATCTGAACAGATAGAGATACTATTACCAAATACGAATACTTCATTATCAGAGCTGTTACCTCACTCTTTCGGTCCAGCAGATCTGGGTAATGAAACACGCCTTCTTGATGTATCAGCTCCTAAAACCACCGTTCCTAAACTACCTATATCATCAGAATTGCTTAAACACTACCATGCCTCATATGCGCCATATTCAGGTAATAAATCGGCAGTAGAAATAGTAACCGCGCAGCATGGAAATTTTTATGGACGTTATGCTGAAAATGTGGCGTACAACCCAAGTTTATCTCCGTTACAAAGCGCCTTGAGTCAAATGGCACTTTCAGGGCTGAGTCTAGATAAGGTTGAAGTGGTTGAAATTACTTTAGTTGAAACTGAGCAATATAAAAATCAATCGGGTGTAGCTGATGTAGTATTAGAGAGTTTTACTGGTAAATATGAAATAAAAAAAGCGTATGTGAGCTAGGCTTTCATACGCTTTCAAAGCTGCAAAGACTATTTTTCTAGCACGATTTCTGCAGCTTTTAGAACAACTGCAATTGCTTTTTGTTCTATTTCTTGATGATCTACATTTGGGATCTCTTGACGAGTTCTATTTACTAGCACACCGGCGATACAAGCCGCTTTCAAACCTAAAGCTGCGCACATAGTAAATAAGGTTGCAGACTCCATTTCATAGTTCATTACATTGAGTTTCTGCCACTCTTCACAGCTACCTTGGAACGCTTTATTCACATAACCAGAGTATGTATCGTAGCGCTCTTGACCAGGATAGAAAGTATCACTCGATGCCGTTATGCCGGCATGATATGTCACGCCGATTTCTTCACAGGCCTGAACCATTGCAGCGGTTGAATGGAAGTCAGAGACTGCCGGGTAAGACAGAGGAGCAAAATGATGACTAGCGCCATCAAGTCTCACCGACGCCGTGCTTACTAAGATATCACCTTCGTCGATGTGAGGTTGTATTGCGCCGGTTGTGCCAATTCTTAGAAAAGTTTTAACACCCAGTTGGGCGAGCTCTTCAACTGCAATTGACGTAGAGGGGCCACCGATCCCAGTTGAGCAGATCACGACAGGTTGTTGTTTTAGTTCTGCGAGATAGACGTGAAATTCTCGTGTTTTTGCAAGGCAAATACTGTTATCGAGTTTGTTAGCTATGCGCTCTGCTCTTTCAGGGTCGCCAGGCACAATCGCTAAATTAGCACCTTTTAATTGCTCGGTGCTTAGGCCCAAATGAAATACCTTATCCATAGTAAACCTTATTAGTAATAAAACCGTAGTTTGAAAGATTAGCGTAAAAAGTACAGGACACATGTCCGTTATCTTTTGTTCGTGTTAATGCAATTCCTTGCAAGATTGGAGTTGTTCTTCTAAACATTAATATAGCCATAACAAAAAAGAGGTTATTATGCCAGCTTCACCACCAATAGATAAAAATACAGAGTTTGCTCGCTGTCTTAAAAGTAACAAAATTAACTCACTTGCTCCGTTTCATTGGTTATCCCTTGCGATTGCCGATATGGTGAGAGCACCAATGCTTAGCTTAATATATGGTTTAGTATTTACTACTATACCTGTTTCTATTTTATATTTGATTTATCAGCTAGATACACACCTGGTTATTCTTCCTGCTGCAGTAGCTTTTGCGCTTATCGGGCCAGCTTTTGCTGCCGGCCTTTATGATGTAGCTTGGGAGTTAGAAAAGGGTCATAAACCAACGCTAGGACATAGTTTGAAGTCTATGTTTAGAAACCCAGCCGGAGAGTGGGGGTTTGCAATTCTATTAATGGTAATTATGATTGTCTGGATGCGTTTAGCTGCACTTGTGCACGCATTATACCCGAATGTACCAAATCCAACTTTTGAACAACTCCAATCATTTTTAGCTTTAGGTAGTCTTATTGGTGGAATATTGATGATGGGAGTGTTCGCAATTTCTGCTTTTACGCCTCAAATTATTATGGAGAGACGTGTAGATATAATGACTGCCGTTGTGTCTTCCATTAGTGCAGTTAAGAATAACTCTTCAGCTATGATAGTGTGGGCATTCATTATATTAATTTTAGTAACGCTTGGTTTTGCTACTGCTGGAATAGCTTTTATTGTGATAATGCCATTGCTTAGTTATGCCAGTTGGCATGGCTATATTGCAGTTATAAAAACCAAAAAACCAAGAGCTTACGAGTAAAATATTCATCTGTAGTGAATATTAAACCAAAGGCAGTTTTTCTTCACAACTGCCTTTGTTGACATAAAACCATAAAGTGTTATATCTCAAAGAATAATCCATAATTTTATTTTCCATTTAGCGTCAAATAAAACACAATCTTTTGTTTTAAAAGGATTAAGTTGAATTTTATACGTGTGTTTTGACGCGTGTGTTCTGTGCGCTACAGCAAGCACAGACTTTGATGAGATAATTTTCTTAACGATGTTTTAGCATGAATATGCAAAATGAGCAGAGGTTTCTATGAGTATTAGCAAAGATAAATTTTATATTAAAATGATCAAATGTTTGTGTCCACCTGGTGATGGTGTTTTTACTGTTAATACTGCGAAAGAAAGAAAAGACGCTTTGCGTACAAAACTTTACGGACAAACTGAAGATATTGAACAGATTTGGAAAGAGTCATTACTAAAAATTGAAGAGTCAGAGCATAAAGCGGCAATATTAGGAATTAGCTCTGATTGTGGCGGCGGTATTTTGCGCGGAGCTAATTGGGGTCCACTATTTTTAAGAAGCACATTAATAGAACAGCAACCTCATGTTGAGGCGTTTGATTTAGGTGATGTTCGCGTTATCCCTCACCTTCTGCATGATAAGTATTTGAATGATGGCACTATAGAGAATTGTCAAAAGGCACTTTATCAAAGTACTGAAGAAGGCTATCACGTATCACCTTTGTCAATCACTGAAGATGTTTGTGATGGTTTCTACCAGCATTATCCAAACAAAGGCATTTTCGGTATTGGTGGTGACCACTCGATTAGTTATCCATTAACAAAATCGTACTTGAAAGCTAAAAGAGATGCGGGTAAGCGTACTGCTATTATTCACTTTGACGCACATACAGACTTGTTAGTAGAGCGCTTAGGTATCGATTTATGTTTTGGCTCTTGGTGTACACACATTCTTGAGTTCTTACCTGCACCACATCATTTAATTCAGTTTGGTATTCGTTCAAGTGGTAAAGACAAGTCTCATTGGGAATCAACGTTTGGTGTGAAGCAACACTGGGCGCATGAAATCAGAGAGCGTGGCGCTCAGGCAATCGTAGATGATGTTATTGCACAGTTGCAAGCTGACAATGTAGATGAGCTGTATGTTAGTTTTGATATCGATGCTTTAGACGAACAGTGGGCATCAGCAACAGGCACACCAGAAGGTAACGGAATGACACCTGATGAAGCCATGGTTATTTTGAAGGCATTGTCTGAGCGCTTCCCAATCACAGGCGCCGATATGATGGAAATTGCCCCTTTTACTGACAGCTCATTAGTCGGTCAATCAAGTTCAGAAACAACTTTACGTGAAGGCGCGAAAATATCAGCATTTCTTCTAGATGCGATAAATCGTAGTTAGGCTATAGTATTAGGTGGTGAATAGTTTATTCATCACCTTTTTTATCTATAGGGAGTACTATGAAGGCGTCGTTTCTCATTGTTTCATTACTATTTTCAACAAAACTCTTTGCATACACACTGAATATAGTTACCGAATTATTCCCGACTTATCAATATCTTGATGCTGATGGTAAATTAGCTGGTCCAACCGTTTCGAAAGTTACTAGCGTACTTGTTGATGCTAATATCCAGTTCAATTTATCTGTTCAACCCTGGCACATCGCATATAATGCGGTGCAGCGAGATAGCGACACATGTATATTTTCTATCGGAAGAAACAATGAAAGAGAAGATATGTTTAGCTGGTTATTTCCTTTAGCAGAATTCTCAAGTTCTTTTTATGCATTGAAAAGCCGTAAGATAAAACTCGATGTTTTAGAAGACGCCTTAAAATACCGTACAGCAGTAATAAGAAATAACTTCAGCCACCAATACTTAAAAGAAAATGGTTTTACTGAGCAATCACAATTAGTTGTTATTTCGAGCTTTAATAATGTTTTAGATATTTTAAAAACAAGAAAAAATCAATTGGACTTGGTTGTACTAGGTGATGCTCAAGTAAAAGCCGCTTCGAAAAACAGTACACTTTTGGCTGAATTAGAGCCTATTTTACCAATTCAAAACATAAATAATAAGCTCTATTTTGCCTGTAATAAGCGTGTTCCAAAATATGTTACTGACAAAATTAAGCGAACATTTAAAATTTTAAGTCAGCAATCACTTCTTAATAGGTGACCACTTAAAGCCATGAAATGTATCTAAATAAAGTTGTTCAACTTTGTCTCTTGCCCAAGGTGTTTTTCGCAAAAACTTTAGACTCGATTTGATGCTCGGATCGTGAGTAAAACAACGAATATTGACAATATTGCCCATTTCTTCCCAGCCAAGTTCAGCTTCAAGTTTAATTAATATTTCTTCTAGTTTTACACCATGAAGTGGGTTATTTGGTTGTTCCATAAATAATGACTTCTTATTTAGTTAATGCGAATGGATTTCTTTGGCTTTTGAGGGATCGGTTGCCCGTTTTCATCAGCAATTCGCCATGTTAGTTGGCCATTGGTTTGATTATCGAACTTGTTAGCACAAACGAAAAGTTTATCAGCCATGACAATCAATGCACCTTCACTGTATTTAGCATCTTTATACCAGCAAACAGCATTTAGATTGTCTAAAAACAAATTAGCTTTGTTCAATTTGGGGGTCGCGTAAGCATAACCTGAGATAAATACAGAAAATAAAACTAAGCTGAGAAAACTAAATTTGTTGTATGTCATGGCATAACTCCTATTTTTAGCTAACCTTAGTTTAGTTCAAGAAAATTTGAACCTATATTACCACAACAACAATAATTTAATGGGAGAGGTTATGGCTATAGACAGTAATTTTATGGCTGAGTTAACGCTTTTATCAAAATTTCCGCGCTCAAGCATGCAAAAAGGGATCAAACTTCATAAAGACGCTGATCCTAGTTTAATTGAAGCAGCTGAAAGGCTGTATCAAAAAGGAGTGATTGATAGTCCTGATGGTGGGTATTTGACTGACTTAGGTTTAGATTTGATCGGACATTTAGATCAAGTACATTGTGCGCTCCAGTAAGCGCACAATGAATGTAATATTAAGCAGCGTCGAATTGATTTTCAGGCGCTGCATCAATAAATGCTTTATGTGTATTACAGTGGTTGTAAATAGCCTCAATTTTTGGGAATTGACTCATATCTACTTTAAATCTTATCGCATTAAAGACTTGAGGTACCAAACACGCATCGGCAAGTGTTGGTTTATTTCCAAAACAAAACTTATCACCGGTTAGCATGGTTTCTAGTTTATTAAATCCTTCAATTACCCAGTGTCTGTACCAAGTGTTCTTTTGTTCATCATCAACATTAAGTTCATTAGATAAGTATTTAAGTACACGCAAGTTATCGATTGGGTGTATGTCACACGCTATGGCATAACAAAAATTTCTAACTTGAGCCTTCTGCCATGGGTCATTTGGCAGAAGAGGGGTGTCTGTATGGGTTTCTTCTAACCACTCTAAAATTGCCAAAGATTGTGCTAAAACACCTTGCTCAGTTTCTAACGCAGGCAGTAAGCCTTGGCTATTTTTATTTGTATATTGTTCGCTTGTTTGTTCTGCTTTTAAAAGATTGACAGCAGACATTTCATGAGCGATGCCTTTTAAATTCAGTGCAATGCGAACTCTATACGCTGCCGAAGAACGAAAATAGGTGTAAAGTTTCATATTCAGATCCTTAATCACGACAAAGGCACGCTGTTGCGTGCCTAATATTTATAACATTATAGGAAGCTTAAGCGCCCTTGAAATATTTTTTAATGCCTTTCCAGCATTCTGCATAGTTTGATTGTCTCTCTTTACCTTCAAGTGCATATTTTGTTGGTGAAATTATGTAACGAGACTCGAACATGAAAGCTAAAGTATTTTCATATCTTTGCGGCTCAAGTTCTGCGTTTGATGCTTTTTCGAAAACATCGGCTTCTGGTCCATGTGGCGACATACAGTTATGTAAGCTCATACCTCCAGGAACAAAACCATGCTCTTTAGCATCATATACACCTTCGATTAAGCCCATAAACTCACTCATAATGTTACGGTGATAATAAGGCGGACGGAATGTATCTTCTGCAACCATCCAACGTGGAGGGAAGATCACAAAGTCAACATTGGCTACACCGGCTGTACCAGATGGAGATGTTAGTACAGTAAAAATTGAAGGATCTGGGTGGTCAAAACTTACGGTGTTCATCACGTTGAAGCGCGCAAGGTCATATTTGTAAGGCGCGCTATTACCAGTCCAAGCTACAACATCTAATGGTGAATGACCAATGTCACAGCGGAAAAGGTTACCGTTAAACTTAGCTACAAGCTCAAAATCACCTTCTAAATCTTCGAACGCTGCTACAGGATATTGGAAGTCACGCTCATTTGTATAACCGTTGGCACCTACAGGACCACGCTCAGGCAGAATGTAAGGGTGACCGTAGTTTTCACAGATATAGCCACGAATACTGTCGCCAATTACTTCAACTGAGAACTTGATACCACGAGGAATAACCGCAATTTCGCCAGGCTTTACTGCAAGTTTTCCGCACTCAGTATGTAAAACCATTTCGCCTTGTTGAGGAACGAACAGCAATTCACCATCGGCATTATAAAAATAACGACCTTGCATTGATTTGTTAGCAACATAAACATGTATGCCAATACCGACTTGGCCGTTTGCACTGCCATTGGCTGCCATGGTTACTAGACCATCGACAAAATCTGTTGCTTCACTAGGGATGTCGATAGGGTTCCAGCGTAACATAGTAGGTGGCGTTGGAACTTCAGTAATTGGTGCCGTTCGTAAAAGACCATTATCCATCGCTTGGTAATCACCCTGAACAACAGAAGGGCGGATACGATAGAACCAATTACGACGATTGTCAGCACGTGGTGCCGTGAATGCAGTGACGTTAAATTGTTCTGCATATAGGTCATATTTTACTTTTTGTGGTGAGAATTGACCTATAGGTAATGCTCCCGGTAAAGCTTCGGTTTCAAATTCGTTACCAAAGCCCGTTAGATATTGATATTCAGTACTCATTGCTTCGACTCCATATATGTTTGCATTTAAGATACTCTCATGTGAGACTATATTCAAATTACATAAAGAAATTACCTTGTAAGTTTTTGTTTACAATTGAGTGCGGTTTGCAGAATTTAAAAGACAACTTATGTTAGAAATCAGCCAGTTTTTACCTTATCAACTTGTTCACCTAGCAAATAAAGTTAGTGATGACTTTGCTAAAGTGTATATAAGTGAAGCAAATTTAACGACACCACAATGGCGAATTATGGCACATTTAGCACAAAATCAATTCAGTGCTAAACAGTTGTGTGACTTGGCAAGAATTGACAAGTCGACAATGTCTCGAGCAATTAAACAACTCGAACAAAGGGGACTAATCAAACTAAAACAGGATGAAGGAGATAAACGCAGTAAAGTATTAAACTTAACAGATGAAGGTTTGAGTATTTATAAGCGTATTTCTATATTGGCCAAAGAGTGGGAAACTGAGTTACTAAGTGAATTAACCCAAAAAGAACAAGCGTTGTTTAGGTCAGTGTTAGAAAAGTTAAATGCTAGGATATAAAAAAGGCCAACATCTGTTGGCCTTTTATATCTAATTAATAATTCAATTAGAACGTGTATTTCACACCAAAACGCATTTCCCATACAGACACATCACGTTGAATGCTCTGCTCAGAAGCCGCTGCATTGAAGTTAGAGTAAACGTATTTACCATCTACAATTTTTGCATCGATAACTCGGTTACCTACGAAGTCACCCTTACGCATTACACCCCAATCATCATTTAACATGTTGGTAAGGTTATCGATAACGAAGAATACCTCACCTTTGTGACCGTCCATGAATCCAGGTACTTCTTGTGTGATCTTGAAGTCTAACTTAGTGAACCAATCTGCATTTTGGCCATTACGAGGTGCAATCTGACCACGCTCTAAGCCTTGTTCAGAGATCCAATCATGGAAAGCTTGAACATCTTCAGCAGACATATCGTAAGTGACGATATCATCATTTACTTCAGGTACATACATTAACTGACGACCGTCACGAGAGTTCCAGCTTGCATCGCCAAATGCACTGTCACTGCCTGAGAACAGGTAGCTGTATGGTTGACCTTTGCTTGCTTGACCGAATAAGTTGAACTTAGTTTTGAAGCCATCGATTAGCTCAACTTTATAACCAAGTTGTAAAGTGAAACGATGCGGTACTTCGTAATCTGAAGTTGCTAACGCAGGTGAAGTAGGATCAAATGTCGCAATGTTACCGTAGTTTGAACCAGCAGTTGAGCTAGTCATTGGGTTAACATCTTGAGAATCAGTGTATGCATAAGAAAGCGTTAAATCAATACCGTTATCGAAACGCTTGCTCATAGCTGCAGAGATAATGTGAGACTTAGCATCAGGGCCTGAAACGTTAGTCAACATGTAATCGCCAGTACGAGGCTCATCTTCATCATCGTATTCACGAGCATCAAGAAGCGGACGACCATCTGGTGCAGTTTTATCAGTTTTGTAAAGTGCTATATCTTTTACAAGCGCCGAATTCTGCTTGTCAGTGTAAAGGTAATCTAAGCTAAATACATACTCATCTTCAGTTGTATAAGTAGCACCTAATGCTAGTTTCCACTCTGAAGG
Organism: Pseudoalteromonas phenolica; assembly: GCF_005886345.1. Classification (GTDB taxonomy): domain Bacteria; phylum Pseudomonadota; class Gammaproteobacteria; order Enterobacterales; family Alteromonadaceae; genus Pseudoalteromonas; species Pseudoalteromonas phenolica_A. The sequence continues at coordinate 60,605 of NZ_PNEC01000057.1, forward strand.
AATTTCGAAGTTAGGGGCAGTTGAGTTAACAGCACCATCGCCATCACCGATAGCAGTGTTACCGATAGCGTCGTACATGTCTTTAGGTGTATCATAACCAGGTGTTCCACCGTGGAAGTTAGTTAGCTCTGTTTCAAATAGATTTGGGTAAAAACCAGTTTTACCAATTTGAGTTACACCGTCGTTTGAGTATGCGTTTGAAAGCCATACGTTCGGGTTACCACCAGAGTAAAGACCGATACCACCTCGAACTTCTAGCGCATCGTCAACATACCAATTGAAACCAACACGTGGTTGAAGTAAATCAACACCGTCAAGGTTTTTAGTATTCATGATGCCATAGCGCTCTTCAAACTTTTTGTTTTCAGTAGGGCTATCATCACTTGTATAACGATCATAACGTAAACCAAACGTTAGAGTTGCATCGATATCTGAGAACGCATACTCGTCTTGTACGTAGAAAGTATGTAACGCATAGGAGAATGAAGCAGCTACATCGCTTGGATTGTTAGTACCAGCAGAGTTGTTATAGAACGTGAATGCAGAACCGTTTTCATAGTCTTCGATTGAGCCGAAACGGAACTCACCTTGAGTATGTTGCATGAACAAGTTGAATACGTTTAGCTCTTCAAACTCATAACCAGCAGTGATTGTGTGCTCGTCTAGGTAATAAGTACCCGCTAATTTAAGCGTGAAGTTATCCCAGTCTAGGTCATTTGATTGACGTGAGTCATCAGGTCCGATGAAAACAGTACCACCATCAGGAGTCTTGATTTGGAATTCACCAAAGCCAGATGCTGCATCAAGGGATTGTTGACGGCCGTCTAAGTCAGTTTTACCTATACGAACTTCTGTAGATAATTCGTCGGTCCAGTCTGAGTATACAGACGCTACGATTGACGTCATTTCAGCGCCTTGCTCGTAGAAGTGATTACTTAGAGGAAGCTTCCTGCTACCACCGTCTGACTGGTCTAAACGAAATCCATCATTCCAGTTGTAAACAAGGTTTGCACGGTGACTATCGTTGATGTTCCAGTCTAATTTAACAAGTAGCTTTTCATCTTCAACAGGCATACTAGGTACCATAGTACCAGGGTTATACTTGTACTTATCATTTGTAATTGCAATGATGCGATCTAAGTCAGATTTACTAACCGTTTTTTCAAATGCACTGTAGCTGAACTGTTCAACACCTTCTAACTTTTCATAAGAAGTGAAAAGGAAGAGTGAATCTTCGATAAGCGGCATTCCAACGTGGAAACCGTAACGCTTCTCAGTGTAGTCGCCGTTATCAACGTCTTCACCTTCGATTTTGTCACCTTTCATTGAATCATTGGTGTAGTCGTAGAACATACCGCCGCTGATGTCATTACCACCAGATTTAGTAACCGCGTTGATGTTACAAGAAGTGAAGCCACCATATTGTACATCGAAAGGCGCAAGTTCAACTGCAACCTGGTCGATTGAGTCAAATGAGAACGGTGCACGAACAGTTGGGTAGCCGTTTGAGCTTAAACCAAAGTTATCGTTCATACGAACGCCGTCTAGAGTAAGGCTGTTAAAGCGTGGGTTACCACCACCACACTGGATAGCGCCACGGCTTTCATCTACATAAACACGTGGGTCAGCACGAACAATATCACGAAGGTCGCGGTTAATTGCAGGCGCTTCTTGAAGATTTTCAAGGGTGAAAGTTGCTGCAGGACCTGTGCCACCAGACATTTGACTGATAGGGCGGCCAGTAACAACGATTTGTTCGATATCTGAAGGCGCTTTCAACTGAACGTTTACTGGATAATCAGAACCAAGAGAAAGGTAAACATTTTCGATTAGTTGATCTTCAAAAGTTGTTGAATCAACGATGATTTGGTAAGGACCACCTACACGTAAACCTTTAGCAGAGAAGAAGCCTGCATCATTTACAGTCGCAACTTTTGTTGAACCAGAAGGCAAGTGCATGATAGTTACAGTCGTACCTGTAGCTGGATTACCCTGAGGACCAACGATTTGACCTTTCACTGCTGAAGAGGTTTCGTTAGCAAACGCAGCGCCACTTGCACCAATGCCTGCCATTACTGCAAGCGAAAGTGCTGTTTTGCGTAGTTGAGTTTTCATTTTATTGTTTCCCGTGTTGAGATTAACTAACTTAATTTTTTGCATTCTTTAACTACGCTTTTTAATAAGCGCTTGCGTTAAAGGTTTAGCGTTTTTGTCAAAAATTTGATTTAAAAGCCCAGCTAAACGAATACCACCTTGTGATAACCGCTTTTTGACCACTGGCATATGTTTATATACATAACCATAGCTAAGCTCAGTTTCTTCCTCGTTATAAATACGAGTAGAAATTTTATTCGATTCTAAAAGCCAATCAGCAGGTTGGCTGTTAAGGTAATTCTTTATAGTCTTTGTGTTTGACGTTTTTATGAAATTTGCAAATTCGGTGAAAGATAAATTTTCATTTTCAATGAGATGCGTATCCCAAGTACTGTGAAGATTTGTTTCTTTACCAAAAAAAGACACTTTAATTAAATTTCCGCCTCTGTCTTCTGAGCGGCCAGCGTGAAATGGCTGGTGACCATCGCCAACTAAATGAACTAAAAACTTAAGCGCAAATTGCTTCTCTGATAAAGCACTATCTTTATCTTTTAATACATTAATAGAGAAATAAATACCGTCTAAAATATGAGCAACTTTGTCTTTTGAGTCAATAGAAGTGTTAACATATTGATGCATTTTTTTTGCATCTTTAATATTAATGTAATGCCATTTGCTTGATTGCCTTTTCCAAAAATGCGCTTGATTAGAACGCATTTCATCAGGCCAAGTTGAAACTTGTGCTAAAGACTCGCCATTTAACAGGGGGTTGAGAGCGTTTTTTGTTTGCTCTGTTAAGTGCATTTCAGCAATTTCACCAATGACACGATGTCCATTTTGCCCCCATGCGAAGACTTTAAATGAACTAAATGCGGTTAACATTGTCATAGTTAAAGCAACAGTTTTAGTCAGTGTTTGCAATTCAAGCATTTTAAACCTGTTTAATTGGGAATCTTATTAAGGTCAATTGTCCGTGTTTTTCAAGTTTGAATAAAGGACTCAATCTTATTCATCATTACTTGTTAACAAAGTATATAAAACAAAAGTTTATGAATTTTAAATAAACTTATCTATTGCAATGGGTAAGTTAACTTGCTCTAATAGCGGTGATATCAATAAACTTACTTTTTGCTTTGTTAAATAAATATAAATTATCTTTAAAAACTATATTGTTTCTTACATTGATTGTAAGTACGTGGCTAACATGGTTTTTATCCAATACGTTAGTAAATGCCCCGAAATGGGTTTTGCACCCAGTTCAAGAGCATAAATACCAATGCAACATTACAAGTTCTGAAAATCCAGCTGTATTTAGGGTCAAAGTACCGACTGATCACCTAGCTAATCAAGTAACACATGCACTTTGTAACAACGAAGTCGTTCGCCGCCAATTTGGTAAGGTTGAAGTATTCTGGGGGGGGAGTTTAGCTGAACAAATAGAATTCTTTGGTAAAGGTGTTGCAGATTTAATACTGAGTAAAGAAAGTATCTTATTAGCCCTTAGAGCTGATGCAACTCATAATTACACACCTATTATTGGCTATTCTAGTTATTCTGCTTTTTTCATTTCAAATAAAGAAAAACCTAAACTTAATAAAGCTTACTTTTTAGATAAAAGAATAGGGCTGCTTGACTATCCTACAAGTCGGTCAGGTCATATCCTGCCGAAAAAAGTATTTAAATCTCTTGATTTGGATATCACTAATTTAAACATCACTTATGTCAGTTCACATGACATGCTACGAGAAAAGTTGGCTAACAATGAAGTTGATATAATTGCATCCTATTGGAATGGTCAGAAAGATGAGGCGTTATTTTCTAAAAATTATATCGCACCAATAGGCGAAAATATCACCGGTAGTCGATGGTACTTAAAACTCTCGGAAGAAAACACTGATTTAGCCTGTGCAATTCAGTCTGTTACTAAAGAAATTGCGCAAGCGGGAGGGAGTGCTTACTTTGATTCGTTAGTGGAGTTTTGGCATTGCAGCTCTTCGCCATATAAATTTATAGGAGGCGTAGAATGATTAATAGACCAACTATAGGTTACGGACTATTTGTATTCCTTACGCTGCTATGTATTTTTTACCTGGGTCAGAATAGTAAAATTGAATTTAATATCGCAGCCAATAAAGCAGAGATTGAAAAGAGAATATCACTAGATATTAATAGTTTACCCTTGGCTGAGCCGTTATTTAACTATGCAGGTAATCAGCAAGAAGTCGATAATTACATTTTTCAACTGAACCAGCAATTAGACAAAAATAATTCTCGTGTGTTAGTTAAAAAGATTTCATCTAATTTACCTGAAAGCACTGACTACTCGGAATTGAGAGGAAACCATAAAACTATCTATGTGGATTATGTGGTTAAACGAAGTCATAGTCTTTCTACATACATAGTCGTAGTTTTATTAACGCTAGTAAATGTTTTTTTACATAAAAGAGTATTTGCAAAACATGTAGCAAATAGAACTAAAATCTCTAACAAAGCAGAAGTAAAAGAAAAGCCAAAGTTGATAATTGATTTATATTCAAAATCATTGCTAATAGAAGGCAATAATGAACTCACTAGCCAACTAGCGAATAAACCGCTTTGTTTCTATTTGGCTATGATTGAGTTTTGTACACAAAACCCCGATACGAACTTACATCTTAATAAAGATGTGCCTGATGCGCTATTAGAAATTGCTGATAAATATTTTCATAGATTAGCTGTCTTAGGTCATACAGTTAGAAAGCGTCCAAATTTTTCTAATAGCTTAGAAAAGACACTAAGTGAAATAAGGGCATCACTAGATGAAGTGCTTTCTGATTATCCTGATTTAAAATCCAAATTATATCCGCCGAGAGCACACGGAGAAGGTTCGCGTTCAAAATTACACAGTTATGGTTTGAAAGGTTTTGCTGATACAGATTATGAAGTAAGAGGAAAGTAATTGTTTTAACAGTATGCCAACGAAGTCCGTTGGCATACTTTTATTTAATCTTATAGCTCAGATACTTTTATTGGCGAGTACTTTTCTATATAGGCTTTAAGCACTTCAGCATCAGTTCTCTCAGAAGGTACAAATCCTTTTTTGCCGACAAGAACAGGGTAACCATCTCCACCCGCAGCATTATAGCTATTTATACTCATTCTATATGATTTGTTAGGATCTAATGCTTTACCGTTTATTTTAACGTTTAGTAATTTGCCATTTTGGCGTTCAAAGCTTAACCCTTCATATTGTAAATAAGCGCCTGCATCTGCTGGAAATGCTGTTACAACTTCTAAATATTCTATTAATTCAGAACCTTGCCAGTTCATAGCCGTAATCCGATTCTTGAATGGATGAACTTTTAGAATGTCTTTATAACTTATATCACCAGCTTCGATACTGTGTCGGATCCCACCTCCGCTAATTAAACCAAAGTCAGCATTTACAGATTCTTTTTGTGCTTTAATGATAAGACGAGCAAGAGGACTTTGTTTAAAGCGGACTGTATCTCTCTTACCATCAAGATAAGCATCGACATAGCCAACTGGTACTTTTAATTGTCCCTCACCAATTTCTTGGAATGGAGTAAGAAGAGCAAGCATCTCTTTATCTTCAGGGATATAATCTTGGATTAAGTTGCCATTATTATCCTTTAAATTAACAGGTATAAGTTGATAGCTTTGTAATTCAACCTTTTCACCTTCTAATTTAAATTCCGCTTTACCAACATACTTACCCCATTCATGCGCTTGCATTATCCATGTACCATTTTGATTATCTGGCTTACATGATTTTCCAGGCGAGAATTGCGTATCAGGTTTACCTTTGGTATCGACACATACCGGCTCTTGAGAGTGGCCCCCGATTACCATATCCAATTCACCCTTGGGTAATTCTCTAGCTAAAGTAACATCACCAGGTGCGTTAATACCAAAGCTTGCGTTGTGATAATGACCCATATGCGTAACTGCAATAGTGACATCTATGTCTTTGTGTATAGTACGCATTTCAATCAGCGTATTTTTGGCTGCAATACTGGGTCTTATGAAGTCTAAATGACCAATATACTCAGGATTTGCAATTTTGGCAGTATCTTCAGTTGTTAAACCTATTATTCCGAATTTAATTCCTTGCTTTTCTATGACTGTGTAAGGCTTATATGCATGGCTTTGATCTGTTTTATTCAGGATATTGGCAGATAGCAAAGGAAAATTTGCCCACTCTATTTGTTTATCTAGTATATGTAGTGGGTTATCAAATTCATGATTTCCAATTGCCATGGCATCATAGTTAAGTAAACTCATACCTTTAAAGTCTGGTTCGGCATATTGCAAATCAGATTCTGGTACGCCAGTATTTATATCTCCTCCAGAAAGCAACAAAACTGCATGGCCGTTGTCGCGTGCTTCTGTTCTCAATCTATCAATTAATGTTTTTCTTGCAGACATACCATATTCGCCTTTGTTGTTTTGCCAAAAGCGACCATGATTATCATTAGTATGAAGTATAGTGATGTATTCGGCTTTAGGTACCGAATCGTGAATTAGAGTACAGCCAGAAAGGACTGTGACAAAAGGTAAAAAAAACAACTTTTGCATAATAAACCCGTGTGAAGTAATTACCGGGTTAGTTTAAACTATATGCTCTAAAGCGCTACTTGTTCAGTCTATTTTCTTTTTGAATTATTATTGTACACAGCGTTTGCTCTTCTAAGTAGTTCTGTCTTAGCTATCATGCACTTTTCATGTTGAACTTCTACCATCCAATTTAGAAAACTGACAGGCAGTTCAGTATATTTCTCACCGCGATGTAAACCAAAATCACAGATTAGCGTTTCATTATTCATAGTTATTTTTTACTATTTATTTAATGTGATGGCATCGTACCAAATTTCCATGAATTTAAAAGAACATAAGGTTACATAAAAGTTAAATTATATAACTAATTGTAATTTTTTAATGCGAAAGCTGTCTGTACTAATTTTGTTTGCTTGAGGTTTTTTCTTAGTAGAATATAGCTATTAACTTTTTTAAGGGGTTAACTTTTATGCAATTATTTGGAGATCGGATACTTATACGTAAGGCGACGAAAAACGACGCAGCTTTTATTTTTAGGCTGTTAAACCAGGCGAGTTTTAAAGACAATATTGCTGACAAAAAAATAACCGATTTACATGATGCTGAAATGTATATTGAAACAGCGTTCTTAGCGCCATATAGAGAAAGCTTATTCTCACCTTATGTAGTTTGTTTGAGGCAAGAGCCTTTTATTCAGATTGGTGTATGTGGATTATATAAACGACCTAATCTTCACTTTCCCGATTTAGGTTATGCTTATTTAGATGAATACACAGGTTTTGGTTACGCATCAGAAGCAGCAAAGTTAATTATAAACTTTGCTAAAAAAGAACTTAGGCTAAAATACCTTTGTGCTTTAACTAACCCAAAAAACAAAACTAGTATCAATTTACTTCTTAACTGTGGTTTTAATTTAGAAACTCAAATTCTTCTCAGTCAAGAGCAGGGCATAAGTAATTTATACCTTCAAAAACTAAGTTGATTTGGTTGATTTTTTCGCTAAGTGATCTAGATACTTCAAGCCATCCCTTCTCATGTGCTTTGATCAGAGCACCAAAGCCTGACTCATCTAAAGGGGTGGTATTGATGAATATATCTGTGTCGAGTAATTTAAGTTGTGTTTCTATTTTCTTATATATAAACCATTGACCCGAAATAATAGAGCCTGATTTGTAATGCCCGGAGATTTGATTTACAACAATATCTAAAACTAAGTCACCAGGTTCTATATTTTTCTTATTTACGGGCACAGGCATGTAATTTTCTAGTTTTGAATAGAGTGAAGCTTGTAAACTTTTACTTAAAGTATGTTTCGGGTGCTGAGACCAAAAATGGTAATTAGCTATGTTGATTCTATTATTAGATAAAACCTGCACTATTGCTTGTTGATCTGCTGCACCTTCAATTTCAACCATATTAATATGTAAATATTGCTTGTTCTTACTATCTTCCCTGAATTTTAAAGCCTCATTTTGAATTGAAAAATCATAATATTTAACTTGTTCTACTGCGCCTGTAGTACATGCACTTAGCAAAATTAGGCAAGTAAAGATAATAAAGGTGCGCATTAGGATTTCTCTGGAATTGGATCAGAAGGGGTACTTCTATCAAAAATCAACATACTAGGCTGTTCGTTTAAGCCTTTCGAAAGCGGTTTTAATGTATTTGATAAGCTTTCTAATTCTTGCAATGTATTTGTTAACTGATCAACAACACCAGAACCTTGCTGATAGCTAGAAAGTGTATTTTCAAATTGCTTTAAGCTCGATGTTAGTTGTTTAAGCGTAGTTTCAAGTTGTGTTAAGTTTTTAGCCACTTTATCTGCAGTCTCATTATTATTAAAATTACTTATCAAAGCTTTCATTTCTTCAGCTAATGTTTGATAAGCTGTTAATGTATTATTCAAGTTCTCACTTGCTTCTTCAAAAGGTAATTGGTTTAGTTTATTTACAAGTGCCGTCATTTGTTCCGATAATGCAGTAATACCACTAGAGGTACTTGGTAATACTGGGTAAATATCAGTACTTACTAACACTTCATTACCTGAAGTAGTATAAAAATCTAAATCTATGTATACCGCACCAGTTAAAACATTGCCACTTTTTAGTGATGCTTTAAGTCCATTTCCAATCCATTTTTCTAAGTTATTTTGCCAATATTGCTTCGCAAGTGTTTCATCTTCATAAATGCGGCCATATTCTATTTTAATTAGAACAGGCACAAGCGTATTGTCATGTTCAAAATAAATAGGCTCTCCATTTTTCTTAAGTTGTGCTGGAGCTTGTTCTACAGTACCAATTCTCATTCCCCTGTATTCAACAGGTGCACCAATATTCAATCCTCGAATTGACTGTTCAAATTGAACTATATAGTAATCAAAATCATCAAATCGCTTTTCTAGTGCCTGAGAATAATTTTTATGAAGTGTATAGGTTTTGTTGGCTTCGGCTAATCGATTTGGTTTTTGTTCTGGCGGATAGTCTACTGATATTCCGCCCTTTATTAATTTCGATAAACTGCCTGTAGAGAAATGAACGCCAGAAGTATTTAAACTAAAATCAACCCCAGAACTCACCCAAAAGATAGAGTTGTTAGTCATCAACTTATCATAAGGAGAAAAAACAAAAATGCCATAGTCCATTGATAGACTACTGACATCAAAGTTGCTCGTTTCAATTTGCCCTATGCGATAACCCCTAAAGTATATAGATGCACCAACCTCAAGTACTTCAGCTGATTTTGCCGTTAGGTTAAACCTTTTACCTTCTATATCATTACTAATAAGCGCTGGTTCATCTTGTAAGGTAAATAAATAAGATAAATTGTTACTAACACCTGGTTCTAATTCTAGGTAAACACCTGAAAGTAAGGTATTCATGCCAGAGATACCTGATTGATCTATTCTGGGTTTAACAACCCAAAACTTTGCGTCTTCTGTTAACAGTTCATCATATTGATTGTTAATTTGGACTTTAGCCAATACACCGTTATGAGCTAGATCTAGCTCAAGGTCTTTTACTATTCCCACTTTAACACTTCTGACTTTAACCTCTGTTTTTCCGGCAGTAATTCCCTCGGCATCAGTCATTTTTATGTAAATCGTGTGACCTTGATTAGATTGATATTTATATAACATCCAACCCGTTATCAGTAGAGCGACAATAGGGATTATCCAAATTGCAGTAAACTTAGGTTTTGATTCGATGTAAGCATGCTCAGTCATGATTATGAAATTTATCCCATAAAATACGTGGGTCGAAGCTATTAACGGATACTATCTGACATAGCACCATGATAGTAAAAAATACAATGCCGATCTGTGGCTCAACACTGAGTACTGTACCTAGTTGTACCAAAGAAACCAAAATAATTACGACGAAAACATCTATCATAGACCATTTCCCCATGATTTCTAACCAGCGATATATTTTACTTGCTCGTTTAGGGTTTGTGCACTTTTTAGATTCTAAGATTAGGTAAAATAAAGCAATTGCTTTAGCAATAGGGATACAAATGCTGGCAATGAATATAAGGATTGCAATTGGATAAGAACCAGACTCCCACATTACCACCACACCTGAAAAAATTGTTGCAGGGGTGTCATTGCCTAAATTTATGGTATTCATAATGGGTAAAATGTTTGCGGGTATTAAAAAAACAGCTGCAGTAATCATCCAAGCGATGGCCCTTTGTGCAGAGTTTGGTTTTCTATAATACGTTTTTGTGTAGCAACGAGGGCAATGTGATTCTCGTGTTAATTGTGCGCATGTTAAACATTGTCTGAGCTCTTGTGCTCGTGCACTTTTACCATCATGTAAAAGTGCAGGCTGGAAAAACATTTGTTGTCTTTCCCATAACTCTGTCTCATTGATTAATGATAATGTTTCAATGAAACACACGACGAATAAAATATAAGCCCAAAAACCAAGGCCAAACCCTATATCAGCCAGAGACATTAGTTTGAAAACACTAACAAGTACTGCCACTAAAAAAATGTCAGCTAAATTAAGAGTTTTGGTTTTATTTAATAATCGGGCTAAATAGCGTGCGTTATGTGGGTTTAAGTCTTGCCAATAATGGCTGCTGATTAATAAAACTAATAAACATATAAACAATGGTATCAGAAAAATACTGAACACAAATATACCTGAAAGTACCAAGCTGTATTTGTCAGCCAGTAAATCAAATGCCTGCCATAAACTAATTTGTTGTACTAAACCGTGTTGACTAAAGCTGATAAAGGTTGGGTATAAGCTCGAGAGTAAAAACAATAACGTGGTTAAACTAAAGGCAATGAGCCATTGTTGCTGGTTTGCTTGATAACTGACAATTTGATTTCCACAGCATGGGCAGATGGCACGTTGTTGCTCACCAAGCGATGAAACCCGAACTAAAGAATCACATTGTTTACATGCAAGGATCATAAACTTTGTTTAGTCATTATCATTTATCACATAGTTTGAGTGACCCATGCTCACAAAGCAAGCGGTAGGCACTTTTTAGTGATTTATCGTTTACTAAATCAGCAAACTGAAAAAAAACTAAAAAAAATGCATTTTTTTTAGTTTTTAAGCTTGAATTCAAAAACAGTGCCCTTATTAACAAGTCAACGTAAGAAAACAACGAATTTTGAAGTCGGAGAAGATTCATGGGTAAAATTATTGGAATCGATTTAGGTACTACTAACTCTTGTGTAGCAGTACTAGATGGTGATAGCGCACGCGTAATTGAAAATGCTGAGGGTGATCGTACTACCCCTTCGATTATTGCATTCACTGAGGAAGGTGAAACGCTAGTAGGTCAACCTGCTAAGCGCCAAGCGGTTACAAACCCTAAAAATACTTTATTTGCAATCAAGCGTTTAATCGGTCGTCGTTTTGAAGACGAAGAAGTACAACGCGACATCAGCATTATGCCATTCACAATTGCAAAAGCAGACAATGGTGATGCATGGGTTGAAGTACGTGGCGAAAAGCGTGCTGCGCCTCAAATCTCAGCTGAAGTTCTAAAGAAAATGAAGAAGACAGCAGAAGATTTCTTAGGCGAAGAAGTAACAGAAGCAGTTATTACTGTTCCTGCATACTTCAACGATTCACAGCGTCAAGCAACGAAAGATGCTGGTCGTATCGCGGGCCTAGAAGTTAAGCGTATTATCAACGAACCAACTGCTGCTGCACTTGCTTACGGCATGGACAAGAAACAAGGCGACAACGTTGTTGCTGTATATGACCTTGGTGGTGGTACATTCGATATTTCAATCATTGAAATCGATGAAGTTGATGGTGAGCATACATTTGAAGTACTTGCTACAAATGGTGATACGCACTTAGGTGGTGAAGATTTCGATAATCGTGTTATCAACTACCTAGTTGAAGAATTCCAAAAAGACCAGGGCATTGACCTTAAAAATGACCCACTAGCAATGCAGCGTGTTAAAGAAGCTGCAGAAAAAGCGAAGATTGAACTTTCAAGTGCACAACAAACAGAAGTTAACCTACCGTATGTAACGGCTGACGCGACTGGTCCTAAGCACATGAATGTTAAGCTTACTCGCGCTAAGCTTGAATCTTTAGTTGAAGACCTAGTAACTCAATCTATTGAACCACTTAAGCGTGCACTAGCTGATGCAGACCTATCTGTAAGCGACGTAAATGACATCATCCTTGTTGGTGGTCAAACGCGTATGCCTTTAGTTCAGAAGACGGTTACTGAGTTCTTCGGTAAAGAGCCTCGTAAAGACGTAAACCCTGACGAAGCGGTTGCTGTTGGTGCAGCGGTTCAAGGTGGTGTACTAGCTGGCGACGTAAAAGATGTATTACTATTAGACGTATGTCCTCTATCATTAGGTATTGAGACTATGGGTCAGGTAATGACTGCGCTAATCGAGAAAAATACGACTATCCCTACTAAGAAGTCGCAAACTTTCTCAACTGCAGAAGACAACCAGTCAGCAGTAACAATTCATGTACTACAAGGTGAGCGTAAGCGTTCAAGCGACAACAAGTCTCTTGGTCAATTCAACCTTGAAGGTATTCGCCCAGCACAACGTGGTGTGCCTCAAATCGAAGTAACATTTGATGTTGATGCTGATGGTATCTTACATGTATCTGCAAAAGACAAAGATACAGGTAAAGAGCAGAAAATCACTATCCAAGCTTCTTCAGGTCTAAACGACGATGAGATCGAGCAAATGGTTCGTGATGCAGAAGCAAATGCAGAAGAAGATAAGAAGTTCGAAGAACTAGTATCTTCACGTAACCAAGCTGATGCCATGGTTCACGGTACACGTAAACAAATCGAAGAAGCAGGTGAAGCACTACCAGCTGAAGACAAAACTGCTATCGAAGCGGCATTAACTGAACTTGAAACAGCAATTAAAGGCGATAGCAAAGAAGACATCGATGCTAAAGTTCAAGCGCTTGCTGAAAAGTCTCAGAAGCTCATGGAAATTGCTCAAGCAAATGCACAAGCGCAACAAGCACAAGGTGCTGAGGCAGGTGCACAGCAGCAAGGTTCAGCTAAGCAAGACGATGACGTTGTTGACGCTGAATTCGAAGAAGTAAAAGATAACAAGTAATCGTTATTTTGTTAGGGCGCGTAAGCTTTGCTGAACGCGCCCTTAGTGTATCTAAAATTCAGTTTTTTAAGCCTTTTGCAAGTGGGCTTATCCTTATCGAAGAGTAATAAAAACGATGTCAAAACGTGACTATTATGAAGTACTTGGCGTTTCTAAAGATGCCAGTGAACGTGACATAAAAAAAGCGTATAAGCGTCTAGCGATGAAGTATCACCCTGATAGAACAGAAGGTGATGCAGATTTAGAAGCTAAGTTTAAAGAAGTTAAAGAAGCATACGAAGTTTTAGCTGATAGTCAAAAGCGTCAGATGTATGACCAATACGGGCATGCTGCATTTGATCAAAATGGCGGCGGTCATGGTGGATTCGGCGGTGGTCAAGGTGACTTCGGCGATATCTTTGGTGACGTATTCGGTGATATTTTTGGTGGTGGCGGTGGTCGTCGTCAATCTCGTCAACAACGAGGGGCTGACCTTAGATATAATTTAGAACTTAGCCTTGAAGAGGCGGTTCGTGGCAAAGAAGTTGAAATTAAAGTACCAACTTGGGTAAGTTGTGAACCATGTGATGGTAGTGGTGCAAAAGCTGGCTCTAAACCAAAGACATGTCCGACTTGTCACGGTGCTGGTCAGGTACAAATGCGTCAAGGCTTTTTTGCTGTTCAGCAAACATGTCCTACATGTCAAGGAACAGGTTCTGTTATTTCAGATCCATGTAACTCTTGTCATGGGCAGGGTCGTGTTGAGAAGACAAAGACTCTATCAGTAAAAATCCCTGCTGGTGTAGACACTGGTGACCGCATTCGTTTAACCGGTGAGGGTGAAGCGGGTATGCACGGCGCACCTTCTGGTGATTTATATGTTCAAGTATCTGTTCGTGAACATCCAATTTTTACTCGCGATGGCAATAACCTGTACTGTGAAGTTCCAATTAGCTTTACTACAGCAGCTATTGGTGGTGAGATTGAAGTGCCAACTTTAGATGGCCGAGCTAACCTTAAGATCCCAGCAGAGAGTCAAACGGGCAAAATGTTCCGTATGCGTGGTAAAGGTGTTAAATCAGTCCGTAGTGGTTCAGTTGGTGATCTAATTTGTAAAGTCGTTATTGAGACACCAGTTAACTTGAATGAAAGACAAAAAGAGTTGTTAAGGGAGTTAGAAGAGAGTATGGGCGCTGATAACGGTAAAAATAGACCGAAAGCGCAAGGCTTTTTTGAAGGCGTTAAAAAGTTTTTTGACGATTTAACCAAATAAAAATAACACTTTGTAGACGGCGCAATTGCGCCGTTTTTTAATTCACAATGATCAGATAATCTTGATCACCTTCACATCTGCAGACCTTTGTTAGGTCATCCATATTATTAAATAAATTTCCTGATTTGCACCCTAGTAATTGACATTTTGCATCGCATGCAAGAGAAGCTTTCCAAGTGATATATTCATCACTCATAAAACTATATGCAGACGTTACAGTCAAAAGGCCTACGAATATTGTGACTAACTTTGGCGTAATTAATTGCCTCATGTTTTCACCTCGTATAGCTCAACTTGTTATTAGACTTTAGTCTATATGCTAGCTTCTAGGTAACAAATTTAGAAATTAGTGATACTTTTTATGAACGCTTTGTGTAACTGATAGTTTTGCAAATAAATTTTTTGAATTACTTTATCTGTAATTATCATCTTATTATAGCTTTGTTGTAGTTTTAATAACCAATTGTGCGCAATTTAATATCTAATATTAATAAAAAGTCTAACTTCAGCGTACACGTGTAAGCACTTTTATATCAATGACTTAAAAACCACCCTTCAAATATTTTGTAATATTCAAGTTAAATAATCGCTTAGAGCAATTGATCTAATCGAATTTTTGTGCCGTAATGTAAGTATATTCAACTGGTCTGATGAGTTAGTTATGAGTTTAAGAACACAATTTAGAAAAGTATTACCTAGTATCTCAATTACAGAACAAGAAGCACTTGATGCTGGTGATGTTTGGTTAGAAGGGTCTATTTATCAAGGTAAACCTGATTTCATCGCACTTCGCGCAGTACCTGAGGCGACACTTTCAGCTGAAGAGCAAGCTTTCATTGATGGTCCAGTGAAAGAGTTAATGGCTATGATTGATGACTCAGTTATCCAAAATAGTAAGCATCTTCCTGAACATATTTTAGATTTTCTAAAGAAAGAACGTTTCTTCTCTTTAATTATTCCTAAGTCTTACGGCGGTCGTGAGTTTAGCCCTTATGCTAATTCAACCATCGTAGGTACAATCGCGACTAAATCTTCAGCAGTTGCAGTAACTGTCATGGTGCCAAACTCACTAGGCCCGGGCGAGTTATTAATGCATTACGGTACAGAAGAGCAACGCGCACATTACTTACCACGCTTAGCTAATGGTACTGATATTCCATGTTTTGCTCTTACTAGCCCTGAAGCTGGCTCTGATGCCGGTGGTATTCCTGACCAAGGTATTGTCACTAAGGGTATGCATAATGGCGAAGAAGTTCTAGGTTTAGAGATTACTTGGGACAAGCGTTACATCACTCTAGCACCTATCGCAACTGTACTCGGTCTGGCATTCAAAGTATTCGATCCAGAAGGTTTATTGGGTGGTAAAGAAGAGCTTGGTATAACATGTGCGTTAATTCCAAAATCTCATCCAGGTGTTGAGCTTGGTAATCGTCATGACCCTATGGGTATCCGATTCTATAACGGTACTACACGCGGCAATAAAGTGTTCATTCCAATGGAGTTCATCATTGGTGGGCAGGAAAACATTGGTCGTGGTTGGCAGATGCTTGTTAGCTGTCTTGGTGCAGGTCGTGGTATTTCGTTACCAGCGTTAGGTGTTTCTACAAGCCAAGTAGCCCTGAAATCAGCTTCAGAATATGCAGCGGTTCGTGAACAGTTTGGTCTATCAATTGGACAATTTGAAGGTATTCAAGAAAAACTAGCAGACATTGCAGGTAAAACATACCTCCAAGAGTCCATGCGTGTGTTAACTACTGAAGGTTTAGGTATGGGGCTGAAACCGTCTGTTGTTACTGCAATCGCAAAATATCACATGACTGAAATCGGTCGTGATGTGCTTGACTCTGCAATGGACATTCTAGCTGGTAAAGCGATTCAAAACGGTCCTCAGAATACACTAGCAAGCGGATATGTAGCGCAGCCAATCGCAATCACTGTTGAAGGCGCAAACATTTTAACTCGCAACCTGATGATCTTTGGCCAAGGTGTTATGCGTTGTCACCCGCATCTTCAAGAAATGGTTGAAGCAATTCATAGTGAAGAAGCTAACGCAGATAAGAAGTTTAATAAGAAATTCCGTCAAACAGTGGGTTACGGTATTTCGAATGGCCTACGTGCATTCGGCTTAGGCTTAATGCCGTTTATGGCTGGTAGTCAAAGTTCGTTGTCTGAAGTGAAGCCATATGAGAAAGCGGTTATGCAATTATCATCTCGTTTGGCTCTGTTTGCTGACTTCTCATTATTGGTACTAGGTGGTAAGTTAAAGCAAGCTGAGATGTTATCAGCGAGACTTGGTGATGTAATGAGTTACTTATATGCAGCAATGGCTTCAATTAAGTACTATGAGCAGAAAGTATCTGAGTCAGAGCGTGCGCAAGCTGCCCCTTATTTCCATTATGCAACGCGCTGGGCATTACAAAATGCTGAAAACGCATTACATAAATTTTTAGATAACTTCCCTGCAAGTTTTGCTCGCAAGTTCTTACGTGTAGCAACATTACAATTTAGCCATAGAATGGCGAAAATTGATGATAACCTAATTCGTGAATTAGCTTCAGCGGCACAGCAAGACACGGCATTTAAGTCACAAATTACTAAACTTGTTAAACCAACAGCAGGTGATGGTCACGATATTAACGAGCAGGCTTACAAGGCGAAAATGGCTTGTCTTGATTTACTTAAAGTACTTAAGAAAGCACTTCGTGCAAAGCAAGTAAAACCAGGTGTGCGTTTTGCTGACACGTTAGATAACGCTTTAGCCGCAAATGTCATTACTAGCGAGCAATATGCTAAATTAATTGATTACAACAAGAAGCGTGAAAAAGCGATTCGAGTTGATGAGTTTGATTTCGACTTAAACCTTATTGATGATTGTCCGTTGAATGCTGAAATTCAGCAGGCCAGTTAACAATCGTGGAGAACAACGCCCAGCATTTTGCTGGGCGTTTTTATTTTAGGCGCGTACAATAAATCAAAATCTAACACTAATTAAAAGTAATTGCTTTGAGTACACGTTATATAGAAAAGCACATACCTGAGCTTACGCTCACTGATTTATCTATTTCACTCTGGAGTGGATGCGGACAAATTCAATCAGGTTTATATAACTCCCAGCCAGTGGTAGTTAAACTCAGTGAAATTCCTGAAAACATTAATCATCAAGTCATCAATCAATCTGACTTTGCAAAAAAGAGAAAAGATAAGTCTTATCTGAATGAAATCAGTTTTTACTACGCCCCGAGATTCCAAACGGCTTTTGAGAATGTCAGACCCCGTTGCTATTTTGCAAAGAGAATAGGTGCTTTAAATGTTTTGATCTTAGAAGACTTTAAATCAAAGGGTTTCCAAAATATAGATGATTATAAACTTGAGCATATCTATGCAGTTGTGAAATGGTTAGCCCAGTTTCATGCGCAAGGGCTTCCCCTCATCAACTCAGAACCATTTCCATTAGGTGGATATTGGCATTTAGAAACCAGGCCTGACGAGTTTGAAAAGATGGAATTCATTGATTTAAAACGCCGAGCAAGGTATTTAGCAGACTCACTTTATAAAGCTAAGTATCAGACGTTATTACATGGTGATTCTAAGTTAGCAAACTACGCATTTGATAAAAGTTACAACGTACTTGGCTATGATTTCCAATATGTTGGTTCTGGTATTGGGTTACAAGATGTCATGTTGTTTATGACCAGTGTGTTTGATGGTGAAGAATGTGCAAAGTATGAAGAATCAATACTTAATTTATACTTTGAAAGTTTGAATGAAGCACTCAGTTCTAGCATGAATATAAAAGAGTATGAACTTTTAGAGCATGAATGGCGTACTCTATGGCCTATAGTGTGGTCTGATTTCTATCGATTCTTGAACGGTTGGAAGCCAGAGCATAAAAAAATTACTCTATTTATGAAAAACAAGTTCAAGGAAGTTTTAAATCAAATATGATTTTTTCTTTTTTAAGTGCGATATGTTGGTCCTTGTTTGACATAGCTAGAAAAGAACTTGCTCAAAATGTTGAACCAAAGTTTCTGTCTTTAGCTATGAGTGTCAGTGTTTTACCTTTATTTTTTATCTTATGGGCACTGCAAGGGTTCAATGTTCCTAATCATGAATACTTTCTTCCAGCTACATTCAGCGGGATCTTAGCTGCAATAGGGAGTGTTTGTTTTATGCTTGCTATTTCAAAAGGTAAACTGGCAATTGTACTTTCAATTACTGCTTGTACTCCTTTTATTTCAGCAGTCGTTTCTTTCATTTTTTTAAATGAATTAGTTTCTAATATAGAATGGCTGGGGATCATTTTAGTGGTTGTCGCCACTTGGCTACTCGCAGGTACTGCTTTTTCTAGTGATGATAAGTCTGCTATTTATGCAGTTATTACGGCGCTAGCCTGGGGGAGTTGCATTGTTTTAGATAAGAAGGCCTTAATTTCAGGTTCAAGTGCATTTCATGGTATGTATTTAACAAGCATAATTATATTCGTACTATTTGTTTGTGTAAGAACAAGTACTCAATGGTTGGCACTTAAATCTAATTCTTTGTGGTGGGCTATCGCAGTTTTCACTTTTTTTGCAGCGGTATTGTTGCAATTTAGCGCACTCGAATATTTAAATCCGGGTGTTGTTGAAGCTATTAAAAGAGGCTTGGGTGTTGTAATGGCTGTTTTTATTGGTCGAGTTTTTTATCAAGAAAGTTTGTCTTTAAAACAGAAAACAGGCGTAGGTATAGTTTTTTTAGCTACTTATCTGTTTATGTAAAGCCCCTTTACACTCTAACGGTTTATTTATCTTTCAAAGTACATATAATATCGTGTCGATTTTTTGGAGTTTCTATGAAGTATCTATCTTTTCTTATTTTTATATTTAGTCTTGTTAGCTTTAACTCGTATGCAAAGCAGTCAGACCTTTCTGTAACAATGAAAAATATTGGGCACTTATACAAAAAAACTTTGAAAGCTGGTGATAACGAGCAGAGAGTCCAACATATTTCAGAAATGATAGAGTTGCTAGAAAAGAGTAAAAAAGCAAAATTTAAATCTGGTACTCAAGAGGAGTCAGTTCAGGGGCTAAACAAAGTGATCAGTGCATTGACCCTTGCTCAAAAGCAGATATTGGCAGGTAAGATAGACGAAAGTGAAAGTACACTTTTAAAAATCGATGGGCTCAGAAAGCAATATCATAAGCTTCATGAGCCACCTAGTTTCTGGGAGTTAATCTTTGGCTAAATACGTTGCCATTTTATACCTATTTTAATGCGTCTTTCATTTGCATAAGGCGCATCTTCATCAGCGGTTGTTTTGTACAACTTATTAAATAAATTTGTTACTCCTATTGTTCCAGTCAGTTCTTCATTAATGAACCAGTTAGCTTTGATGTTAGCTGATACTAAACTGGGTAAAGCTGATTCTCCAGAGCCAAATTCTTTATGTTCACTCCTGTAAAATATATCAGTAATTACTTCATAATCACCTAAATTCATATTAGAGACTAAAGAAAGTTTGCTAGGTGATATATCACTTAAATGATTACCGCTTTGGTCTTCGCCATTTTGAGTTGAGTATGTCAATGAGTGACTAAGCATTTTGCTTACAGCAATACTCGCGCTTAATTCAAAGCCTGAAATCGTTGCTTCGTCCAAATTAATATAAGTGCGAGTGTTATCATTTATCCTGACTCTTTCGATATAGTCGCTTAAGTTTGTTCTAAAATAACTTCCTTGTAGTGTGTAGTTGTTAATTTTAATCTTATGAGTCAATTCGTAGCTAAAGCTTTGCTCTGTCTTTAAATTTTTATTGCCAAGCGTATTTCCTCTAGGCGTAACACCATTAAAATACAGCTCAGTTAAAGTAGGGAAACGAAAAGCACTGCCAACAGTAAAAGTGCTTGTATGTTGGCTATTGAATGGGTAACGGGCAGACAAGTTTCCACTAATATGTTGCTCGTCTTTTGAATGCGTTAAGTTCTTTGTTTCAATCAAGTCGTACCTTGTGCCAAGATTTAATTCAATATCTTGTATTGAGAATTTACCTTGTATATAAGTTCCTAGGTTATGATAGTGACCATCAATCAGAGTGTTATTCGATATTTCATCATTAAGAAAATCAGTTTCTTTATCTGTAATTTTTACTCCACTTCTTGAAACCCAATCAAACCCAAAACGTGTTGGAATTGATGCTAGCATTGACTCTTTATAAAAAGATGATCCGAGGGTATGAGACTGATAACTAGTCAAATTTTCTCTCTTCTCATTTCTAGTAACTTTACTATCCCAATTTTGATAGTGATTAAAAATATTTAAATGCCATGTTAGGCCTGTTAATGAAATATCTGCGAGAGAGTGAATATCGTTTGGATAAATGGATGCTTTTTTTGAAAAGTCATCACTGCTACTTTTCTGTACATCATTAGACAATGAGCCTAACCAGCGGACTTTAAACTCATATTGCTGATTAAGTTGAGTTTTATAATTCAGCCCAATTGAAC
Source organism: Pseudoalteromonas phenolica (assembly GCF_005886345.1). Classification (GTDB taxonomy): domain Bacteria; phylum Pseudomonadota; class Gammaproteobacteria; order Enterobacterales; family Alteromonadaceae; genus Pseudoalteromonas; species Pseudoalteromonas phenolica_A. The sequence goes on from NZ_PNEC01000057.1 coordinate 81,567, forward strand.
TTTGTTCGTAAGCTGAATAAATTGTTTCTCCATTGGCATCTTTGCCTTCATTTGCTGCGCGATGACTGATTGCAAATGATGTTTTGTCATTGCCATTCGCTGCCAATAATGAGTAACTCTGATCACTATCAGTAGCAGTTGAAGAAAAAGTTGGAGGCTGATAAGTTTCGCTTTCGATTGAAACAACACCAGCAATTGCACCTGAGCCATAAAGAAGAGAACTTGGTCCTACTAGCAGAGATACATTTTTTACTAAAGCGGGATCAATAAAAGAGGCTGAGTTTCCAGCTCTTCGATCAGTCATTATTGGTATGCCATTTACATTGGTCCTTATACGCCAACGACTCAAGCCCCTTATACTATAGCTTTGATAAAGCCCACCTTGACCATTTAAAGAAAAGCTTGGCATATTTGTAAGCCAATCAGCAACGGTATTATTTGCAGACGTGACATGCTCTGATGACATGAAAATAGCTTGGGCATGATTAAAATTGTCTGAATTGAGTAAATCTCTAGCGGCTCGAACTTCAATTTGTTCGATTTGCTCTGTTCCGCTAAGAAGTAAAGGAAGAATGGCAAAAGGAGTCATGTACTACTTACTCTCTAAATTATTTTTATGTAAACGCTTGTAAATATCTATGTATTTATATGACTTAAAAGTGCATATTTGCTATTGATAAGTTATAACTGTACCTTGTTAAGTTACTCGACTTCTTATAAAAGCGGTGAATTACAGATAGCATCTGTTTGTATAAATTAAACGTTAGGATTTATGAAAATAGTCTACTCTTTATACTTACCGATATTAATGTAAAAAAATCTAGCTCATTAAATAATAATTAAATCAAAAGGAAACATCATGAAGTTACTCAGCCCGGTTAGCTTAGCCGTAGCTGTTGCGTTAGGTAGCGCAAGCTATGTTGCTTTTAATCAATTAGATGATCAAGCGTCAACTCAATATGAATTGAAAAAAGAATACCTTGATAAAAAATATGAAAGCAAGCTATTCAATCCCAAAAGATATGACAAACCAAAAGAAGCGTTGGATTTTTATATCGAGCAACGTTTACCTCTAGGTGTAACCTCTCTTCCGGTAGAAAAATATTCTTCTGCATTGCCAAATATAAATGCAATGCCTCATTTCTCACTAAAAACAAGTCAAGTTATTGAAGATTACTCTCCAACGTTAAATGCACCTGACGGTCAAAATCAAGAACTTGGTGAATGGCAAGAACTAGGTCCAGGTAACATTGGTGGTCGTACAAGAGCGCTAGTGATCCACCCGACAGAAACCGACATCATGTATACAGCTGGTGTTGCAGGTGGTGTTTGGAAGTCTGACAATGCAGGTGAATCATGGCAACCGCTAAGCGATTTGGCAACTAACCTTGCGGTAACTACATTGAGCTTAGACCCAACTAATCCAGATGTTATCTATGCTGGTACAGGTGAAGGATTCTTCAATTCGGATGCCCTTCGCGGTGATGGTATATTCAAGTCAACTGACGCAGGTGTGACTTGGGAACAAATATCAAGCACAGCGAGTAATGAGCACTTCCACTATACCAACAAAGTTGTTCACAGCCCTAATGACAATCAACGTCTATACGCTGCTACACGAAGTGGTGTTCAGCGCTCTAATGACGGCGGTGAAACTTGGGAAAATATTTATGTACCAACAGGTACAGCTGCAGGATGTTTAGACCTAACTGTTACAGCGCATGAAGGTAATGATGTACTGCTTACTGCTTGTGGTTCATTCCTTGAAGGTGGTGTACACAGAAGTGCAGATAATGGTACGACTTGGGAAGCTGTACTTGATTTCCCTGAACAGGGCCGTACAACACTAGCTGTAGCACCATCGGATAAAAATATTGTCTATGCACTCGTTGCTAGCGTTTCGAATTTCGGCATGCAGGGCGTTTATAAATCAACGGATATGGGCGCGACTTGGGAAGCAACAGTGACGTTCGATACGGCAGATGACTTCTCAAAACTGTTATTGAGTAATACGGTTTATGGGTTATTCCCACAGTGTGGTTATGGTAATGACCCTGTTTACTTCAACCAAGGCTGGTATGACAATATAATCGCTGTAGACCCAGTTAACCCTGATGTAGTATGGACAGGTGGTATTGATTTATTCCGCTCTGATGATGGTGGTAAGTCGTTTGCGCCAACCAGTATTTGGTGGTTTGACATGGATAACGACCAATATGCTCACGCTGACCAACATACGATTGTATTCCATCCTGACTATGATGGTGTAGAAAACAAAACGATGTTTGTCGGTAATGATGGCGGTATTCAAAGAACCGATAATACTGATGGTGATCGTCTGAATGTAACTCAAGCATGTGGTACAACGAATGATTACCAAGATTCACTAGTTAATTGGACTACGTTAAATAACGGCTACGCAGTCACACAATTCTATCATGGTACAGTTATGCCGGATGGTGATGCTTACTTTGGTGGTACTCAGGATAACGGTACTTTATTAGGTGAAGACGGTGGTTTAAATGATTGGCAAGAAATCTTAGGTGGTGACGGTGGTTGGACTGCTGTAGACCCAAGCAACCCTGATATTATTTTTGCTGAAACAACCAATCTAAGCTTAAGAAAAAGTGTAGACGGTGGTGAAACATTCACACCTGCAACTAACGGTATCACAAATGAAGGTTTCCCATTTATTACACGTTTTGAAATGGCACCTTCAGACCCTCAAACTCTTTGGATTGGTGGTAGCCAATTATGGCGTACTAAAGATCAAGCAGACAATTGGGTTGCAGGTTCAGCTCGACTTGATAGCTCTGTGATGTCAATCGCAATTTCTCCTAATTCAACTTCAGCAGTAGCTGCCGGTACGCGTCGTGGTTACATTTATGTAAATTATGATGCTGACAACACTGATGGCACATCACAGTGGCAAGCAACACAAATATCTAGTGGTACAGTGAGTGCAATAGCTTTTGATCCAAACAATGATCAAACTATTTACGCAACTGTGTCTTCATTTGGCGTACCTCATATTTGGAAAACAACAGACGGTGGTCAAAACTGGTCAGTGATCGATGATGGTTTACCTGATATTCCATTCACTAGTGTTGTTGTTGACCCTAACGATAGTAACCGTGTAATTGCAGGTTCTGATTTAGGTGTATTTGTTTCTACAGATGCTGGTGAGTCTTGGATGGCAGACGGTTCAGGCTTAGCAAATACTAATATTGCGAAATTAGTAATCAAAGACAAAGAACTATTTGCGTTCACACATGGCCGCAGTGTCTACAAAGTAGATATGAAAGAAAGCTATTTTGATGAACCTCCAGTAATAGCAATTGGTCAAACATTCTTTACTGATGAAAATGTACCAGTAGGAACAATTGTTGGTAAGCTTGAGTTTGAATTGCCAGATCCAGAAAAAGCGACGATTTCTGCTTTCAATGTTTATGGAAATGACGCATTTAGAGTTGATAATGAAGGTAATGTGATTGTTCAGTCTGAAGTAGATTTTGAATATTCATCTTTATACACATTTACTGTTCAGGCCTTAGACAGCAGAGGGAATTTATCAAATAACCCTAAAGTACATGTAAAAGTAAATGACCTTAGAGGGAACGATGATGACGACAACGATGGTGACGCTGGTTCACTAGGTTGGTTAGCATTGTTAGCTTCTCCTTTAGCGTTCTTACGCAGAAGAAGAAAATAAGTAAATACTTTTTTATTCTTTTTATAAAGCGGCTTAGGCCGCTTTTTTCATTTCTATATTATAAGTAGATCCTTTAGCAAGAATAAACACTGTGTGAAAAGTGAAAAGTGAAAAGTGAAAAGTGAAAAGTGAAAAGTGAAAAGTGAAAAGTGAAAAGTGAAAATAGAAAAGAGAAAAGAAATCTGA
>NZ_PNEC01000058.1 GCF_005886345.1 Pseudoalteromonas phenolica
AAGCTACATGGACTCCCCCGATTGTCAACGAATTCATCTTTGATAATTAGATATAAGACTGCACCTCTACATTCGGCCTATTGATTGAGTGTTAAACTCGGACCTAGATGAGTATTCGCTAGGAAGAGTGCCTTATTCGTTAGACGAGCTTTTTAAGCTCACCCGCCATAAACAGGCTATGGCTTCCTCGGTCTGACCTAATTGTCATCGATGCCTTCGCAGGACTCGGGTAAAACAGATAAACCCTCTAAACTAAATAAATCATGTTACTTCATAATGGTTGCTTTAATAAATGGCATATAGTCATTTAGACTAATTAATGACCTTGTAATCTTCTTGTTTAACCATCAGCGTCCAAATAAGTCTGGCGTTTCTTGCTGCTAATGCGACAGCGGCTTTGAGATATCCACGACGAGCGATAAGCTCACGTATCCAACAACTGACTTTGTCTTCTTTTTCTCTTAGGTTTGCCATGACAGCTCTTGCCCCATGAACGAGGCACATTCGTAGATATTTATCACCACGCTTAGTAATTCTTCCGAGTCGTATTTTGCCACCTGTGGTGAACTGGCGAGGTACTAATCCTAACCATGCACAGAATTGGCGGCTATTTTTGAATAACCTAGGGTCAGGCACATTTGCTGTAACAGCAGTTGCAACTTGCTCACCGACACCAGGAATGGTCATCAAGCGCTTGGCGACAGAGTCTTCTCTGACTTGTTTTGATAAAGCTCGGTCATAACTGAGTATTTGTTCATTTGCTTGTTTAATTCGCTGCCATAGATTACTTGTCATCTCTCGAGCAAGATGGGGAAGTTTATTATCAGCGTCTTCTAAGATATCACCAATGACATCATGTAAACTGTAACGGCCTTTGGGGATGATGATACCAAACTCGCTCAGCAAGCCTCTAAGTTGATTTATCATCGAGGTGCGCTCTTTAACTAAGCCTTGCCGAACTCTATGGAGCGTCATAACAGCTTGTTGTTCGGCGGTTTTTACAGGGACATGCCAGATATTAGGTCGCATAGCGGCTTCACAAATAGCTTCGGCATCGTTATTATCATTTTTGCCGCCAGTACGAAAAGGTTCGATGAACTTAGCGGCGATAATCGCCACTTGGTGACCAAGAAGTTTAAACTCTCGCGCCCAATAATGTGCACCAGAGCATGCTTCCATGGCGATGAAGCAAGGATTGAGTTGTGCAATAAAGGCGAGTAGCTTTTTACGGGATAATGTTTTCCTGAACACAACCTTTCCATACTTATCCATTCCGACAAGACTGAATGTATTTTTTGCTAAATCGATACCAAGTGTTTTAATGTTATTCATGATGGATTCCTCTTATTTGAGTGTCGCACCTTAAACATGGCACAAGTGCCTAGAAAGGGGGAGTCCATCTCATTCGTT
>NZ_PNEC01000059.1 GCF_005886345.1 Pseudoalteromonas phenolica
TACAGATCTGAGGTTAAGTAATTCTATCTTTCAATTCAGTCGGTGGCTTTTATACAGCCATCGACTCATTGCTTTTAAATTTAAAAACCGTTTACGTTACCAAATTGTAAACCACATCAAATTAGACCACTTGCTACATTTCTTTAGTAACTTCACCTAAAGGCCTTAAATTACTTGATTAAGTTGCAAGCGCTCTTCTTACTTGAAAAATAATCATTAACATTTTATTTGCATTCAACCCAATAGTACCCATAATCTAAACTCGATTAAAAAAACAACAAGGACATCCGTTGTGAAGAGACTCAGCAAGTTAACGACCAGTTTAGCCATTGCATTTTCCAGCGTATTTACAGTACATGCTATAGCTGAGGCACTGCCATTTATTGATCAACAGTTTGGCTGTTGATCGGTGACGACCCAAGTTGTAAGTAACCTGAACTTTGCTTCAGAGACTTACCAAAGATAAGGCGAACCTGAGCGTCAATAGCTGGTCTATTGCAAGTAAATTCAACGCCCTTAGCGTTGAAAGTTGCCGCTGGAGATAGATTTAATATCCGTGGTTCAGGTTACGCAATATTTATCCGGGGGAGTACGCTCCTCTATTATCACACCCCAAGTAAAACCGACTGAAAAATAAGGAAAGATCATGTCTAAAATCACTAAACTTATCGCCGCTGCTAGCTTGAGTTTTATCGCCACAGCGTCACTTGCTGTTGTTGCAGCAACCCCTTGCTCGAGCAACTGTAGTGCGTGGGCAAAACAACAACAACTGTCATTTTGTGCCCGAGTGGGTGGTGGCTCGGCTTGTGCATCAAGCCAAGGTCTATACAATCATCTGCTACAACAGTGTAAAAAAGGCCAGTGCCAAGGCGTTTAAAGCAACACCTCTTAATAGTCACTGAGGCGTACGAGAGTACGCCTTACTTTGCTGAACTTAACCGGTTTATATCTGACTGGGGTGTGAGGCTTTGAGTAAATAATAAGGTTTGGCTTGGCGCATCATAAACAAAAGGCGCTGATTTACTAAAACTTGCTTTAGGCAAACGCAGCAGCTTTTTATCGTCGCCTGTAGTTAAGTTAAATGCATGAATATAGTTAAAATCACTCCCTAAATGCTTATAAAATACGCTTTCTTGATTAGCGTACCATGCATAACGTGTGTTGAACTTGGTTTGTGCGAGTAGCAGTTCGACATTGCTACCTTGTTGACGCCACAGCCCCTTATTATTAACGAACAATAACACTTCATCTGAAATAAATTGCCCGTAACGTGCTGGCTTTTGCGTTAATTGAGATAAATGTAATGTGTCGGGGTGCAACTTAAATAACTTAAAGCCTTTTTCGGTCTTCTGGCGAATTACGATGTCTTGTCCATTACCATGCCAAAACGGTCTGCCAATTTTACCAAAGCGCAAATCCAGTCTTTTTAATTGCTTTGAGGCGTAATCAAACACGTAGAGTTTGTCGTTACCATCGGACTCATCTGAGCTCACCACTAATAGTTTTTCGCCCTGCATTGACCACATGGGGTATCGTAAGTTTCTTTGCAACTGGGTGATTTGCTCACGATTGCTGCCATCCAGATCAGCGAGCCACAACTCATATTGACCTGACTCATTAGAGAGAAATGCCAGCTTCTGATGCTGATGTGAGAAAGTGGGATACTGGTTTGAGTAATGCGATTCAATCACAGGCGACGGCATTGAGATAACGTCACTTTGGGTTGTAAAACTGGCAATGAAATAGTTTTCGCGACGCTTTTGATAATAAAGATTACCTTCATCATCAAACTGCGGATAACTGAATCCCCGCGGTGATAGTTTTGTCTGCGACTTAGCTTCGAGATCCATAATGTAACCACGACGTTTATCTGCAGTTTGTGCGCCATAAACTAAGTACTGGCCACTGGGGTGAAAGCTCATACCAACGATATCAGCATGACTTGAATCCAGCACCTGAAACTGCTTTTTGCCAAGATGATACAGGCTCAAGCGCTCTTCGGAGGTACTCTTTCGCTGCGTAATTGCCAAGTATTGTCCATCAGGTGAGAAGGCCATATCTCGGTCTCGCAGTTCACACCCTACATCACAGCTCAAGCGTTCGGGTGAAGCATCAACTTTAGTTAAGTCGAGTAAGTAAATGCCATCTTGCGAAGCCAATGGTGCTTTGCCATTAAACGCCAACGTTTTACCATCAGGACTGATCGCTATGTAGTTATAACCAGAATCAACCGGACAAGGAGTTAAGATGACTTGCTCTAAATCAGCCAAAGACAGCCTCACTATGTCACATGACAGTGCATTTTTTTGGGCAAAATATAGATATTGCTGATCGGGACTCCAGACCGCTTTCCATGGTCTTTTATCTGAGAAGGTCAATTGCGTGATAGGTACATTTGGGTGGGTTAAATCTTTGAGGTATAACTGACTTTGCTGCCCTTGCTGCCAAATAAACGCTAACTTATCACCTTTCGGGGAAGGGCTTGGTCGCAGCTCACTGCCGGGCATTTTGGTTATCTCATCTATTTGTTCAGCAGCCTGCGATTCTGAATGAGTATTAAAATGAGACCACACTGCATAGGCTAATAAACCAAATATCAGAGTAAACATCGCCCAACCGCTCACTAACTTGTTTTTGTTTACAGTGAGTTCGCTAGCAATTTGCTCGGCTGATTGAACAAGTGGACTCGGCGCCAGTGTTAATTTATAACCTTTTTTACGGATCGTTTCGACGATATCAAGAGGGGCTTTTGGGTTTGCAAATAACTGACGTAGCTGCCATATGGTATTGGTTAATGCTTTTTCACCCACAGCCTCATTACCATGCCAAACAAGCTCAATAAGTTCGTTGCGACTCACAACTTGTGGGTAGCGGGTCACGAGCACCTGCAGCAACTCCATTACTTTAGGTTGAGCCGCCACTTTCTCATCATTGAGCACCACCATATGCTCATCAACGAACACTTGATATGACCCTAATTGGAAAGCTTTTTCACACTGCATTTACCTGACTCACCCGAACTACTTGTTTCGCTTTTGGCTAATTTATTCATGTTTATTCAGTTATTTTGAATATCTTCATCTTACCTTATTTCTGCTAAACAGGGAGTGCAAATTACGATTTAAATACTTTAAATAAACTTATCTATAAAAACCTAACAACATGAATAGTAATAAAAAGATATAAAAAAGAGCTAAATAGGATATTCCCAAGGTTGAGCTAAGCGCACTATTTATCAAGTCTCGAGATTCCTTGCCAGTGCAAGGAAAACAAACATAACGCTAACAAACTGACATCACTTTATTGAGTTAACTCATCAAAACGGGAATAACCATGAACAAGAAGCAACTTTGCGTTGCCGTGCAAGCCGCCCTATTTGGTGCCGTATTCAGCACCCATGCACAGCAAAATGATTTAGAAGCCGTAAAAGTAAAACAAACCCAAACGACAATAGAACAAGAAGAAGAGAAAGTTGAGAAAATTGTCGTTACTGGCTCACGTATTAAACGAGATAGTTTTAGTGTCGCCACACCACTAGTGACTATGAATAAAGATGCAATTTCAGATACTGGCTTAGGCTCACTGTCTGAAATTCTCGTCGATAATATTCCTTCAATTAATGCCTCTATAAGTAACACCACCAGCCAATCGAGTGTAGCGTCGACGGGTATCTCGTCTATCAGCCTGCGTGGCTTAGGCTCTGACAGAACGCTTACCTTAATTGACGGGCGCCGTGTTGTGTCAAATAGCTACAGTGGTAACGTGGTCAGCTTAAGTACTATTCCTAGTGGTATGGTACAACGCATTGAAGTGATCAGTGGTGGTGCGTCGGCAACTTATGGTGCTGACGCAGTTGCTGGGGTGGTAAACATCATCACTCAAACTGACAAAGAAGGCGCGACATTTAAAGCGCGTACCGGTGAGTCATTTGAAGGGGGTGGTAAAGAATTTACCCTAGATTTTGACTTTGGTAGCACTTTTTCAGATGGCCGTGGTTATGCTTTTGTCAGTGCCAACTGGGATCGCCAATTTGGTATGAGCTTTTACGATCGTGACCGCGCTCAAATTGAAGACGCATACCGCTATAGTGAAAGCGAGATGTGTAACCAGATGCAAACGGCTGAGGGTTATCAATGTATGCGCGATATCGCCCAAGCTGATTGGGTGAGTAAGAGTGACGGTATTCCAGGTGGGGTGTTTTTAGAAAACTCGAAGAACGACAAACAATTTTGGTATGACGGTCAAACATTGCGCGATGACTGGAAAGACAACGAAGAAATTTACGGTATCAATACACGTCAATATGTGATGTTAAAAGTACCAAACGATAGCTTTTCGATTGCCGGCAAGGTTGATTATGATCTTACCGATGACATTAAGTTTTATGGTCAAGTTCAGCTGAGCATTGACGAGTCGTTCAACGATAAATCACCAGAGGACGAATACGAAGGTGCCAGCCAGACCGTATACGACCCAGATACAGGTGAACGTTTAGGCATGATCAAGCCGGGTTATATTCCCATTGATAACCCATATGTACCGCAAGCCATTTTAGACAGCGAACCGTACAAAGACCGCATTTATTGGGACCGACGTTTTAATGAAGTCGGTAATATCGCCACTGACAACACGCGTACCACGATCCGCTCTTGGGCTGGTTTGCAAGGTACTGCATTCGACGGTGAGTGGGATTGGGACATATCGGTAGGTTTTGGTAAGTTTCACCAAGAGCAGTTGCGTTACAACGAACTCGATGTGCGTAAGCTAAGCCATGCTTTAAATGCCGAAAAACTAGACGACGGCACCATCCAATGTAAAGACGAAGCCGCTCGTGCAGCAGGCTGTGTCCCTATCAACCTGTTTGGTGAGGGCTCTATCACCCCAGAAATGGCTGATTGGATCCGTGTTAATCCTGAAATCAACACTTACATTGATCAAACCAACATTGTTGGTTACATGACAGGTAAGCTATTCGAGCTACCAGCCGGTGCCGTGTCAGCAGTATTTGGTGGTGAATACCGTAAAGATAAGCAAGACTTACAAACCAGTATTGGTATGCGTGAAGGCGGCATTACCTTTAACGTTGTGCCGCAGTTCGAAGGCTCAATCGATGTCTACGAGAGCTTTGCTGAATTTGATGTGCCACTACTTAAAGATGCACCTCTAGCGAAAAGCCTTTCTCTTGAAACCTCGCTACGTTTAGCAAAATACAGCATAGATGCTGTGGGCACTGTGCCTAGCTATAAGTTAGGCATTTTATGGCAACCTATTGAAGATCTTACTATTCGTACTAACTTTGCCCGTGCGCAGCGTGCTCCAACTATCACTGAGCTAATGTCTCCTGCTCGCGGTGACTACGATAGCTTTACTGACATTTGTGAGGGACTAACGGCAACTTCGACCAATGCGGGGCATGACAAGTGTCGTCAAGATCCTGTGTTTGCGGCTTTACTTGCTGAAGACCCGGACTTTGAATTCGATCCAAGTTCAGGTAGTAAATACTCACCGAATGCGGGTAATGCTAACTTAAGAGAAGAAACCGCTGATACCTTCACTTTCGGTTTTACTATGGCACCAAGTGCCATCGAAGATCTGCAAATTGCCGTTGATTATTATGATATTGCCATTGAAGGTGCTATCTCGGTGATCTCTAATGAGCGCATCTTACAGGAGTGTTACGATTCAAGTGCTGCATTTGGTAGCAGTAACCCATTCTGTAACGAAATCAGCCGTGATGATGAAGGTAACATTACCGAAATCGTACAGCGTGAAGATAACCTAGATGAAGTCAGTAGCCGTGGTATCGATGTCGCAATCGAGTATAAATACGACTTTGAAAGCTTAGGTCGTCTATCTTTTAAAGCGGACTATAACCATATCCTTGAAAGCTCAACCACTTACCTTGGTTTAGATGGCCTAGAGACCGATGACTATGCAGGCTATGGTAGCTCAAAAGACAAATTATCAGCCTCAGTCGTTTGGCGTCTAGATGAGTGGCGCGTTCGTTATGCGATGAAATATTTAGGGTCATTTACTGATAGCCTAAGCCGTGAGCGAGAATACACCGCTGCACTAGAGCGAAATGCTGAGCGCTGTGCATCAACTGAAGAAGACAATGGTTGTATCGCTAGCCCTGAAGCGCTGGCATATCATAAATATGGTAGCTATATGCGCCACGATGTATCTGTATCATATAATACCGACTTAGCAGCTGACGTAGAGTTACGCGTGTTTGGTGGTATTAACAACCTATTGGATGACAAGGGTGACTTTATGCCGGGCGGTCGTGGTAACTTCTACAGCCGCTATGGCACAGGTATGGGTCGCTTTGGCTACTTAGGCGCAGAAATTAAGTTTTAATTTTTAGCATTAGAACAGCAGCCTTGAGCACCTCAAAGTGCGTGTGCTCAAGGCTACTTCTTTTCTAAGAAGAAAACTGAACACTCGCTAATTTGAACAGGATAAAAATAATGATAAAAAGCCGCTTTCGTATCACACTGTGTGCCTCACTGATATTTGCCTCACAAATCAGCGCTACAGAATCGACCAGCAAAGAAGTCATTTCTGACGGTCCATACATTGACGTGCACACTAGTGCTTTAACAGTCAATTGGATTTGCAATGACCAAGTTAAACGCAAGCAAGTGAACCTTGAAGGGGTCTCCCTGCCCTACGGGTTTACCGACTGTGGTTTAACCGCTAACACTTCGCAGCTAACATTTGCTGAGCAGCTGATTGAGTTCCAAGGTGTTAAACGCGTGGCGGCGCTCAGTGACTTACACGGACAGTATGATCTGATGCTCACTCTACTTAAAAATAACGGCATCATTAACGCGCAAAACCAATGGGCGTTTGGTGATGGCCATTTTGTCATAACCGGCGATATTTTTGACCGTGGCGACAAAGTAACTGAGATCCTTTGGTTTATCCACGACCTAGAAAAGCAAGCCGAGCGAGCTGGCGGTAAAATCCACCTTCTACTAGGTAACCATGAAGTCATGGTACTAAATGGCGATTTACGTTACCTAAACCCCAAATACGTTAAAGCCGAAAAGCTGCTAGAGACACCTTTCGATCAATTATTTAATCAACACACTATTTTAGGTCGTTGGTTACGAAGCAAACCTGTGCTGGTAAAAATAAACGACCATTTGTACGCCCATGGTGGTTTTCACCCTCAGCTCGCTGAAGATAAAGTTACTTTAGACACCATAAACCAAACCTTTAAATCACACCTTGTTGAAAAAGAGCTGCCGAAAAAGCGTGAAGGCTTTGCTAGTTACCTACATAAAACCCATGGACCTATTTGGTATCGCGGTTACTTTAAAGACGACGGTGCCACCGCCGAAGAACTGGATTTATTATTAAAACACTTCGATGTAAACCACATAGTTGTTGGCCACACTTCTCAGAAAAAAATAGAAACCCGCTTTAAAGGTAAAGTGATTGCCATCGACAGCAGTATTAAGCGCGGCAAATATGGTGAAGTATTATTTATTGAAAATGGTAAACATGAGCGTGGTACATTAGAAGGCGAGAGGAAGAAGCTGAAATAGTTTTGTAATCCCCATATTCAGTTGAGGCGAAGGCTACTTGAAGCAACTTCGCCCATATCACTATCTAATTCCCTTTTTCTTTCTTACCCTCAGTAACAGCATCTAGTTGCTTTTGTCTATCGTCCATTAGCTTTTGAATATTTTTAGTGTTCTTCATCAGCTCTTTGACATCTTGCGGGTTCATTGCGTTGGCTTTCAGTGATTCACTCTCAGCTGTTTGCTTGTCTTTATATAAAATTGACGTATCTTCAGCGGCCATGATGGTGACTTTACTGGGGTCAAGTTGATGAGTTTGGCTGTTGCCTTTTGGGTTTGGTTGGTCTGAGTAAATCCAGTTGCCATTTTCATCTTGCCATTTATAAATGGTTGACTGTTTTGTAGTTTGGTTCTCATCAGCGGTTGCTTGTTTGGCGTAATCTACTGCTTTGTTTAAGTGGCGTTTAGACTCGTCTAATAAGCTTTGTGTATCGTTTTCAACTTTATTGAAAATCGCATCGATAGACAGATATGGTTGACCGTCAGGACGCTTAATTACAAACAATGATGCCACACCAATCAGCATCACCATAATCATCATATATGCTTTATAACCCACGAGAACACTCCGTCGTATCGACTCTTTATGATTTTAGTTTGGTTATAAATATTATACCAATTAGTGTAATTTAGTGAGCAATTTTGAGGCTGAGAAAACTTGGCGATTGCTAGGCAAAAATTTTGTGATTTAGTTGTTCTAAATGAGAAGTTTTTAACGCCGCAAGCGTCAGTTTTAGCACCTCAAATTGCTTAAGTATTACGACTGATTGGTATCAACAGAAACTGTGGAATAAAAAAGCACAGGCTTTGAGACCTGTGCTTTTTATTTACATCAAGGCAAAATTATTAATGGCTGTATGTTTAGACTAGTTTCTAACAATTCGCCATTAAATAAAAATTTTTAAATACCGTCACCGTCAATGTGTAGACCACATTCACGATTAAGGCCGAAGAAACGTGTTTCTTCTTCTGTCATACCTGGCTCTAACTTACGGGTAGTATGCACATCGCCCATCGACACATACCCTTCGTCCCAAAGCGGGTGATAAGGCAAGTCATGCTTGGTTAAATACATATACACGTCGCGGTTGCTCCACTCGATGATCGGATACACTTTTACAGTACCTCGGCTGATCTCAAGTACTTGCTTGTCGGCACGGCTTGATGCCTGATCACGACGTAAACCACTGAACCAGGTTTTTGCACCAATTTCTTCGATAGCACGAGTCATAGGCTCCACCTTGTTTAAGGTGTTGTATTGTTTAATGCCTTCTTGACCTTGCTCCCAAAGTTTACCGTACTTAGCTTCTTGCCAAGCTGGACTCATTGGTGAACGATATACTTTTAGATTTAAGTCTAAACGCTCTGTTAAGTAATCTACAAACTGGTAGGTTTCTGGAAACAGGTAGCCAGTATCAGTTAATACCACTGGAATATCTGACTTTTCGGTTGAAACCAAGTGCAACATAACTGCCGCTTGAATACCAAAGCTTGAAGATAAAAATGCCGTATCAGGCAAGTTTTCAAGCGCCCATGCCACACGCTGTTGCGGTGTCATTGGCTCTAACAAAGCATTCGCTTCGGCAAGTAACGCTTTTTGCGCTTCGCCTTCTAACTCTAATAATTGTTTAAAATTACTCATGCTTGTTCCTAGGTTGGCAGGCCTGCCTGCCAACTCAATGATTTTTTAAGCGTGGAAGTCTGTCTTTGAGACTTTCACTTCGGCAACGATTTCCTTACGGATAGCGAAGTCACCAAAACACTCGCCTTCGTTACGCTCTTTAGCCCACTGGCCAATTAATTCGTCTAGTGCTGGTAGGTAAACGTCTTCACCTACGTTTTCTAGGTACAGCTTAGGTACGCGCGTACCTTCACGGTTACCACCTAGGTAAACGTTGTACTTACCTGGGCCTTTACCTACAAAACCAATTTCAGCCAACATCGCACGACCACAACCATTCGGACAACCAACAACACGCATAATGATGTCGTCATTCGGGATTTCGTGCTTAGCTAAAATCGCTTCTGTTTTCTCGATAAGCTCTGGTAGGTAACGCTCTGCTTCAGCCATCGCAAGTGGACACGTAGGTAACGCCACACATGCCATTGAGTTAAAGCGTTGCTCTGAGTGTGAGTCGTCAATTAAGCCGTGCTCACGTGCAATCTGCTCAATGATGTCTTTTTGATCAGCTGGTACGCCGGCAACAATTAAGTTTTGGTTCGCCGTCATGCGGAAGTCACCTTGGTGAATTTCTGCAATCTTACGACAACCGGTTTTCAGCGGTTGACCTGGGTAATCAAGAATACGACCACTTTGGATAAATAGCGTTAGATGGTGCTTACCATCAATACCTTCTACCCAACCGATGCGGTCACCACGGTGGGTGAACTCATACGGGCGGCTGTCTTCAAATTTAACGCCAGCGCGGTTTTCTACTTCTGCTTTAAATGCATCAGTACCGAAAGTATCAAGGGTATATTTCGTTTTTGCGTTCTTACGGTTAACACGGTTACCCCAGTCACGCTGCACTGATACCACGTGCTCTGCAATTTTTAGCGTGTGCTCAAGCGGGATGAAGCCTAGGTCATCCGCTTTGCGTGGGTAAGTGTTTACATCACCGTGGGTCATTGCCAGACCACCACCAACAAGCACGTTAAAACCAACCAGTTTGCCGTTATCAGCAATCGCAACAAAGTTTAAATCGTTCGCGTGAACGTCTACTTCGTTGTTTGGTGGAATAGTAACCGTTGTTTTGAACTTACGTGGTAAATAAGTAGACCCTAAAATCGGTTCTTCTGTTGTTTCAGTCTTTTCACCGTTTAACCAAATTTCAGCGTACGCTTTAGTGTGCGGTAATAGGTGCTCAGAAATTTTCGCTGCCCACTCGTATGCTTCTTGGTGTAACTCAGACTCAACTGGGTTAGTCGTACATAGTACGTTACGGTTCACGTCACCAGCAGTTGCAATTGAGTCAATGCCAACGCTGTTAAGCATTTGGTGCATTTCTTTAATGCCCGGCTTTAACACACCGTGGAACTGGAATGTTTGACGCGTTGTTAAACGAATACTGCCGTAAATGGTTTTATCGCCAGCAAACTCATCAATTGCTAACCACTGCTTAGGCGTGATAATACCGCCAGGCATACGTGCGCGAAGCATCACATTGTGCATTGGCTCAAGTTTTTGCTTAGTACGCTCTGGACGAATATCACGGTCATCCTGCTGATACATACCGTGGAAACGGATCAACTGGAAGTTATCCGCTGTGAAACCACCGGTAAGTTGGTCTTTTAAATCCGTTGTGATTGTGCCGCGTAAAAAGTTACTTTGTGTTTTAAGTCTTTCGTTATCAGCAAACTTGGCATTTGGGTCTAGCTTGCTGTTAGGTTTGTAATCTGTGCTCATGGCTTATCCTAAAATTCTACTGTGACGGTCAGTGTGGTGTACTAGCACTTGCTACTAGTACACGTCTTTTTGATAACGGTTGTTGCTGCGAAGCGCTTTTAGATAGCTTTCAGCTTGCTCGTCATCTTTGCCACCATGGGCTTTAATAATGTCGATAAGTGCTTGGTGAACGTCTTTCGCCATGCGGTTAGCGTCACCACAAATGTAGAAATGCGCACCTTTTTCTAACCATGCAAATACTTCTTCGCCCTTTTCGCGGATACGGTCTTGTACGTATACTTTTTCTGCTTGGTCGCGGCTAAATGCTAGGTCTACTTTGTTAAGTAGACCAGACTTCACATAACCTTGGATCTCAACTTGGTATAAGAAATCTTGCGTGAAGTGCGGGTTACCGAAGAATAACCAGTTTTCACCTTCAGCTTCACGTGCATCACGCTCTTGTAAGAATGCACGGAATGGTGCGATACCTGTACCTGGGCCTACCATGATAACTGGCGTGTTATCGTCACTTGGTAAGCGGAAATTGTCGTTATGCTCGCTAAATACTTTAACTTGTACGCCTTCTTCTGCACGGTGTGCAAGGTAACCAGAACAACCACCAAAGTGTTTTTCACCAAAGGCATCAAACTCTACTAAACCAACAGTTAAGTGCACTTCTTCTTCCACTTCTGCTTGGCTTGAAGCAATTGAATATAAACGTGCTTGTAATTTACGTAAGCTGTTCGCTAGGTCTTGTGCGCTAATATCGCTTGGGTTTTGCTTGATGATATCGAAGATTTGACGCGCTTCGATGTACTCACGCATCGCGGCTTTGTCTTCAACTAGCTTTAACAGCTCTGCGTTGTTAGTTGCTTGTGCGTACTTTTCAACAAAACCAGGATAAGACTGCGTCAGCTCTAGTTTTTCAATCAGTGCTGTGCGAATTGATAACGTTTCTTCACCTAATGTGATTTCAGCTGCGCCATCAATGTTTAGTAGTGCTAGTGTTTCATCTACTAGTGCTTCGTCATTTAAGAAGTACACACCTAAAGAGTCACCCGGAAGATACTTGATATCAGAGCCTTCTAGTGAAATCTCGATGTGGCGAACATCTTTAGTTGAGTCGCGGCCTGTGATCTTTTGCACCACACTTAGCTCAGCCGCAAATGGGTTTTGCTTAGTGTATTGACTCTGTGCTGGTGCTGCACCGAAGCCAGCCATAGGAATTACTTGTGCTGAACCTTGTGACTGTGCTTTAAGCTCAGGCTCGAACGCATCAACCGCACCACCGATCCAAGCAGCTGCTTGGTCTTCGTAATCAACATCTAAATCAGCGCGCGCAACAACCGTTTCTGCACCTAGCGCTTTAAAGCGCTCTTCAAAATCAATTGCCGTTTGGCAGAAGAATTCGTAGCTTGAATCACCTAGGCCGATAACCGCTACTTTAACGCCATCTAGCTTAGGTGCTTTTTTCGATGCTAAGAACGCATGTAGGTTTTCAGCATCTTCTGGTGGCTCACCCTCACCATAAGTAGAAACAGCAACAGCAATAAACTTTTCTTTCTTAAGTTGAGCAGGTTTGTAGTCAGCCATGTTCACCAGCTTAACCGCCAGGCCTTTCGCCTCTGCAGCTGCTTTTAGCTGGTTAGCAACGCTTTTAGCATTACCAGTTTGCGAACCATATAGAATGGTGAGTGCAGCCGCTTCGCCTGCAGTTGGCGCTTGGCCACCCACTACACCGCTTAATGCAGCTGTATTTGCATTTGCAGCTAGGTAACCACTTACCCAAGCTTGCTGAATTGGGTTTAGCTCGGCCACTAAACCTTGTAATTTTTGCACTTGCTCTTGTGTCAGCGGGCTTGCCGCGGCACTAAGTTGACTTAACAACATGGAATCTATCCCCTAACCCTAAACCGTCTGCTTAGTTTGCTTGCTGAAATACTTCTACTCGAAGTAAGGTTTTCTAAGGCTGAAGCATACTGATTTGCGTTACCAAGGATAAAGAATTAGATCTGCTTTGTTATTCCATTTGGTTATCAAAGAGAAAAAATACCATTAAAAACAGTTTTAAGAAAATTTTGCTCAAAAACAAAAAAACGCGATCTTGGAAACCTAAGATCGCGTTTTTTATAAAGTAGAGTATGAGTTTAGCTTTCTACAGGATAAATAGTGATTTCAATCCCCGCGCCAATCGCCGAAATTCTCAATAATGTATCGGCACTAATTGGCTGAGAAAAACACTTAGGGGCAGCGCCCGAGTTAAAGCCAATATCAAAAGTACGCTTAGAACAAGATAACCATTGCTTAAGCGCGCTTTTAGAACAAGACTCTATTAACTCACATAAATGATTAATCGCTTTGTCAGGACTTACCACATCAGCGTCGGCTTCAATACGCGCTAAATGACGATAGTCGTCTTTATCATAGTGCAGCACCATAGCCTTCTTCTTTAAATCGTCTACCAAGGCACTAATATCCTGTTTTGATTCAAGCTCTAGGTCTACATTTAAGAATTGGATTTCTGACATTATGACTGTTCTCTTTTTAAGCTATATTTTTAAGGTGTAACAAAGCGATACTCAATATAGACAAGTGTAACTAACTCACCGAGTGGTTGCTACCGCTAACGCATTTTAAAACTGCACAAATATTGTTCTTATCTACTAAACAAGATTTAATACGACTTTAAGGCTGAGACAATTTGTCGCAGTGACAGAAAAACCTTTTTAGGTACACTGTTCTCTCTTCTCATTTGCTTGGATAAGAATAATGATAAAAGCAGCATTTAAACCCATTCGAAAAATACACAAGTGGCTTGGCTACCTACTCGCTATTCAAATATTCGCGTGGTTATTAGGTGGGTTTGTTATGAGCGCCATTCCACTAGAAAAAGTACATGGCAAACACTTAGCTCACCGTCAGCTCGATAATCCATTTAAGCGAGCCGATTACTCTGCAGATTTGAATCTTATTACAAAAAGCCAAGATATACTCTCAAACATTGCTTTCAAACACCTATTAGAGATACCCATCATTAAAGTGCAAGGTGATGAAACAACTTGGTTTGACGGTATCACTGGCCAACCATTAACTGCACCAAGCGAAACTTTGATCAAACAACAAGCCGACGCTCACTATTTAGGCAATGGCGAAATCAGTGCAGTTCAACTGTTAGCCAAAGGCCCAAGAGAAATCGGCTACAAAGAAAACGTCTGGGCAGTCACTTACAATGACTGGTGTAGTACAACACTCTACCTAGAGGCGCAAAGCGGACAGATCATTACAGTAAGAAGTACCATTTGGCGTATTTTTGATTTTTTCTGGATGCTACATATTATGGACTATGATGAACGCGAAGACTTTAATAACCCGTTATTGATCAGTTTTTCTGTCGTCAGTGTGTTGTTTTGCCTATCTGGCATATTTTTGCTATTCCAAGCGCCGCCTTGGCGAAAGCGCAGACACAAACCTGCTTAATTGAGCCACTTGCCCTGGTAAGCTAGGGCTTTTTTATAAAAACTATTGCAATCAACAAGATAATTTTAAAGCGTTTATTGCGATGATATAGTGCATTTTTCTGTAGTCCACTTAGGTGAGAGAAATGCGCCCGCTATTCGCGTTAATGGCTTTGCTATTGCTGAGCCTGCCAACTTTTGGCAAAGAGTTTTCAAGCTTTTCACAAGCAAAAAAGTACCTCAATAAAACCTTACCTCAAGATGCCACCACGCTTTATTGCGGTTGTAAGATCAAGCGTCAAGGCAAGAAGCTTATTCCTGATGCAAACAGTTGTGGCTATACACCAAGAAAGCCTTACACACATTCAGGCAAACCAAATAGCCGTGCGACTCGTATAGAATGGGAGCATATTGTGTCGGCCTGGGAGTTTGGCCACCAGCTAAAGTGCTGGCAAGACGGTGGCAGAAAGAACTGCAGAAAAGTCAGTGCTAAGTTTCGCAAAATGGAAGCAGACATAAACAACCTTGCCCCTGCCATTGGAGAAATAAATGGTGATAGAAGTAACTATCGTTTTGGTGTGCTGCCTAATACTGAATACAAACATGGTGAGTGCCCGGTAAAAGTTAATTTTAAACAGCGCAGGGTTGAACCACCGGACTTTGCTAAAAAGCGCATTGCCGACGCCTATTTTTATATGCAAAAAACTTATGGATTAAAAATATCTAAAAAACAACAACAATTGCTTACAACTTGGCAAAAATAGCTTATGTATTATGAGCGATTACTTAAATTATCTGGTTGTACCAATTGTGTTTACAAATGCTTGTTGGTATTTTGATAAAATCAGATTAGATAGGATTTAATTATGAAACTAAATACACTCAGCCTAAGTGTTGCAATTGCCCTTTCAGCTACTGTATTGGCTGGTTGTGGCGGTGGAAGCTCAAACAATAATACTAACCAAACGACTTCACCGAGTACCAACACAGGCAACACCTCCGATACAGTTACTGAACCAACATGGACTGCTGGTCAGTATGATTCTGCGTCAAGCTTTGTAAACCAATGTGAAACACCACGCGAAGGCACAGATCCTTTCGAAAACGCGCCATACCCTGATCAAGCAGGGACTGCAATGCATGAAAAAATGTTTCTGCGTTCATATACCCATGAAACTTACCTTTGGTATGACGAAGTTGAAGATAAAGATCCTAAACACCCTGACTTTGATAGCGATGATGAAAAAGATACGGTTGATAAATACTTCGATCATTTGAAGACAGATGCAAAAACAGCAAGTGGAGCTCTAAAAGATAAATATCACTTCTCCGAAAGCTATGAAAGCTTCAAGAAAGAGTCTGACTCAGGACTGGTTTCTGGCTATGGAATTCAATGGGCTTTCATCAACTCAGACATCCGTAATGGACCAAGGGTGCTAAAAGTTGCCTTCACACAAGACGGATCTCCAGCAAGAGCTGCAGGCTTGCTTCGTGGTGATACAATTGCAGAGGTAAATGGTGTAGATATTAATACGGGCGTCCAAGCAGATCTTGAAACATTAAACGCCGGCTTATTTCCCAAAGAGGGTACAACACATACACTTACTGTTAAACGAGAAGGAGTTGCTGAGCTCTTGAGTTTCGAGCTTAAGGCTCAAGATGTTGCTTCAACCCCAGTTCAAAATGCAAAAGTAATTGACGTTGCTGATAAAAAAGTGGGCTATGTACAATTCAACCAGTTTATTTCTGTAGGCCAACAACCGCTTATTGATGCTTTCAATCAGTTTTCTGATGCTAATATCAACGAGCTTGTGATTGATATGCGCTATAACGGAGGCGGTCTCGTTATCATGTCGGCACAACTTGGTTATATGGTTGCCGGTGAAGCGCAAACAAATGCCAGTCAGAACAATGGTGCAGATAAAAGCATAAACAATGATGCAAAAGTTTTCAGCCGTACTTTACGAAATGATAAATTAGAAGCCGCAAGCTCAGAAGAAGATTATTATACATTTGAACGCCGTCAAATTGATTGGGATGCGAGAGTTTATACTAACCAAATTCTACCTAGCGTAGATATGGATACGGTTTATATTTTAGCAAGCTCTGGGACTTGTTCTGCCAGTGAGTCATTGATCAATGGCCTTCGAGGTATTGACGTCAACGTAGTGCTGATTGGTGGGCAAACATGCGGTAAGCCTTATGGTTTTACACCAACTCCTAACTGTGGTGAGGTGTACTACACTGTTCAATTCAAAGGTGCAAATGCTAAAGAGTTTGGTGACTATGCTGAGGGCTTTAAACCAGTGCCAGCAAGTTCGATCACACAAACAACCATAGGATTAACCGATGAAGTCCCAGGTTGTAGCGTCGCAGATGACTTCTCAAAACAACTTGGAGACACTGAAGAAGGTATGTTAGCCGCAGCGTTAACACACATTGAAACGGGTGCTTGCCCAGTTGTTGCAAAAGAGTCGGCACAAAGTAGTGTCACTTTCCGACAGTCACTGCAAAACGACGGTATAAAGCTCGCTCAGCCTTTCCATCCAATGCGCAATGGCATGGTTGATATCAAAGTAAAAGAGCAGTAATGCGTCACGCATTACTCACCACACTTTTAGGTGTGTTAAGTTTGACTGGGTGTCAACACACCCAGTCAAACGAGCCTTTGCCTGCCATTATTGAGCACACCACACCAAGCATGAAGGCTGAAATTCAACAGGCCATAGAAACAATTTATGGTGGAATTTCCCCCCTACTCCCAAATAACGTATTTATGACAAGCCACCAGCTCTCTTTGCATTATGGTTTATCTTCAACGGCAATTGATATGCCTAAATCTCAGCAAACACAGTACTTTTTACTGCAAAAAAAAGCGATTGGTTGCGTATTATTCCACCCACAGTCTGAACGCTATGTGCTGCTTCAAGCAATTCCTTGTATAGCAGTCACAGAATAAACAAATATCGAACTAAATGGATTGGCTATAGTGCCGAAAGTAGAGGTAGTAATGAATAAAACATGGATTAACGTATTTGGTTTAAGTGCAGTCGCGTTGTTTTTCTCTGGCTGTCAGCATACACCCACACCACTTGGTAAATCTGAAAAGAATTATGATTGGGATAATAAAGTGCATTATGAACAAACCAAATTCAGCGACACGCATTATTTCTTAAAAATACGTTCAGATGATTATGCGCATTTCACACGACAGAGCGTATTTCTATTAAGACATTCAGAAAAACTTTGCCAAGGCATGAATGCACAATTGACCTTGCAAAAAGGTGTGCAAGACTTTGAAAGACTGCCCACTCATCCTCGAGCTTATCAACCAGACCTGCAAGCCGAAGTAAAATGTGTGCCTAAATAAAACTGAATCAACCACTAAAAGCGTGGGCTTTCATCACTGTTGCGACTGTACGAAACGTATCTACCCACGCTTGCCTCAGCTCAGGCGTCCACTGCTCGCCTAAACCGACTTTTAGCGTATAAAGTAATGCGTTGCCCACGGGCGTAAAATCTTTCGCTTCGACACCATAGTCTACGTGTCGCTCAGCCAATGCATGTAAAACAGGAACAAGCCCATCAAGATCATCGAGCCCTCTAACGGCCAACTTTAACATTGCCATCAACTTTTGCCCTTGGCTTTTAATGTCTGACTTAAATAAAGGTTTTAGGTTTGGATCGTATTGAAACAGCGTTTGATAAAAAATTTCGGCGGCTTGCTCAGCGATTGGCTCTACTTGCGCAAAACTTTGTTATACGAGTTGTTTTTATCTGGCGGTAATTGACATTAGCAATGCTCCTAGCCATGCCAACATAATTGGCACTGAATTGAGTCTCTTATTAAAACTAGACGCAACAGTGCCAGAATACCAATTTAGTCCTTATAACCCCAAGGTGCTTTTGGCGGTGTAATCGGTTTCGTTAAATCAAAGTCAACTCTGAACTCACGACCTTCACGCACTAAACGGTAAGTAAACTTGTCGTCGTAAATATACATCTGCCAAGTGTTGCCCATTGACTGAGGAATACCTTGGCTGACAAATAACTCTTTTGAATACTGATCAGCAGGGAAAGACTGTACGTTTGCAAAGCCTGCATCAACGGTATGGCCGCCATACATAGTTGACGGATCATCATCGCCATTTTCTAAACGGTGGTCGTGCTTCAAACTCAAACCACTGCCGGTTTTGGTAAGGAGCCAAGTACGAGACGCATCTTTTCCTACATGAAAAGGCACTTGCAGTTCTTTTTCACTGCAACGACGCACATGCATCACGAGTTTAGCTTCGTTAAACTTGCTCGGACCTTGATTATCTAGGATTACTTTACCTTGATACGCTTTACCACAATGCGCGGCAATTTTATCGAAAAATGCATCATGGGTTGGAATTGATACCAGTGGCGCTGGACGCGCGATGGCTGAGCCACTAACAAGTAGCGCAAGAACGGCTAGGCATTTTTTCATTATGGTTATCCTAAAAAAGAAAAACCAGAGAGTAATTAGCTCTCTGGTTGTATGCAAAAAAACGCGATTAACTTAGTTTTATTGCCAAGGTCGATCAGCGGCTAAGTTAGATTCAAACGCATCGATTTGTGCATTCAACTGCTCTGTCTCACCTATAAAATCTAAGCCACTTAATAAACGCGCTTTGATATCTGAACGTACATCAAAGTCGATGGCATCGAAATACTGACTACGGATCTGTTGATTTTCTAAATCGATTTCAACCTGAATATCTTGATGCTGCTCGGCAATCGCAAACAGGCTATCTAATGTGTATGCCGATAGCGCGATGCACAACATTTGGTTATTACCACAGTTATTAAAGAAAATATCTGCAAAACTTTGCGCCAAGATCACAGTAAACCCATACTGCTTTAAAGCCCAAGGCGCATGCTCTCGAGATGAGCCACAGCCAAAGTTATCACGCGTTAATAATACCGAAGCGCCTTGATAGCAGCCTGCGTTTAACACAAATTCAGGATTCGCACTGCCATCATCTAAATAGCGCCAATCATAAAACAACGCTTTATCAAAACCATCACGACTGGTTGAAGTTAAAAACTGCTTTGGAATAATTTGATCGGTATCGACGTTATTTTTGTCTAAAGGTGCCAATAAACCTTGATGATAAACCGCCATTACACCGCTCCTCTAATATCTGTAAAATGACCAGCTATCGCCGCTGCTGCCGCCATCGCAGGACTCACTAAATGAGTTCTACCACCGCGGCCCTGACGACCTTCAAAGTTACGGTTAGAGGTCGAAGCACAGCGCTTTTCAGCGCCCAGCTTGTCATCGTTCATTGCAAGACACATAGAGCAGCCTGGCTCACGCCATTCAAACCCTGCCGCTTTGAAAATATCTGCTAAGCCTTCTTGTTCTGCCTGCTGTTTTACTAGGCCTGAACCCGGTACTATCAAAGCTTCAACGCCAGTCGCAACCTGCTTGCCATTGACAATTTCAGCGGCCGCACGTAAATCTTCAATGCGGCTGTTGGTACAAGAACCGATAAATACGGTATCGACTTTTGCATCAGATAACTTCTGGCCGGCTTCAAGACCCATGTACTTCAGTGCTGCACGCATGGCATCAGCTTTGATTAAATCGGCTTCTTCGTCTGGGTTTGGTACTAGCTCATCAATACCAATAACTTGCTCTGGGCTTGTGCCCCAAGTCACTTGTGGTTGAATATCTTGCGCATCGAGTTCAACGACTAAATCAAACTGTGCATCCTCATCTGATTTAAGTGTCTGCCAATATTCAACGGCGGCTTTGAAATCATCCCCTTTTGGTGCAAACGGACGACCTTCTAGATAATCAAATGTCTTCTTGTCTGGCGCGATTAAGCCCGCTTTGGCGCCCATTTCGATGCTCATATTACATAGCGTCATGCGCGCTTCCATTGACAGTGCTTCGATGCCTTCGCCACAAAACTCTGCCACATAGCCCGTGCCACCAGCTGTACCTAGCTTGCCAATTACAGCTAGAATTAAATCTTTTGAGGTCACGGTTGGACGCAGCACACCATTAATTTGGATCTTCAATGATTTGGCTTTTTTCTGCTGTAGTGTTTGCGTTGCCAATACGTGCTCTACCTCAGACGTGCCAATACCATGCGCTAAGGCACCGAATGCACCGTGTGTTGAGGTATGGCTATCACCACATACAATTGTAGTCCCCGGCAAGGTGATCCCCTGTTCAGGACCCATTACGTGCACTATGCCTTGGTTAATCGAGTTTAAGTCATACAACTCAATACCAAAGTCTTTACAGTTTTGCGCAAGCGCCATTAATTGGTTTTTCGACACTTCACTTGCTGCATCTAGTGAACGACTCTTAGTTGAAACGTTATGATCCATGGTCGCAAAAGTTTTCTCAGGGCAACGTACTTTACGGTTATTCTCGCGTAGTCCCGCAAATGCCTGTGGTGATGTCACTTCATGTACTAAGTGACGATCAATATAAAGTAAGTCAGTTTGTTCATTGATTTGTGCAACCACATGAGATTGCCAAATTTTATCGTATAAGGTCTGAGCCACTTGCTACATCCTCTTATCTTGGCTGCATGACGGTGCAGCCATCAGCCAAAATTAAATACGTGAAACGATTGCTTGTGCTACGTCTTGTGTGGTGTAACCGCCTTGAGGGTAGATATCTGGCGTGCCCACACCTGCAGCAACTGCTTCTGCCACAGCCTTCTCAATGGTGCGTGCCGCTTCATCTTGCCCTAAAGAATAACGAAGCATTAAGGCCGCACTTAAAATTTGTGCAATCGGATTTGCAATACCTTTACCCGCAATATCTGGCGCTGAGCCACCTGCAGGCTCATATAAACCAAAGCCTGATTGATTTAAGCTAGCCGATGGCAGTAAGCCCATAGAGCCTGTGATCATCGCGCATTCGTCTGACAAGATATCGCCAAACAAGTTGTCGCAAAGTAACACATCAAACTGGCTTGGTTGCTTCACAAGCTGCATTGCAGCATTGTCTACATAAATATAATCAAGCGTAACTTCTGGGTAGTCTTTGCTGACTTCGGTGACAACTTCGCGCCATAGTACGCTTGATGCCAATACATTAGCTTTATCAACTGAAGTAACATGGTTACTGCGAAGTCTCGCTGCTTCGAATGCAAAGCGCGCGATGCGCTCAATTTCAGCACGAGAATAACGTTGCGTGTCGAATGCAGCTTCACTCGTACCCTCGCCTTCACGGCCTTTTTCACCAAAATAAATACCGCCTGTTAACTCACGCACACATAAAATATCGAAGCCTTGCGCACTGATATCCGCTCGCAGAGGAGACGCGGTGCTCAGTGCGGGTAATAGCTGTGCTGGGCGCAAGTTACAGAACAACCCAAAGTGCTTACGAAGTGGCAGTAAAGAAGCCCGCTCTGGCTGTTCATTCGGTGGTAAATGCTCCCACTTAGGGCCGCCTACTGAGCCAAATAAAATGGCATCCGCTTTTTCACATGCCGCTAAAGTAGAGTCCGGAAGCGCCGCACCAAATTCATCAATGGCAGCACCACCAATGGCATGGTGCTCACGTTGTAGCGTAAAACTAAACTTCACGCTAACCGCATCTAATACTTGCTCGGCGGCAGACATGACTTCAGGGCCGATGCCATCTCCAGCTAAAACGGCGACTTGGTAACTTTGTTGGCTCATCCTGCTTTCCTTTGTTGTTTTAAATCAGACACTTTTTGTGCTCTGTCAATTAAGTTATATACGCGGATCATGGCGCGTACTGAGGCTTCTACGATGTCGGCAGCAAGGCCAGCGCCGTGATATTGGCGACCATCGTATTTAGCAATAATATTTACCTGACCAAGTGAGCTTGCACCTTGGCCTGTGGCATCTAAGTTGTATTCAATCACTTCAACCGCCATGCCCGTAATGCGTTCAATGGCTTTGAATGAGGCTTCGACCGGACCATTTCCTGTGGCAGCTTCTTGCTTTGATTGCCCACCTACTGTCATGCCAATAGTCGAACTGGCGACTGATTGAGAGTTTGACGCTGAGTTTACAAACTCAAGTTGGTAAGTTTCGTCTTTATCACTGATCTGATTAAAGTAGATCATGGCTTCTAGGTCATAGTCATAGACTGTGCCTTTTTGGTCTGCTAGCGCTAAGAAGCTGTCATATAAGCTATCCATATCATAGTCAGACTTTTGATAGCCTAATTCTTCTAAGCGATGCTCAATCACATGGCGACCTGAACGCGAGGTCATATTTAATTGGTTGTTTGGTACACCCACGGTTTCTGGAGCCATGATCTCGTAGGTGTTTTGTGCTTTTAACACGCCATCTTGGTGAATGCCTGAGCTGTGAGCAAAGGCGTTTTCACCCACAATAGCCTTATTCGGCTGCACAGGCATATTACAAATGGTTTCAACTTGGCGCGACGCACGGTAAATCTCTTCGCTGCGAATATCGGTGTAAACACCTAAATGGTCGTGACGCATCTTCATGATCATCGCCACTTCTTCTAACGAACAGTTACCCGCTCGCTCCCCGATACCATTAATCGTGCATTCGATTTGTCGGGCACCGGCTTGTACTGCAGCAATCGAGTTTGCTACCGCCAAACCTAAGTCGTTATGACAATGAACACTTAAACGCGCTTGATCGATATTTGGCACGTTATTCATTAAATGGTGGATCATCGCCGCATACTCATCAGGCGTCACATAGCCCACGGTATCTGGTAAGTTGATGGTTGAAGCGCCTGCTTTAATCGCTTGCTCGACAATACGACATAAATCCCAATGCGGAGTACGGCCTGCATCTTCACACGAAAACTCCACATCATCGGTGTAATTTCGGGCTAGTTTGATTGATTTCACCGCCATCGCAGTCGCATCATCTAGGCTCATGCGTAACTTGTGTTCAAGGTGTAAAGGGCTGGTTGCAATAAAGGTATGAATACGGCTTTGCTCTGCTGAACGTAATGCTTCACCGCAAGCTTCAATGTCTTTTGCCACAGCGCGGGCTAAACCACAAATCGTAGGGCCTTTAATTTCAGTGGCGATGCGCTGTACTGCCCGAAAATCTGCAGGGCTTGAAACCGGGAAACCGACTTCCATGACATCCACATTAAGGCGGCTAATGGCATGTGCAAGCTGTACTTTATCATCTTCAGTTAAGCTAGCTTTTAGCGCCTGCTCACCGTCTCTTAATGTTGTATCAAAAATCCAAACCTTATCATTCATACCTTAGCTCCTCACCCCTTTGTATCGCCCTTTGAACACCATCGCTATAAGCAAATAGTTTTAGTCAGTCTTTAGATAACAGTGCAAAAACAAAAAACCCCGCAATGTGCGGGGTTTTCGTTATGCTGCATTTCACACGCACACCGCCCCGCACCGATACTTGATCAGTAAGAGGTTTAATAGCAGTGACAATAGTGTGAACTTTTTCATTTCTTTATCTGCATGTTTTTGTATTTATGCTGTAACTGATGCGATTTTTAACATGCCACAACACCAGAGATCAAGCATAAACAATTCAACAAAACAACAAAAACAGAATTAATAAAGAAACAAAAAAGCAGATTTGGATAGTTAAAAGAATAAAAAAACCCTTAAACATAAAGGTTAAGGGTCTTTTTAAATTTGAACAGTAAACAATCGAGTAGATTAATTTTTATATGATTTTTTTATGAAGGCTTTGAATTTACTTGATGTGTGCCGTAATGGTTCGCGCCTTTGGCGATATAACGCAATTGCCAAATCAGACGCTCGGTTAATTCTTCTCGCTGTTGTACATCTTGATCAAGCGCATCTGCCCCAGCATTAAATACCAAGGTAACCATGGCTTCAGCTTGCATGTAAGCATGATTCGCATCGCAAGGAGTTTCAGCTTCTAAGTAATGCGCAAGCTCTAAAATAAAATGCTGGATCTCTCGAGCGACTGCTGCACGAAATGCTTTTGATGTGCCCGAGCGCTCTCGTAACAACAATCTAAATTGGTTACTCGACGTGTCGATGAACTCCATAAAAGTCAGCACAGAGGTATTGATCACACTGCCACCACTTGCTATTCGACGGCGTGCTTGGCGCATCAATTGGCGTAATGTTAAACCTGCTTCATCAACCATGGTTAAGCCGAGCTCATTCATGTCTTTAAAGTGTCGGTAAAACGAAGTCGGTGCAATACCCGCTTCTCTTGCCACTTCTCTTAAACTCAAATTAGAAAAACTATGCTCCGCACTGAGCTGGTTAAATGCAGCTACTATCAAGGCTTGTCGGGTTTTTTGTTTTTGTTGTGCACGAACACCTGACATATTTTCTCCCTAGAGTTTATCGATAACTTGTGCAGTCTAATACTTGACGTGATGAGAATGAAATACTATTTTAGCGTACAAGTGTACGCTGAGATTTTTTAAGATGAAAAAACCCCCTCTCATTTGGACCAATGTCTTGTTTTTTGCTCTGTCATTTTTGGCAGCCATTACCCTAGTGCCTTGGTATGGGTTCACCTATGGCTTTGAAACCAGCACTTGGATAGCTTTTGTTGCCTGTATGTTTTATGCCGGTCTATCAATCACCGCGGGTTACCACCGCTTATGGGCGCACAAAACATATGAAGCTCACCCAGCAGTGCAATGGATATTTGCACTTGGTGGCGCATTCGCACTACAAAATAGCGCATTACATTGGAGTAGCGATCACCGAGTTCACCACGGTCAAGTCGATGATCCTATCAAAGACCCTTATGCCGCAACCAATGGCTTTTGGTATAGCCACATTGGTTGGATGTTGCGTGACTACCAAGGCAAAAACTATGGCGATTACAGCAATGCCAGAGACTTACAACGTAACCCTATCGTGATGTTCCAACACCGTCATTACATGAAACTTGTGTTACTAACAAATGTAGGTATTCCTTTACTGCTAGGTGCACTGTTTGGTGACATTATCGGTATGTTGTTATTGGCGGGTGTACTGAGACTGGTATTAAGTCAGCACTTTACTTTCTTTATCAACTCACTGGCGCATATTTGGGGCTCTCGCCCATATACTGAGAAAAATACCGCCCGTGATAATGGCTTTTTAGCGTTTTTCACTTACGGTGAGGGCTATCACAATTTCCATCATATTTTTGCCAGTGACTATCGCAATGGCATTCGTTGGTACCACTACGACCCAACAAAGTGGATGATCCGTACATTTGCGGCAGTCGGCCTAGCTAGCAAACTTAAACGCACGCCAGTCGAACGCATCGAAAAAGCCAAAGCAGAAACCTTGTTACTTAAGACTAAAGTTAAACTGGCAAAATTGCCTTTAGCCCAAGATCAGCTTACATTGTTACAACAAGAATATGATTTGCTTCTAAAAAAGTTACAAACCTTTTGTGCGGCACAAAAGCAGTTATTAGAAGCAAAAGCTGATTCCATGCGTGAACAATATGATATGTCGGCCATCGCTAAGCAATATAAAGAGCTAGAAGCTGCTTGGCAGGCTCAAAAACAGGCATGGTTAGCACTAAATGCAAGGCTATTATCGAACGCTTAAATCAATTTGTTCGGTGATAGCAAACTCGCAAGTTGAGGAGGGGCTGTGGCCAAACAAAAAACAGAATCAAATACAGACAAGCCGGCGTCATTTATGTATGACGCCATTATTATAGGTTCAGGTCCTGGCGGTGAAGGTGCCGCCATGAACCTATCTAAAAGCCACAAACGTGTTGCCGTTATCGAGCGCCATAAGTCGGTTGGTGGGGGTTGCGTTCACTGGGGCACTATTCCTTCAAAAGCACTCAGACACTCTGTTAGTCGCTTAATTGAATATAAACAAAACCCACTTTTCAGCCTCACCGAAAAACCGCAGCGCTTAACCTTTGGTGATATTCTTAGCCATGCCAGTAATGTGATCTCTAAGCAGTCAAACCTGCGCAGCAGCTTTTATGACAGAAACCGCATTGAGTTATTTCAAGGTGATGCCAGCTTTATTGACCGTTATTCAATTAAGGTGACTCATGCAGATGGCTCTTATGAAGTGATCACGGCACCGATTATTGTGATTGCTACAGGCTCACGTCCATATCGTCCACCTGGTGTCGATTTCTCTCACCCTAGAATATATGACAGTGACACCATTTTAAGTCTAGAGCATGACCCTCAACGCGTTTTAATCTATGGTGCCGGTGTTATTGGCTGTGAGTATGCCTCTATCTTTAAAGGGCTTGGTGCAAAAGTTGATTTGATCAATACCCGCGATAGATTACTGGCGTTTATGGATGCAGAGATCTCTGATGCACTCAGTTATCACTTCTGGAATAGCGGCATTGTTATTCGCCACAATGAAGAATTCGAAAAGGTTGAACCACATGAGCACGGCGTCATACTGCATCTGCAATCAGGAAAACGCGTACGTGCCGATTGCATTTTATTTGCCAATGGCAGAACCGGTAATACGGATAAGCTCAATCTTGCCGCAGTAGGCCTAAAAGCAGATGGCCGTGGACAATTAAAAGTTAACGATAGCTACCAAACCGAAATCGATAATATTTATGCCGTTGGTGATGTGATTGGTTACCCAAGTTTAGCCAGTGCAGCATTCGATCAAGGTCGTATCGCAGCAAAAGCCATTGTTTCAGGTGGTTGTAGCGAAAAGCTGATCAATGACATTCCTGCTGGTATTTATACCATTCCTGAAATGAGTTCTGTGGGCAAAACAGAGCAAGAGCTAACAGCTGCTAAAATTCCTTACGAGGTTGGTAGAGCCCAGTTTAAACACCTTGCACGCGCGCAGATCACTGGCACACAAGTGGGTAGCTTGAAGTTGTTATTCCACTCGGAGACCAAAGAAATTCTAGGCGTTCACTGCTTTGGTGAGCGTGCTTCCGAAATCGTCCACATCGGCCAAGCAATCATGGAACAAAAAGGCCCAGGTAATAACATCGAGTACTTTGTTAATACCACCTTTAACTATCCAACCATGGCAGAAGCCTATCGTGTAGCAGCATTGAATGGTTTAAACCGTTTAAGCGACTAAACTCAGTCAAGGGAGAGCTTTCACTCTCCCTCCCATAATAAGTTCTTAAAATTTATAGCTGACTGTTGCTCGCCAGATCTTGTCTGTAAGATCTAATGGTAAGCCACTTTTATAGCGATAGCTTAACCAACTATCTGAGTAAAGCCACTCCAAACCAACTCGCCATTTATTAGACAAAGAACGACTTGCATGTAATGTTAAAGCTTGGTTGTCACTGGCATTCGGATCAAATACCCAATGATCTTTATCAATCACTTTTGACTGTTCATAGCGTGCAGAGAGGCGGTAGTTTTCTAATTTCTGACTTAACAATAAAAACCAACTATGAAAGTTATTATCAACCCCTCTGCCAGGACCCATTGCCGTCGAGCCTGACATTGCTTGAGCCACAAAGTGAGTATGCTTTGTGAGCTTACTTTTCCATGCCATACTTAAAAATTTTGTATCCCAAGCATATTGACCTATCGACTCATTAATAGCGGCAGGATCAGCATTATTATCATACCAATAAACTCTAAGGCTGTACTTTTTTAAATACTCTAAATGCGCTCCAACATAAAAGCCAAAACGGCCATCTATCTCATGAAACGGATCTGAATACTGCCACTGCTTTGAGAGTTGTGGCTTCTGTAATGAGTACAAAGGTGCAAAACCTATTCGTTCATTTAAATGTGTTTGCCTGTCATGAGGGAGCAAACCTCGCCAAGCAATTAAGGTTCCCGCCGGATCATTACCTTTGAAAATAGCGGTATGAAAACTTACATCATACTTACTTCTAAACCGTCTTGCAGGGCGCTTTATCGTTAACTCTGTGCCAATAGCCCTGACCTCTTCACCCAGCCAAGCATTTAAAGCTGAGTAGTTATATGTGTAAGGTGAAGACCAAGCAAAACCTGTATTTTCAAGTGACATTTTTGGATAAAATGCGCCAACCTTAGCTGAAACCTGATAACCCCTAGCAATGGGCTTATATTGGAAATAAGCTTCAGTAATGCCAAAGTTTGCTTTTGGCTCAGGAGCGTATTGCGCTACACCAAATAGTGACCAGCTATTTGCAAAATCTATTCGACTAGTAAAAGCTGCACGAGATATTGAGAACCTATCTTCATTTTTGCCAAATCGAGTTGTACCCCATCCCTTATCTAACCAGCTCACAGAGTCAGAGCCCGAATCATAGCTAGCGTCGATCTTACCCTCAAACTTTGTTTGAATATTGCTTGCAATAGTAACCGAAGAAAAGCTTAAACCTAGCAGTACAGAAATAACTTTATTAATAACCATCACTTTCATCCACTACAAAGTCAAAAGCTTCTATGAGAGATTGCTTTATTCTATAGGTCTCTTTTTGAGTATTAGAGCTAAGCTGTACTTCTATTTGCTCACTAGCCTCTAATTTTTCAAAACGCTCATGCCAGACATGTAATTGTGCCTTACCTATTTGGGAAGGAGATAATACAATATTTGCACGACCTTGAACGTCAGTCAGTGCGTAATAGCCAGAATCAACTACCAATATATAACCCAGCATCCAGTCATGAATATTACACCCTAATTCGACAACACCATTATTCTCGAAAACAATCTCTGATTTAGGCGTTTCTTTATATAATTTTAATTCAAATGGCTTTGGCTTCGAAAAAGAGTAAACATGATGCAAAATAGAGTCGAAGTTAGGAAATTCAATTTTAGCGCCAGTTGGCACAACCAAAATGTGTGGCTTAAAAGCTCTATCTTTTTGCCCCATACTAAACATATCAGAAACTTGCTCTGCTTTAGGTTTATATAGATCACCTTCAAGCCACACTACGGCATTACTTAAAGGGTTTCCTGCCTTGTCTTTTACCACAACTTCAAATGCCTGAGATTGTGTGACAAAGCATAAAGCTAAGCTAAGGAATAGCTTTAATTTGTTACGTATCATCTAAATTATCCGTTTTATTCATTGCCTATTACTTGCCGTATTAATCGACAATATGTACATATAAATTAAGCATACACATAGATGACCTAGATACTTAATTTTATTATTCAATAAAAGTGCAAATTATGGTGCAAAATTAGAGACAGCGAACGCAGTGTGTACGCTTCTTTTGCGCAAGAAAGGTGTAAAAGGCTAGCGACAGTGAACGAAGTGAACCCGCTCTTTTTACGCAAGGTGAAATGAGCTAATTTAGCTGGAGTTGAGGATGTATTTACTAACGAGTATGAAAAGTATTTCAGAATGAACAGAGTAACTGCAGTGAAGGTTATTCGCTTCACCTTGTGCTTATGGTGCAAAATTAGAGACAGCGAACGAGGTGAACCCGCTCATTTTAAGCAAGGGGAAGTGAGCTAGTTTAGCTTAAGCTGAGAGACATTTACTATATAGCCTGAATGAACAGAGTGGCTACTGTGAAGGCTACTCACTTCACCTTGCGCTAATTCGTCTTTTTATCACAGTGCATCACCTCATCACTGTGCAGAACGATTTAGCACCATAAACGCAAAAAACCCGCTGCATTACTGCAACGGGTTTCTTTAAATAGGCCCTGGCGATGTTCTAC
>NZ_PNEC01000006.1 GCF_005886345.1 Pseudoalteromonas phenolica
CTTGCATTGTGCAATATCAGAAAGGTTAACGATTTTGATTAGTAAGCCTTTTTTATGGTTTGACAATTCAGGTTCCATGTATTTATAAGAATTATTTATTTTCCAGCATAAAAATATTAAGTCAAAATAATAGGCGATTGTACTTGTTTCAATTTTTAGTCATGATTACTGCCTTTGTTGTCTGAAAAATTTACAGGGTCAAGTCTTGCATTGTGCAATCCTAAACACAAAACCAACAAACAACTCACATCCCCCTTCTATCACGACTGAAAATAAGTAGGTGTTTCTATCAATAACTGCTCGTGATTCGTCATCAAGCAATAAGCATGAATTACTCTATTGTAACAGTCACAAATATCACTAAGAACTTCAATGAAAGTGACAAAATCAGATTCATTACGACAGATAGGCTTTCGTCATTATCACGAGACGAAACGTGGTAGAGCGCGCCTGTAAACTCTAATCTCAGTGGTCGACTCATCCTTAAACCCCAAAAAAAAGGTCAGCCAAAGTATAACTAACCTTTAAAAAAATCTAACAAAACCGTTTTAACAGCAATGTACTATGCAATACCTAATCCCAATGGTTCTCGCCTACATTAGGGTTGGCAACTCGTGACAAATTGCGCTATTGATGTTGTGGCTTTATGGCTAGCCTGGTCAAATAAAATTATTCGACTATACAGCTATATGAACATCACCATCATGGGCGGCGTGCTCGTTGCTCACGTATTGTCGGACTTTTACGGGCGCGAAATTCTTTCCGAAGATGCGCCAAAGACCATTCTAGGCTCAGATTTAGCGGTATTCGCTGCAGTTGTCCCTATCCTTTTTTCCGCAAAGGCGGCACGCCCATCACGCGTTTATAGGCACGTGAGAATGCTGCTTCTGACTGATAACCTAGCTCCTCTGCCAGCTCAGCCAAGGTCACGGGTGACTGCATAATTTTCATCCGAGCTAGACTCATGCGCCATTCTGTCACGTATTGTTTTACTGAGGTGCCGATCACCTCAGTAAACCTCGCAGAGAACCCGGAGCGCGACATGCCAACTTGTTCCGCCAAACGGTCTACTGTCCAGGCTGACTCCGGCTTTGCATGAATGACAGCTAGTGCTTTACCGATTTTGGGATCTTTTAGCGCGCCGAGCCACCCCTTGCTTGCCTCTTTTGCATGTTCAACCCAATAGCGTATCGCTTGAATAACAATAATATCCGCTAAGTGTGCCACCACGGTTTCGCCACCTGTACCCAGAAACTTGGCTTCTTCGGCCATAAGCTGTATGAGAGGCTGGAGTTGTCCTGGTAACTGACCATTTTCACTTTTCATATGAATATATTGGGGTAATTGCGATACCAGTTTTTGACCGACAGCATGATCAAAACTAAGTACGCCGCAGGTCAAAAGAGTTTCTTCACCTCCACCACCAAAACGCATAAATTCGAATCGTTCAGATAGTTTCTTCACGGGGATGTCGAAAAACGGCTTGCCCTCCTGATGCTCCTCCGATGCGATCACATGCCCTTCGCCTCTGGGCAACAAAGCTAACTCACCTGGTCGCAAGAATAGACTCTCCCGATCAGGAAATCGCAACCAGCAGCAACCATGCGTCACAATATGAAACATCATCTTGCCGTTCATCGGTGGCATGTCTATTCCCCAAGGTGCCGTTAGTTCTGACTTGGCATACATCAGCCCATTTAATCTCAGCGAGTAAAGGGTTTCTCCCAGTATATCTGTAGATTCAGGAATGCTGCGCTGATGTTTTGTTTCCATGAGTTGCTCCATCATTTTAGACAAGCTGCAAATAAATATAGAGATATAAGCATTAATCATCAAGCTTTGTTCTCGTAGACTGAGTACATCACTTAACAGATGGTTTAAACACTAAACACTCAATACTTAAAAAGGTGGAGCAGATGAAAAACGAAGTCACAGGCGTTGTTGGCGCTACAGGGAAAACAGGTATTCGAGTACTCCACCAATTGGAGCAGCTTGGTCATTCAACACGAGGCTTATCAAGAGGTGTAACAGGTGGCAATAACCGCTTCTTTGACTGGACTGACAGTTCAACCTGGAGAGCTGCGTTGGAGGGTCTTCACTCTGTGTATGTAACTTACTTTCCAGATCTTGCTGTGCCAAGTGCGGAAGACGATATTCGCGCTTTTGTTGACTTGGCCAAGGCTTGCGAAATCAAACATATCGTATTGCTTTCAGGGCGTGGTGAAGAAGGTGCACAACGAGCGGAAGACGTTGTCATATCTAGTGGATTGGAGTGGAATATTGTTCGTGCAAGCTGGTTTATGCAAAATTTTAGCGAGAGCTTTATGCATGATGGACTCAAGGCTGGAGAGCTCGTCTTACCTGTACCTAGAGCAACAGAGCCTTTCATTGATGTGGATGATATTGCGGAAGTTGCTGTTGCAGCGCTGACTAGACATGAGTTGCGCAATCAATTACTTGAAATCACCGGGCCTGAACTACTGTCATTTATCGACTGTGTCGAAACAATAGCAACAACTATCGGTCGTGACATTCGATTTACCACACTTCCTGTAGAAACCTATCTTGAAGCAGCCAGAAACGACGGTCTGCCAGACGATATTGCATGGTTGATCAATGAGTTGTTTGTCAATGTGCTTGATGGACGAAACGAATCTGTCACCGACACGGTTGAAAAGGTGCTTGGTCGACCTGCCCGAAGGTTTTCTAGCTATGTTAAAGCAGCTGCAAGCAAGGGTATCTGGGCAGAGGAAAAATTCCCTATCTAAGACTAGAACTTGCGCTAGTTAATAAAACAAAAATTTGGAGTGCATCAAAAATGCTGATTCTACTCATTATTCTGACTGGTCTGATGGCTGGTATTTATCTCGCATTTTCTGCGGTTATCATTAAATCGCTTAATGAATTACCTGCGCTTCAAGCCGCGCAGGCTATGAACAAAATTAACGATGTAATCGTTAATACGATTTTCCTACCCATTTTTTTCGGATCAACACTCTGGTACGCCGGGTTGATTGTCTGGTCCTTGGCAGACTGGCAGGTTGGAAAATCTGGTCTAATCATGTTAGCGGCTTTGGCCTATATCATTGGTATGTTCTTAGTGACCGCCTTTGGCAATGTACCAATGAACAATAAATTGAAGGCAAGCGAAAGTAATGAGGCTTTGCTCATGGATTACTGGAATAAGTACCAGCATTCGTGGACACGCTTGAATCATATACGAACGCTTAGTTGTATTGCATCTTGTGCTCTTCTAATCGCGTCACTGGTATGAAATTAACACTAAAACACTATTTTCGAGGTGTAAAAGAAATGAAACTCTGCTTTGACAAATTTTATCTATTTTTTTCCAGTCTAATCATACTATTTGTAGATGGATTTATCGCACTTACGCCCAATGAATACCTGATCAGTATAGATGCTTACACTTAAATGGCGCTTCATGGTTTATCCCAAGCAAATGTAGCATCGAGAAATTTGATGAGCGACTTACGGGGTATGGGTGACATGCTGCTTTTTATTGGAGCCTTTGTCCTAACTAGTAGCTTTAACAAAAGTTAGCCCACTCTTGCCAATGAGTACGGCATGTTATGTAAAATTTCAACTGGCTCGATTATCTTAATCCAATTATAAAATGCTAGGAAAAAACCACTGTTAATCTACTGAAGGCATTAAATAAAATTACTTATTGGTATGCCAAATTTAGGTCGTGGACAACTTCCTTAAATCGAAATACGCATTAATAAGCTGTTAGCTATCTACTGGAGGCAAGCATGCAAGCTCATATATCTATATTCTTACTATTAATGATATCTGGTTGTTCAGCACAACACGTTACTAATGTTGACGAAAATAAGCGGCCATTAAAAGCCGAGCGCAAATCAATAATCGATAAGCCAATTTGGCTTCATGGTTCTCCAGATTGTGATAACAATAAGGAGCCTGTGCATGACGCCTATATGCACTCTGAAAAAACGATCATCATTAGACAGAATAAATGCATAACTTTTGAAGCTCCATTTATTTATGTTTTAGTCGGTGAGCAAAAAATATTAGTGTTAGATACCGGCGCGATAAATGACAAGCTAGAGCCTTCGTTGGATAAAGACATAGAGATGTTACTCGGTAAAGAGCAATTCTCGAGTAAAGAAATACTTGTTGTTCATTCCCATGGACATAGTGACCACTATCAAGGAGATTATGCTTTTGAGAAGCACTCAAATGTTAAATTGATAAAGCCATCAGCAATAGAGGTCCATAAATTTTTTGGTTTTTCGGACTGGCCTCTAGGGCAGGCTTCAATCGAATTAGGTGGAAGGCTGTTAACCGTCATACCTACTCCTGGGCATCAGGAAGAAAGCATAACTATCTATGATCATGAAACCAAGTGGCTTTTTACTGGGGACACTCTGTACCCTGGCTTAATTTATGTTAAAGACTGGGGATCCTATCGGGAGAGTATTGATAAACTCGCAACTTTTGCCAAAAACAATGAAGTTAAGGCAATTATGGGTTCTCACATTGAAATGAAGAACCGACCAGCATCGTATTATCCAGTAGGTTCTTCCTATCAGCCGAATGAAGCAAAGCTCGACTTAAGTGTTGAGAGCTTACAAATACTGAATGATCGGTTGCAAGAGACAGACAGGCCCACAGAGCTCATTTTTGATGATTTTATAATCCAACCTATGGGAAGAATTCAAAAAATACTAAGTAATATTGTTAGGTGGTTTACACAATAGCTAACAAGGCAATTATGTATGAGATGTCTAAAGCTTGGCTAGCGCCCATTCTTCGTTATTTTTAGCCAAGCTTAATACGTCCCATATTTCGGCGTCAGATGCAGAAGGAGTATCGAGCATGTTCAAATATTTACCTATCATTTCTATCGTTTGTTTATTACAAGCTTGTAAAGCCACTCAACCCGAACCATTTCAAAAAGATCGAGCACCAGAAGATAGAACTGAATACAATGGTTTAAGAGGTATGGTGCAACAACAAAAAGATCAAAATTACCTAATGTCAAAAGAGCTATCAGACAAATGTAATGAAGCTAAGATTGATCTTGCTATTGCTGAGTCAGAAGGTAATTC
This sequence comes from Pseudoalteromonas phenolica, assembly GCF_005886345.1. GTDB lineage: Bacteria > Pseudomonadota > Gammaproteobacteria > Enterobacterales > Alteromonadaceae > Pseudoalteromonas > Pseudoalteromonas phenolica_A. Next base: position 5,094 of record NZ_PNEC01000006.1, read on the forward strand.
AAGTGAAATCAAAGAGAATAAAAAAACTATTAGTAAAATGTGCATATAACAAACTGTGTAATATGTTGAGGTACATTAGAAATGTTTAACCGAGGAAGGTATGCCATAAATTAGCTAGTCCATTAGTTTATCGATATATCAGAATAGCTAATCACATATAAAGGGAGTCATAATCAAAAATCAACGATTCTAACCTCATTGATTCGTTAGGTCTCTGCCTTTTATTCCCTTTGTTTTTTGATAAAGGCACCCTACATAGAACATATAAATAACCAAAGGACGATTCATGGCAATTTTTCTAAAGCCCATTACCAAAGAAAACTACGACGCAATCTGTGATATCGATGTTGCTAAACATCAACAAGATTTAGTTGCCTGCAATATGTATTCATTAGTTGAATCATTTTTTAATGAAGGTTACATCACACGAGCCATTTACCAAGATCGTGACCTTGTAGGCTTTTTTATGTGGGTAGAAGAAAGCGCAGAAAAAACGGCTATTTGGCGCTTTATGATAGATGAGAAGTACCAGCAACAAGGTATTGGTTCTCAGGCACTTGCTCTAGCACTCAGTGAAATAAAACAGCGCCCAACAGTTAAAACCATCGAAATTTGTTATAAGCCCGATAACCCCGTCGCAAAATCGTTTTACTCGCGATATGGCTTTGTTGAAATCGGAATGGGTAAGGATAACGAAGATATGTTAGCCGAGATACAAATCACTTAGATCTATTAGTTGTCTTCAAGTGCTTTCTAACCAAATAGACACCAAACTAAAGCAAATTAGAATGGGTGTCTTTGTTATTAGCTTCAGTGGTCGACTCATCCATAACCCCCAACAAACAAAAAGGTTAGCTAAAGTATGGCTAACCTTTTAAAAATCTAACCAAACCGTTTTATCAACAGGGCACAATGCAAGACCTGCCCCCTATGGTTCCAACCAAGGGAAGGCTGAAGTCGATCTCCCCTTGGAACCCTAAGGCGTCCTTCATCACACTTATCGTGCAAAATATACGTTGCGAAACCAGGTTACTTTTGCGCAAGGTGAGATAAGCAATTTTAACTATTTTTCAATGAAACAAGAACGTAAACGCCATGATGGTACGTTTGTATTCAAGCATTGCTTGGCTCGCATTGTCTAAATAGATTTAGGTGCTTGAGATTTGTCGGCAACAAAAATCCCGCCATGGGCATTACTCATCAATTTATTCTTTTCAGGGTGTGATAAAAGGAAAAGGGTGTTGCATGTAATTTATGGTATGTGGGAAGGTTTGAGTTGTCTTTGAGCTCATAGGGTCAAAATGCACAATGCAAGACCTGACCCCTTTGATTCTAGATTCTATAGATAGATTAGCCTTACAAGCTTTCTTTAAGCTCTTTTTTCATTTTTTCGCACAGGTAATCTATTGCTGCATCTTTATTTTCTTCAGACACTAAATTGATAAAATGCTTTTGTGACTCTTCTTCTACAACATTAAAAGAATGGAATGCTATATCATGAAATGTGTATTGCTCTTTGCTAACCTCTTCATTGTTAACAACACTATTGGCTATAAAATCTGTTTTGATTTGATCATTGTTAAGTAAATTATATATAAGTCCCAAAGTCGGTGATATTTCACCTTCTACACGCATAGATACTTTTCCTGGTTTAGCTAAGACTTCAACTTCTCCTTTCAGCTTTTCTATTAACTCGTCATTATTCAGTCCATTTCTTATAATATCCTTATCCTTTTCACTTAAAGCAAACAAATCAAATATAAGCTCCTCACACACATTAAATTTTGCTTTTATAGTCGTGTGATTGGTAACATTATACAGCAATGAAATCAAAGGTATTTCTTTATAATCTTTTTTCATTTTACTTTCCTTAATATTTTTAAAACTTAGGCTTCACAAATAAACTCAAGAGACCAGCAAATTCTTTTACTATCATTCAAGGTAAGACAGTGAAGAGCCCTAGTGGAGAATAGCAAGATATCACCGACATTTACCATTATTTCCTTCTCATTCGAATTAAACTTTTCGACATACTCTGTCTTAACTTTTACAAACTGACCAAACATCGAGTGAGGTAAATTTCCTAAATTATGTGTTTTTGGGATAATTTTGAAGTTTTTCTCTCGTTTATCAGCAATAGGTACCCACACATGAATATCCCCTTTTAAATGCCCACCCAAAGGACCATCCTGATGGTAACCTGTAAACTCTTTTTTAACCTCAGAGGGCATCCATGAAATTAAAGTATGGTCTTCCGATATTGTTATATCCTTATTAATATTTCTAATTATTTCATTCAGCCTAGGATTTCTTACTATTAATTGAACTGCTTCTGTAATCAAGCTTGAATTATGACTTCTTGGGAAGTATTTATTTATTACCTTTGGATTATCTATATGTGGAGTTTCCATATTATCAGTATTAACACCATGGTTTGACAACACATCAAAGCAACATTCTTGCAATTGCTCCAATTCTTTTAGCTCTAATATGTTTTTAAGTATCACAAAACCATTACTTTTATATTCATCTTCAAGTGTTTTCACTTAATACTCCCTTATTATCTATACCTAATTACTTAGAATACCTGCTATTCGAAGTTCAGCTAAGTACCACTTTAGGTGGTTTTTCTGTTGCCCCCTAAAATCATAAAGTCAAATTTTTTGGCCGTAAATACTATAAATGCACAATTCAAGATTTGACCCCTTTGATTTGACTTGTCGATTTCTCAATGCTGAGTATCGTTGAACTTTCTGAACTTCCTCTCTAAATAAAGAACAAATGGCAAACTTATTAAAAACTTAACAAATTCTCCCGATAAGAAAAACGAACCAGAAAACCCTACTGCTATTATGACCCCAAATATTTGTACCCATTCAAAAATATCCCTGAACCTCTGCTTACTTGATAAGTCAAATTTCCATATCAAAACACAAAAAATCAAATATAAAAATACGAATACATCTAAAACCATTTTAGCTCCTTTAATTACCTCTCATAGAAAATAGCGAGCATAGAAGTGGATGAATGTGTCACTCACCACTTGTCTTTAGTCTAACTCTTTGTCGCTTTGCCGACTACAGCCAAGGGGGAGGCTGCCGCCGGTCTTCCCTTGGAACCCTAAGGCGCCCTTCAGCACACTTATCGTGCAAAATATACGTTGCGAAGCTAGGTTATTTTGCGCAAGATGAAATAAGCAATTTTAACTATTTTTCAATGAAACAAGAACGTATACGCCATGATGGTACGTTTGTGTTCAAGCATTGCTTGGCTCGCATTGTCTAAATAGATTTAGGTGCTTGAGATTTGTCGGCAACAAAAATCCCGCCATGGGCATTACTCATCAATTTATTCTTTTCAGGGTGTAATAAAAGGCAAAGGGTGTTGTCTGTAAGTTATGGTATGAGGGAAGGTCTGAGTTGTCTTTGAGCCCATAGGGTCAAACTCTTTGACCATAAATACTACAAATGCAAAACCCGAACCTGTAGTTTCTTGTAAATAGAGTCATAATCAGAAATCAACGACTCTGACTCCTTTGATTCAGAGCTGAACATGTCAGCTCTCATTTTCTTGCATCTACAATTGATTAGTAAACTCTAAGAATACTAAACAAAGGGAACAAGGTTTCGTTTGCATCACGACACTTATTCGAATACGTTTCACCATTATCAGAAGTGTAAACAACCGTTTTACCCGTATTCATCGCAGAATATAAAATACCAAGGTTTTTGTAATACTCGGGGTGAGTTGGTAAAAGCTCTATTTCTTCATAGCGCGATGGCCAAATTCGTGCTGTACCATCTGCCAAGATAGTGATACTTTCGATTTGATCTTTACAAGTTACAAATTTAGCTTGAGCTGTACCAGCCAATAAAAGCAGGGCGATTAATATTAGATTTTTCATTTTAGATTTCCTTATTAGATTAAGTACTTTTGAGGTACAAACCCAAAGTATCGGCTGTTTATTACAAGTAAATCACAGTTATTTTAAGATTTTATTTAGCCTGACTTGCTTAAAGTAAAATGATTGCATTTCATCTGGCTAGTTAATTTTAATCAAAAATCAACGACTCTGACCCCATTGATTCCACAGAGTACCCGTACGTTTATAAGTTTGATTAAAATAGCGAACATAGTAGCGCTCTAAACACTGTATAAACTTGCTAATACCATTGCTTGTAGTCGGAGTTGCCAATAAATGAACATGATTAGTCATCGGTACAAACGCATGTATTTTTACTTCATATTATTTGGCGTAGTTCTTTGGCTTTTCTAAATCAACAACATATTCATCTACTTTAACAAAAGCCCCTTGCCGATTATTTCTGCGCTGAAAAAGCTGAACAATGTGTTGAAGTACATGAGCTTGCGCACTTTAAACGGCTGACTAATGGATGACCCTATTGTCTTAAAAACTAAATTAAATTCTGATTAATCGCTTTTATCACAGCTTGGGTTCTGTCGTTTACTTCAAGTTTTGCTAGGATCTGAGAAACGTGATTACGAATAGTGCCTTCAGAGTTTTTTAAAGTATTAGCAATCACCTTATTTGGCATACCAAGTGACATACATTTCAATACCTCCAACTCTTTTGGAGTAAGTTTTTCTGTTGGATACCCCTGTTGTTGCAACAAATATTCAGTGAGTGAGTTTTGCAACACGCGAATACCCGCTTTAACTTTCTTGATCGCGTCTATCAGAGTTTCAAGCTCGCAGTTTTTCATGACATACCCTTTTGCGCCTAAATTAATCGCCTTTACTAACACGTCACAATCTTCAAAAGTTGTGATAATTAGCACAGGTGGTGGCGCAGGCTTTTGTCGCATTGCTTCTAGCACACCAATACCATCCAAATTTGGCATACGCATGTCTAATAACACGACATCGAATGTCTGTGTGTCCATTATGCTTAATGCCTCAATACCATCTTGAGCCATGGCATCAACTGAGATACCAGGCTCTAGGCTGAGTAAATTTGCAAGCCCTAACCTTACTAAGGTTTGATCTTCAACTAATAAACAACTAATCACCTATGACTTCCTTTTCAAAAGGTAATAAGAGTGTATTCAGGAGTCTTTCATCATGAATTTCTTGAATGTATTGTCCTTTAAAGTGTGCTACGCGCTCATTTAAGCCAGTTAAGCCATTGCCTGGTCTTGGAAGCATATTTTCGCGTTGATTATGAAATGCCAGCGCTTTAAGTATTCCCCCTTCATCTGAGGTCTTTACTTGAATATCAAAAGTAATCTCATTTGCCTTGGTGTGTTTTAACGTATTGCTGATCATTTCCTGACAAAAACGAATAACGCATAGTGCATATTCTTGTGATAGCTGCTCGGCAGTTGATGTTATGCTCAAATGACAACGAAGCTGTGGGGTTAGTGCAAAAATCCCCTCCAGCGCTTGTTTAAGCAATGTGTTGTCGTTACGTTGTGCAGATACAATCGCTCTTACTTCTTCTAGCACCTCTTGGCTCAATTGATGGCAATTAAGCAACGTTTCTTCCATGTCGGCTGGCGCTGTACGCTTTGCAAAGTCTAAATTAATACTCAATGCAGTTAATTTATGACCTAAGGCATCATGCAGCTCTCTGGAAATATGCAGTCTTTCCTGTGATGCATGCAAAGCTCCCATCATCTGCTGAGTCGCTTTGAGCTCTTTATAGTTTTGCCTAGATTGGTAGTGCATATTCAAGCTTTCAACAATACGCCGACTAACAAACCAGTTCATAGTGCAAAAGAAAAACCACACGATAAACATGACCCAAGGAGTATTTCCTTGCCATGCCTCGTAATGTGTCAATGAATAAGTGAGTATGGTGGCAATAATTGCAAAGATAGCTTTTGGCAGCGAAAAGTGGGGACTGAAGATAGCCGAAAACATCACTAAATGAATAAAGATAAGGGATGTTGAAGTTAGCTGCATCAATATCGCTATCAATAAAAAATAGGCTGCTGCAACAAAATTGACGTAACTATTAGGTGCTTTTAAAACATAAAACAATAACGCAAGGATGGCCCCACTCACAGGGATTTGTAACAGTAAGTCGGAATGATTGTTGCTGTAATAAGCACAAGCGATGGTTACCCCTAACCAAGATGCAAGAGTTGAAAAACGCCAGTCTGTGGTATGCCTTATTGCCACATCCATACTATGAGCCTTTTATTTTTTGCCTTATTATTACAAAGATCTTAATTTTTAGACAATGACATATGTCATAGTTCACTATGTGAGATATGTGACTCGCTGAAAGTTAAGTAAGCCAATTATGATAGCTGCTATCACTTACTCATCTGACATATTATGAAAACTTCCCAACGCTTTCACTTTATTGATAACCTACGCAGCATCGCGTTACTGCTTGGCATTATTTTTCACGCAGCACTTGCCTATGGTCCGCACTTTCAAAATATTTGGATTTCAGCCGATACCACTGCAACACACCCATTCTTCGACTATCTCAGTTTATGGTTACACTTATTTCGGATGCCATTATTTTTCTTCATTGCTGGATTTTGTAGCTTATTACTGATCGAAAAATATGGCTCAAAAGGGTTTATCACCCACCGTTTAAAACGCGTATTACTCCCTTTTCTGGTGTTTTTTCCACTGGCTGGTGCAGCTTACTCCCACGCGCTCACTTGGGGGGCGAGCATAGTGCAGTCAGTACCTCCCATATTAACCTTATTCGCGCAAATGGAACCTGTGCTTAGCACCATGCATCTTTGGTTTTTATGGTATCTGATACAGTTTTGCACTGTGCTTTGGTTACTACAAAAAAGCAATACGCAGCTAAAGCTACTGCTAAATAATATTGTTCACCCAGTTTCACTTTGCCTAGTAATACCACTGATAATATTTGTATCACTCATTGATCAACCAGTCCCCTTCCCTGCACCAGATAAATTAACACCAACATTTTGGGCATATGGCTTTTACGGCACCTTATATTTACTTGGCGCCGGTGTTTATCATCGAAAAGATAAAATCGTAAATATCACTCGCTTTTCAAAAGCGGTTACAGTCATTGCCATAATGTCTTTGGTAACTTACTTCATGATTATTCCAGAAGCACCTACGCTTACAATGATAAAACAGGCTGCAGCAAGTGGGCAATTTTCACCATCAGGCAGTTGGCATGTCTTGCAAAGCGCAATACAAACCATTGCAATCATTAGTTGGACTGCTTTGGTGTTGATGCTGGGTCTGCGCTACTTAAACCAGCAGAGTGTTCAAAGTAGATTTATTTCAGATGCTTCATATTGGGTGTATCTTGTTCATGTACCCGTTTTAATCTACATTCAAATGCCGTTAATTAACCTAGAGTGCTCGGCTATTTTAAAGTTTATCATTAGTGTTGCGGTGACGTTCACGCTGAGCTTACTGAGTTACTACTTGTTAGTAAGAAGTACTTGGCTTGGTGTTTTCTTAAACGGTAAAAAGCAAAATACTCGTATCAAAGCAATTAAGTAAAACATTTTTATTTATCAGGCTTTAATTTTTAAGTTAAAAAATTAACTTATTAAATATTTTTCCAATCAGTTAAACCTTTTTAAGAATAACTGCGTCTTAGCCAGTCATAAAAAGTAATAATGTATATAGGACATACGATGGATTTATTTAAAAAGCTAATTTTCATTTTAATGTTGTTAGTACTTCACTTTGAGCTTAAAGCAGAAGAAATAAAAGATATAAAAGATATAAAAGAAATAAAAGAAATAAAAAAAATAAAAGAATATAGCATAGCCAACACTTTCACATTCCAGTCAAAAATACTCGGTGAAGAAAGGAGTATATTGGTTTCTTTACCCAGTGAGTATGATCAAACGAATGATACCTACCCTGTACATGTGATATTAGATGGCAAGCAAAATATTGAGCATGCGGTGGCTACAAGTAGAATGCTATCTAATTGGGCTGGCTTGCCAAAGTCAATTATCGTAGGTATTCCTAGTGTCAATAGAAACAGAGATTTTACTCCCTCCAAAGACGTAGCTTATTCTCCAGAAAGTGGTGGCGCTAAAAAATTTGCTGATTTTTTAGAAAAAGAGGTCATGACATTTGTCGATAAAAAGTATCGAACTCACCCGTTTCGTGTGTTAACAGGTCACTCACTAGGTGGGCTTTTTGCTGTAAATCAATATCTTAAAAAGAATCCTTCTTTTAATGCTTATATTATCGTAGCTCCATCATTATGGTGGAATAAACAGAAAATATTATCAACTCTAGCTAAAGCGAAGCCAACCGAGCTTGCTAGGGGTATACCAGTTTACTTGGGGGTTGGTGAAGAAGATGGCATGACTCCCATGGTTGAACAATTGTACAGACTTTTTACTGAAAACAATGCCTCTCATAGATACGCTTATACAGTGTATGAAAACGAAGGTCATATGTCTGCACCAATGAAAACCTTTTATGATGGTATCAAACATGTATTCTCTGATGCTGTATATGATGAGAGTAAGTGGGAGAGTTTCACGTCAGACTCTTTCATTGAGTTTACAGAATCGATTAAGCATAACTTTGGTTCAAGTGTAAAACAAACAGGTGAGCTTTATAATAAACTTGCCAACTTCTTAGCTACAAAGAAAAACTATGCAGGTGCCATCACTGTTTTAAAAGCGAATGTTCAAGATTACCCTAATTACGCTTTTAACCACAAAGACCTTGCTAATGCATATGCACTTAATGGCAATGTAGACCAAGCTATTTCGGAGTTTCAAAAAGCAGCAGATATCGCACGAAAAGATAGCTCATCTGGTCAAGGTGATGCGCTTCAATATGAGAGAGAAATAAACCGCCTTCGTAATCCGATCACATTAAGTGAGCAGGTTCTAAAAGGTTTCGCTGGTTGTTATAAATCTAAAAGCGGAACGGTGTTTAAATTTAGTCTTATTGATGATGTTTTTACTGGGCATAAAGAAGGATGGCCAGACTTTCAATTGTATGCAGAAAGTGATAATGGCTTCTACACTCGCTTGATGGGGCTAGCGCCATCTTTTAAATTCAATGCTAACAGAGTTGATGTGATTGCAAATGGTCAGACTTATCCTTTGCCTAAGACTGAATGTAAGGCCAATCTTAATAGATAACTGAACATTCATGCGAGCTGAAACACGTAATAACGTCGTTAATAAATCTCATTGATGAACAATACCTAATAGAAATTCTTGTCTTGTTAGTGCTTGTTTTTCTTTCGTCATAATTGATCACATTACTTAAAGTGATTGGTTTGATTATTTTTGCCTGAGAGAATCAATGGGGTCAGAGTCGTTGGTTTTACGCTTTCGACTTCAAGAACGCCTCTAATTCTCTATCTCCTCCTTTTGGCAGAGGAGAGGCTCTTCTACCTGACATTTCTTCAACTTGTTGTTTGAATTTATCATTGCCAAGTACCCACATTTTATCCGTTGCTGTTTTTATTTTTTCTAGCGTATATGGCGGGATGTCTCTTTCAAAAGTGAGCGGTATTGTGCTTGCCTGTTCTATGGGTTAGTACCTAGCCATGTACTTTTACTGCATATTCTTTAGCGTAGGAATTTAGCTTTTCTAAATAAACAACATAACCACCTGCTTCAACAAAAGTCACTTGCCGATTGTTACCACGCTGAACAATATGTTGAGGTACATTAAGAAGATTTAATCGAGGAAGGCGTGCCATAACTTAACCAATCCATTAGTTTATCGTTATGTCAGTATAGCTAATCAAACATAAATGGAATCAAAATCCAAAATCAACGACTCTAACCCCATTGATTAAGGGTGTGATAAAAGGGAAAGCATATTTTAACAAGACAGCCATTTTAACTTTTAAAAACAGAAAGCCAACAACAAAGTCTGTATGCAGGCTAACCTATTCAAATGTCTAAACCTAAACCCAAAAAGGTAAGTAAATGATTAAAAACCACAGGGGGTAACGTAAAAGTATAATTAAGCAACATGCCTATCGATAAACAACCAAGTAAGTACAAAGAAGAGTATGAGATATTTAGGCAAAAAGCCTGTGGCATTGGGTCAAATTGCTGCGCCGCTGTAATTGTACGTGGTCACAATAGCTTTGCAGTGACTGTTCACGGCCTACTGCCCCTCTAAAAGACTTGGTAAATTGCGTGGTGAGTTTTAGCCGGTTTTCAGGGCAAATATTTAACCTAGCTAAAATAGGCTGAGAGGAGTCGATTGAACCTCTTTTATTTGCACGTATGCACTGCCCTGTTTGCTCTACCAGCTGTAGATAATACTTAAATTCAAAAGGCAGACCTTTAGGCATATGTTTTCTGGGACTACCAGAGAAGCGAAGTAAACTCTTGGGCTGCTTTCCCTCTTTTGCTGATTCAATACGTTTTTTAATGCTCGTATGCTCTGAGGTTTCTGGCGTTTTCGCCATCTTAGCGCGAATAGGATTTAAATCTACATAAGCCATACACGCAGCTAAGGCGGCTTCATCTAATAGCGCTTGTGATTTTAAGCAACCTTCCTACAAATTTATAGGGAATAAATTTGAACGTTTTTAAGCGGCCCGAAGGGTGAGCGCCATGGATGGCAGCGAATAAAATCGGCCTGTGCAGTTGTCTTCTTTATTGGCTTTTCGGGCGATATGCTCATTTAAAACCCGCATAAACCAACTGATATCAGACAAGCGCTGCCTAAACTCTTTTATTTCTTTTGCTAAAAAGAACTGCTGACCTTTATCTAACTTTTCACCAGCCAAAAACTTTTGTGTATGGAGCGTGCCTTTAAACAGTTTATGCCAACGTATTAGCAAAGCTTTATCACAAAGCCTGTTTGTTTTTTATCGTCTGCATACAAAACACAGTGGGTGTGATTACTCATAACTGCATACGCACATACATCAATACAAAATACTTTAGATATCTGTTGCAGTTTATCTTCTATCCACTGTCTTCGATGCTCGTAAGATTTGCCCGTATGCGCATCTTCACCACACAAATAGGCACGACGCACACAACGTGAATACAGTGGTAGTACTTGGTATCTTGCAAGCCCACTTGCTGCTCTCGTGCCTTTGTCATTGTATGCGCCTACTTGAAAGTATTGAGTTTAAAAGTAGGCGATGGATGTTTCTTGGTCGATTTTTGAGCTAGGCGTCCTATTTATTCTCTTTCAGAGAACGTACACGTCATGAAGGTACGTCCATATACAAGCATGGCTTGTCTCACATTACCTAAATGGATTTAGGTACTTGGGATTTGTTGGGAAAATAAATCCCACCATGCGAGCTCATCACTCATCAATTCATTTTTTCAGGGTGTGATAAAAGAAAAAGGGTGTTGTCTGTAAGTTATGGAAGTTAGTTCTGGTTCGAGTTGTCTTTAAGCTAAGAATAATGGGGGTCAGGTCTTGCATTGTGCAACCCTAATAACAAAACCCACAGGCAACTCCCTTGCCCCTTCTATCACGCCTGAAAATAAGCAGTTGATGAGTAATGTCAGCGCATGGATGCGCTGCAAGGATGACTTAGTCCATGGATGGACTATTCAGCCGTTTACGTTCACATCAATAGCGTTTTGAAGATTAAGCGTGGTAGAGGGGCGCCGTGGGGTTCCAAGACGAAGGTCGCACCCGAGCGGTCGGCGGCAGCCGCCCCTTGGTTGCCGTCGCCAACGCGACAAAGGGTTAAATTGAAGGATAATTTTAAACCTGTCGCGCTAAAGCACGACCTACAGGCGATGACGAATCGCGATATAAAGTCGCTGCTACCGAGATGTTTTATTCTCTTGTAGGTCGTCGTTTACGGCGACAATATGTATAGCCATAGTGTCAAAATACACAGATTCTGAAACAAGTTCAGAATGACGAAATCGGCTCAAAGACGCTATATAAAATCGCTGCTACCGAGGTCAAGACTAACAACGAGCGCAAAAACACCCAGATTCTGAAACAAGTTCAGAATGACAGCCCCAAACCCCACCCACAAAAAAACCGCCTTAATTGCTTAAGGCGGTTTTCAAAAATCTAAGTCGGGGATTAGCCCGACCTACAATTCATTACTCTGCATAAGTCTCAACTGCAGGGCAAGAACAAATCAGGTTGCGGTCACCTAGTACGTCGTCGATACGTGTAACTGTTGGCCAGAACTTATCTTTAGCAACTGCTTTCACTGGGAATGCCGCGTAGAAACGGTCGTATGCACGATCCCACTCGTTGCCAAGTACGTCAGCTTGCGTGTGCGGTGCGAATACTAGTGGGTTGTTTTCAACAGACCACTCGCCGTTTTCAACTTTGCGTACTTCTTCACGGATTGAAATCATGGCTTCGATGAAGCGGTCAATCTCAACCTTAGACTCAGACTCAGTAGGCTCGATCATTAGCGTGCCCGCTACTGGGAACGACATAGTCGGTGCGTGGAAGCCGTAGTCCATAAGACGCTTTGCAATGTCCATCTCAGTGATGCCAGATGCTTCTTTAAGTGGACGTAAGTCAACGATACATTCGTGTGCAACACGGTTGTTTTGACCGCGGTAAAGAATTGGGTAGTGCTCGCTTAACTTCTCAGTTAGGTAGTTTGCGTTCACGATAGCCATTTCAGTTGCGTCTTTTAAGCCTTGGCTGCCCATCATTGTGATGTATGCCCAAGAGATAGGTAAGATAGCCGCTGAGCCGTAAGGCGCTGCTGATACTGCACCATTGCCTTCAGTTGTACCCGGTACGTTGATAACGCTGTGGTTAGGCATAAATGGCGCTAGGTGCGATTTAACACCGATAGGACCAACACCTGGGCCACCGCCACCGTGTGGAATACAGAATGTTTTGTGGAGGTTTAAGTGCGATACGTCTGAACCAATTGAACCAGGGCTAGTTACACCAACTTGCGCGTTCATGTTCGCGCCGTCCATGTAAACTTGGCCGCCGTGCTGGTGAACAATCTCACATACTTCACGGATAGACTCTTCGTATACACCGTGTGTAGACGGGTAAGTTACCATGATACAAGATAGGTTCTCTGACACTTCTTCTGCTTTCGCTTTAAGGTCAGCCATGTCGATGTTACCGTCGTCGTCACATGCAACAACCACAACTTTCATGCTTGCCATTTGCGCAGATGCCGGGTTAGTACCGTGCGCTGAGCTTGGGATCAAACAAACGTTACGGTGACCTTCGCCGCGTGACTCATGGTATTTACGGATCGCGATAAGACCTGCGTATTCACCTTGTGCACCTGAGTTAGGCTGCATAGATACTGCGTCGTACCCTGTGATGTCTACTAACCAGTCGTGTAGCTCACCAATCATTGTTTGGTAGCCTTGCGCTTGGTCTAGCGGGCAGAACGGGTGAAGCTCTGCAAATTCAGGCCAAGTTACTGGGATCATCTCAGCGGTCGCGTTCAGTTTCATTGTACATGAACCTAGCGAGATCATTGAGTGGTTAAGCGCTAAATCTTTGTTTTCAAGACGCTTGATATAACGCAGCATTTCAGTCTCGCTGTGGTACGAGTTGAAGTTAGGGTGCGTTAAGATTTCGTCGTCACGTACTAGGCTTGCAGGAATACCTGTGATGTCGTCTGCAGATACTTGTGCGTCAAGTGCTGCAACGTCAAGACCATGACCTTCACCTAGGATGATGTCGAATAATGCTAGAACGTCTGCACGTGTTGTAGTTTCGTTCACAGATACTGAGAACTCACCCGCGTGGTTCGTTGCAAAATTAGTCTCTGCCGCGATTGCGCGTGCAACGATCTCTTCTTTGTTGTCAGCTACCACTGTGATTGTGTCGAACCAAGTGTCATGCTTAAGGCTCACACCTTTCGCTTTAAGACCTGTCGCTAAGATGCTAGCGAAGCGGTTAATGCGCTGTGCAATTGTCTTAAGACCCTCTGGGCCATGGTAAACCGCGTAGAACGCAGCCATGTTTGCAAGTAGTACCTGAGCTGTACAGATGTTTGAGTTCGCTTTTTCACGACGAATGTGCTGCTCACGAGTCTGCATCGCCATACGAAGTGCATCGTTACCTAAACGGTCTTTAGATACACCGATGATACGACCTGGTAGTGAACGCTTGTACTTGTCGCGTGTAGCGAAGAATGCTGCGTGTGGACCACCGTAACCCATAGGTACACCAAAACGCTGTGCAGAACCAAGTACTACGTCAGCGCCTAGTTTACCTGGAGCTTTAAGTAGCATTAAGCTCATGATGTCAGCTGCAACACAGGCAATCGCTTTTTTATCTTGTACTTGTGCGATTAGGTCAGTGATGTCTACCACTTCACCTGTTGTTGTTGGGTACTGGAATAATGCACCAAAAATTTCATGGTTAGCTGCATCTGCCGCAGGACCTACTACCACTTCGAAACCAAACTGCTCTGCACGTGTTGTTACAACGTCGATTGTTTGTGTGTGAACGTCGTCAGCGATGAAGAAGATGTTTGCTTTTTTCGCTTTAGATACGCGCTTAGCAAGGGCCATTGCTTCTGCTGCTGCAGTTGATTCATCTAGTAGAGATGCAGATGCTAGGTCTAGACCTGTGATGTCAATCGTCAACGTTTGGAAGTTTAATAGTGATTCTAAACGACCTTGAGCGATCTCAGGTTGGTAAGGCGTATATGCTGTGTACCAACCTGGATTTTCTAATACGTTACGTAAAATTACATTCGGTACATGTGTTGGGTGGTAGCCCTGACCGATGTAAGATTTGAAGATTTTATTTTGGCTAGCAACAGACTTTAGGTAGCTTAGTGCTTCAACTTCTGTGCGGCTCTCACCCACTGCTAAACCCTGCTCTAAACGAATACCAGCTGGTACTGTTTGCGTGATTAGCTCTTCAACGCTTGATACGTTAAGTGCCGATAGCATGTCGCTCACTTGTGCCGGTGTAGGGCCAATATGGCGGCGGATAAAATCTTGCTTTTGCTCTAATTGCTCAAGAGATTTAGCGTTTGACATTAGTCTAGATTCCTATGATCCAAAAAATTTAGGGGGTTAGTGCTGATTCCTGCTGCGGGTACTGCTCTGGCTTCAGCTTTACCAACTTATCGCTAAGTTGATGAAAAGGTTCTGTACTCTGTATGGTTTAGTACGGACCCTTTTGTAAATACCAATCTGCTTAATTAAGCGATCAATTTTGAGGCTAGAAAAACTGCTTGATAGCAAGGCAAAAGTTTCGTTATTTAGTTATTCTAAATGAGAAACTTTTAACACCGCTAGCATCAGTTTTAATCACTCAAAATGATTGAGTATTATTGCGGATTGGTATTCTCTTTTAAACAACAAAAGCCCCACTGGGGGCTTTTGGAATCAACGAAGTTATTAGTCTTCGTCGATTGCGTTTTCGTAACCTTCAGCGTCAAGTAGGTTTTCAAGCTCTGACTCGTCAGACGCTTTAACTTTGAACAACCAACCGTCACCGTATGCGTCGTTGTTAACGTTTTCTGGTGAATCTTCAAGGTCTTCGTTGATTGCTACAACTTCACCAGTGATAGGTGCGTAAATGTCAGATGCTGCTTTTACAGACTCTGCTACTGCACAGTCTTCACCAGCGTCAACTTCGTCACCAACTTCTGGTAATTCAACGAATACCATGTCGCCTAGAAGCTCTTGTGCGTGCTCTGTGATACCTACAGTGTAAACGCCGTCGCCTTCAGCGCGAACCCACTCGTGTGAAGACGCGTATTTTAACTCGCTAGGAATGTTGCTCATCTTTTTGTTCCTTTGGTTCGGTGTAATAACTGGGCGATGGTTCGCCCTTATTAATATTAAATAACTGACTTGCCGTTACGTACGAAGCAAGGCTTCACTACTTTAACGTCAACTAACTTTTTACGCATTTCTACTTGCGCTGTTTCGCCCGTTGAACGAGGAACACGCGCTAGTGCAACACTAAAGCCTAATGTCGGAGAGAATGTACCAGAAGTAATGATACCTTCGCCACCTTCTACGACAACTTTAGAGCCACCACGTAGAACACCTTTGCTTTCAAGTACTAGACCAACTAGCTTGTGTGTGCTCTTTTCAGCACGTTGCTTAGCAACCGCTTCACGACCGATGAAGTCACGATCTTCAGGTTCCCATGCAATCGTCCAAGCCATGTTTGCAGCAAGTGGAGATACAGTTTCATCCATATCTGAACCGTATAGGTTCATGCCCGCTTCTAAACGTAGCGTATCACGTGCGCCAAGGCCAGCCGGAGCGACGCCTGCGTTTAATAATTTTTGCCAAAGGTCTGCTGCATCATCGTTGTGTACAACGATTTCGTAGCCTGCTTCGCCTGTGTAACCTGTGGTTGCAATGAATAGATTGCCAGCTTGTACACCGAAGAATGGTTTCATACCTTCAACTGCAGCGTTTTGCGCGTCATCAAGTACTTTAGCTGTTTTTTCTTTTGCGTTAGGACCTTGTACTGCGATCATTGCAAATTCAGGACGCTCAGTGATTTCTACTGCGAAATCAGCTGCTACTTTAGCAATGTGCGCTAAATCTTTTTCACGCGTTGCTGAGTTAACAACTAGGCGGTATTCAGTTTCAGAAAAGAAGTAGATGATAAGGTCGTCAATTACGCCGCCTTCTTCATTTAACATGCCTGTGTAAAGTGCTTTACCAGGTACTTCTAGCTTAGCTACATCGTTCGCTACAAGCTTACGTAAGAATGCTTTTGCGTCTGCGCCTTTAACGTCCACAATTGTCATGTGAGATACGTCGAACATACCTGCATCGTTACGAACTGCGTTGTGCTCTTCGATTTGTGAACCATAGTTGATCGGCATTTCCCAACCGTGGAAGTCAACCATTTTTGCGCCAGCTTCTACGTGCTTAGCGTGTAGTACAGTTTTAGAAGTCATATCATTCCTTCACTAATTACTGACCTTGTAGTGTATGGCTACAAGATTGCCTCTTCGAGGCGGGGTTAATGCAATAACAGCTAAGGCACCCGTATTGAGTGCCTTAGCAAATTTTATTTGAAATCTAGTTTAGGCTAAAGCCTTGTTCTTGCAACTGTTGATGCCATTTATTCAGAGTGTCTGTTTGGGCAATCAACTGATACTGCTGCAAGTCGTCTGCAAGTAATGACGTGACGAACACTTCACCACTTTGACGGCCGTAGCACACTTGCTCGTCTGATAAACGCAGACCCGGTGTTAAGCCAAACTGTTTGATAATGGTATCAAACGCTTGCTCACCGCTTAATGTGCTCATGCTTAAATCTTTGCGCGCCACCAGCTCAATGTCGTAATCACTGTGGTGGGCTTCAACCAAGTTTTGTAGCTCATCTGCGTGATTTTGTTCAATCACAAAGCGGTAAGCCGTTTCACTGAAGTAATAAACCGTAAATGCCGCACCCGATGCCAGTTGGCCTTTAACGCCTAAACCCGGTGCTAATAGTTTATTTAGATTAATACCTAAAACTTGGTTTAAAAATGGTGTGGTTTCGAAGCCACTGAAGTCTAAGACCAACTGTGCGCTGTCTAACGCTAACGTGTTTAGCGCAGGCGCTGTGCCTTGACGATGTTTTGCAAACATACTGGCTGAAAATGTCATAACCACACCTTAATAAAACTTTAATTTGTGCAGTATATGAGTGCATTTGGGCAACAACAAATTGTATTTATTTATACATTGATAAATAATGCTTATGTAACTTGGTTTTATAAATTGATTTTTTAAATATGAAGAACTTATCGAACGACGGCTTACGCACATTTGTTACTGTGGTTGAATTAGGTGGCTTTGCCAAGGCCGGTGAACTACTGGGATTATCGCAACCTGCGGTGTCATTACAAATTAAACGACTCGAAGAAATGCTCGGCTGTCGATTGTTTAAAAAACAAGGTCAACGACAAGTTATCAATCAATATGGCGAGCTTTTGCTGCCGCTGGCTAAACAAATGCTGCAACAAAACGATGCCATTTTACAGCAGTTCACCTCAGAGAGTGTGACCGGTAAAGTGCGCCTAGGTATTCCAAGTGAATTTGCAGCGCGAATTTTGCCGTCTATTATTGGCGACTTTGTTTCTCTTTATCCTGATGTGGCCCTCGAAGTGAAGTCACGTTTGAGTAAACATTTGTTGTCTGTTTCGCGCCAAGATCAATTCGATTTAGTGCTAGCATTGAATGAAGAGCTTAATTCAGATCAGTTCCCCGTATTCATGCAAGACCAACTGGTGTGGGTCGGCAATTTAAACCTCGCTAAAAACGATGTAGTGACGCTGGTCACCGCACCTGAGGGCTGTATCTACCGCCGCCGCGCCATCGAAGCCCTTCAACAAGCCGGATTAAAATACCGTATTGTTTACAGCAACGCCGATTTAACCGGTTTAATCGCCGCGATTAAAGAAGACCTAGGCGTCACAGTGCTTGCTAAAAGCACCGTACCAAGCGACTTAAATTATCAGTCACACACCCCTCACCTACCCGAGCTCGGTCAAATTGGTATTTGCTTAGTAAAAAATTCCCCCGAGTCTGTGCATGCCGTTGATAAGCTGGCGGAGTTTATTGAATTGAGATTGGGGTAAGCGTTAAGCGTTAAGCGTTAAGCGTTAAGCGTTCAATAGTTTGCGAGTTATCAAGATAATTTCAAAAGCGCGACATAAAGTCGACGCCTACAGAGTGTAAAAATTTGCTTTGAAGGCACGGGTTTCCCCCGCGCTAAGAAACTTAGCTCCGCTCCTCCGCCACCCTGAATTTATTTCAGGGTCTATTTTTAACTACTGGATCCTGACCTTCGTCAGGATGACAGGTTTTGTGTTTGAGCATAGCTCAAAAAGCATGACATAAAGTCGGCGCCTACAGGATAAATATAAATCTAACAGGATACACCCTATCCCCTTCTATCACGCCTGAAAATAAGTAATTGATGAGTAATTCATTTCATGGATGAAATGTAAGGCTGACTTAGTCCATGAATGGACTATTCAGCCGTTTACGTTCACATCAATTATTTATTTGAAGAATTAGCGTGATAGAGGGATGACGAGTGAACGAAACGAAGTTTCGGTCTTAATAATGTTTGGTGAGTATATTACGTCCATGTAGCCTGGGTCCGGTTCGGCCATCCAAGGCCTCACGCTCAACGCTAGTCTTGCTGCGCGCACTACAAATGAAAAGTTTTAGGGCTATGTTGTATTACATCCATGTAGCTACGCCCATCGGGTATCCATACCCTCACCTCCTCGCGCTGCGAAACATCGTTTCGGTCACTCGTCGCCCTTGCGCAAAAGTAACTTTGCTTCGCAAAGTGTATTTTGCACTTACTTACCCACAGCCTCTTTGGCAAATAAGGTTTTAATTGGTCCAAGGTTATCAACCATACTCAAGCCAACACCGCGGATCAGTTTCTTCAACGGGTTATCGCCTTCAAACAGCTCTTTTAAACCTTGCATCATGGCAATGTGCTTTTGTGCATCGAGTTTACGAGCGCGTTCGTATTCACGCAGCACGCGAGTGCTGGCAAATTCTTGCTTGCTGTCGGTGAGTAGTTTAATTAAAAGCGCTGCATCTTTAAGACCTAGGTTCATACCTAACCCCGCCAGCGGGTGGATGGTGTGTGCAGCATCACCCATTAATGCAATCTTGCCGTTTACCCACTGTTGGGCGTAACGCATTTTCAACGGGAACACCGCTCGGTCGTCTTGCACCTCACACAAACCACATTGACCGTCGATGGCGACATTCAATGCTTTATTGAACTCAGTTTTATCTAGCGACATTAAATGCTGTGCTTGCTCAGGTGACGTTGACCACACGATTGATTGGCTGTGTTCATCACTGAGTGGTAAAAACGCCAAAGGTCCAGTTGGTAAAAATACTTGTCTTGCAGTATGGCTGTGTGTCTCTTGCGTCTTAACCGTTGCGACGATAGCGTGATGATCGTAGTCCCAAAACGTAATGGGCATTTTAAACTGAGTACGAATACCCGAATTTGCGCCATCTGCTGCAACTAATAGCTTGGCCATAACTGGCATGCCTGACTCTAAGGTGATTAACACGTCAGTGTCGGTTTGATGAATAGCTTGATAACGAGTATTAAAGCTAAGTGTTGCAGATGAATACTGTTTTAACTGCTGAAACAGCGCATAACGAATAGCGTCATTTTCAATGATGTGGCCAAGCTCAGGTAAATCTAGCTCTGTGCTGTTAAACGCGATTTTGCCAAAACTGTCTTTGTCTCTAACGTCCATATGCGTATAGGCACAAGTTCGCTGCGCTAAAACCTCATCCCAAGCACCTAACTCGGTAAACAACGTTTGACTAGCAAGACTGATAGCACTCACGCGATTAGCAAACTGCTCAGTAAGTGGCGCAGGCTCACTGCCCGCATCAATCACGTGTACGCTAATGTTATTTTTCGCCAGACCTAACGCCAAAGTGAGGCCTACACAGCCACCACCGACAATACATACTTGCGCTTGTTGCATCAGCTTTTTCCTTTAATAACATGACCCATTAGTTGATTGGCTAACGGTGCTTTTAAATTTTCAGACAGTGACATGGCAAGCAGACCGCAACTGCGACCGAGTGCCATTAAACGAGAAGAATTTGAGAACAGTCGCACGAGTGCATCGGTCAGTGTCATCACTGTTTTGATGTCTTGTGCACGCGCACGATTATAAGCTTGCGTAAAGGCATGTTCACCCAAAGCATGTTGCTTTGATGCAATCAGCTCAACCAAGGCTTGAATGTCTCTCAAACCCAAATTAAAACCTTGCCCAGCAATGGGGTGAATAGCATGAGCTGCATTACCGATTAACAGGCTACGGTGATGAACCAGCTGCTCGACTCGACCTAGTACCAGCGGATATTGTGCGCGCATGCCAACCTGTTTGAATACCCCAGCGCGATAGCCAAAGGCAGTTTGCAGCTCAGCAATAAAGGCGTCAGGTTCAAGCGTTTTATAATGTTCAAGGTGTGCGTTAGGCATACACCAAACCAGCGAGTAGCGGTTTCGTGTCATAGGGAGCAGTGCCATTGGCCCATGCTCGGTAAAACGTTCAAACGCTTGACCGCTATGACCACCTTCAACTTCGATATTGGCGATTAGTGCCCCTTGCTCATAGGCCAGACTATCAAAACCTATGTTTAGCTGTTTGCGCGTGGGGGATTGGGCACCATCGGCAACAACTAACAACTTTCCACTTAACTGGGTTTCGTCGTTTAAGGTCAGCTCAACACTAGATTGAGTTTGCTTTAACTCATTAATGGTCGCTGGGCAGTATAGTTGAATGTCCGTTTTAGCTAGCTGTTGATGCAAATAAGCACCAAATGGGTTCACTTCCACCACATAACCAAGGGCATTCGTTTTATAGTCTTGGTGGTGCAATGAGGTTTTACCAAAGTGACCTCTATCAGACACGTGTACTTGCTTAATGGCTTCGGCAAACGGCCAGTCAGCATTAAACAAGTTAAATTGCTTTAAATACTGCACAGACTGATCGGCCAGAGCAATTGAGCGGTCGTCAAAACTAGGGTGTGCTTGGCTTTTTGGTGCAAATGCCTCAATAACGGCAACTTGCAAAGTTGGGCTGGTCTTTTTGATTGCCAAAGCAGCGGTGGCCCCTGCCATACCGCCGCCTACAATCACAACATCAAAGTGCTGCAACGCATTCTCCTACTGCTGCATTAACGCTTCTATTTCTGCTACGGTTTTCGGCACGTCTTGGGTCAGATTTTCATGACCTTTTTCAGTTACCAATAGGTCGTCTTCAATGCGAATGCCGATACCCTTATATTGCTCAGGCACTTGTGCATCTTCATCGAAATACAAACCTGGCTCTATGGTCAACACCATACCCGGTGCAAATGGGCGGTCGGCTTCATCGAGCTTGTATTCACCCACATCGTGTACATCAAGGCCTAGCCAGTGACCTAAACCATGCATATAAAACGCTTTGCATGCTTGTTTTTCAACAAGTGTATCTAACTCGCCAGATAAAATACCGAGCTCGATCAAACCTTGGGTCATTACCGTCATCACCACTTTATTAGCAGCAACCAAAGTACCGCCTGGCTTCACATGTTCAAATGCCGCCGTTTGGGCTTTTAATACCAGCTCATAAATGGTCTTTTGTGGCTCACTGAATTTACCAGACACAGGGAAAGTACGAGTAATATCAGCTGCATAGCCTTCAAGTTCACACCCTGAGTCAATCAACACTAAGTCGCCTGCTTTTAAGGTATCGCTGTTTTCTGTGTAATGCAGAATATTGGCATTATTACCTGAGCCGACAATGGTGCCATAAGCCGGATAGCGTGCGCCATTCATGGCATAATGATGATGAAGCTCGGCTTCCAGTTGGTATTCAGTAGCATCAGGCTTGGCGAACTGCATTGCACGCACATGACCTTCAGCGCTTATTTGACCCGCTTTGCGCATCACGGCAATTTCTGCGTCTGATTTAAACAAACGCATTTCATGAATAAGCGGTCGTGTATCTTTGATAATCTCAGGCGCGCGATAGCCTTTTTTCGGTGCACCGCGCAGAGTATTTAATAAAGCCCACACCTTGTCATCAAACGCACTGTAAGTACCTTGAGCGTAAAATAAAGTGCGATTGCCATTCACTAACTGCAGTAGCTCATCGTCTAACTCACTCAACGGGTAAGTTTCATCAAACTGATAATCTGATTTGGCGCTTTCATAGCCCACTCGGCGGCCGTGCCAAATCTCGGCTGTTTTATCTTTGTTACGACAGAATAACGTGCTTTTGCCTTCACCTTGTTTGCCTTTTGATAAGACTAAAACGGCATCTGGCTCTTTAAAGCCTGTTAAGTAGAAAAAGTCGCTGTCTTGGCGAAACGGGAATTCGGTATCGCGGCTACGAGTGATCTCAACCGCTGCAGGAATAATCGCTACGCTGTGGTTGTCGAGTTGCGCAAGTAATTTGCTTCTGCGCTGAACAAATTCTTGAATGCTGATCATTAGTGTAAAGTCTTTGATGGAGTAACAGTTTCTCTGCCCATTTCAGCAAAACATAACAGTGCTGAAACACGGATATATTCAACGATCTCGTGGAATGCTTGTTGGTCTTCTTCTTCTTCACCGAAGTCAGTATCGAGCTTAGTGATTTCACTAAAATCGCTGATCACTTCTTTGACATCAGCTGACAGCTTGCCATAGTCTTTTTGTTTTAAACCAAAGCCCAATAAAAAGCCCGAAACCCATGCCACTAGCGCATTGGCTTTATCTAGTAGGGTCTCGTCTTCATTCGGCAAGTACAGCTCAAAATTTGGCTCTTCGCTGTTGAAGCATGACATAACATGCGTGAACATTTGGCCAAATAGCCCTTTTAATTCGTTTGAGAAACTTTGTCCGTCGTTAAACACGTCACTTAACATAATTAAGTAGTCTTTTTCATCAATGTTTAAGCCACAAGCCAGCAAACCACTGATGGTGCCGTGTGCTTCTGAAGGCGATACGAAAATATCATGCTTTTCAAGCAGCAGTTGTGCTTGTGTGTAATCGGTCATTTCTGTCATTGCTAATGCTCGTCAAAGAATCTATGTTTATACTCTTTCTACTTGGCGCTGCAAATTTGTAAACTTCGCTTATTACTTCAATCACATAGCTCGCTATGCTCATGCGTTTCTCTTGCTGGTTGCCTGGCTGCAATACCAATTAGATTGAGCACTTAAGAACAAACTTAATTTAAAAAGTACGTCTTAATTTAATTACTATTAATGCTAACACTCACAGTATAGCAACTCCAAACAATTGTCTTTAAAGGGCTTCATTTATGAGCAGCGGCGTTTAATTTGCCAGCAGTTGAACTGATATTTCTTGATTTATGGTTTACCTCTGCTGCAAGTCTTATATACTGAACTTAATTCCCTAGCTCGTAGGACAGCAGATTAAGTCCCTGAGCCGATAAACTTTATCTAGGGGTGTAGTTTGCTTACTATTGCGCAAGCTTGGCATGCACCGAGAAGCCTACGGTGAGCTGTTACACTCCGCCTTGAACCTTAGGGTTCAAGGGCTGACATCAGCATCCGCGAAGCCGGGGAAGTCTTACCTTATTTCTGAATCTCTTTCTCAGTTTTCTAAATTCCCTAAATCTGAATATAAAATGTCTTATACCAATCCTCTTAATTAAGCGACCTATTTTGAGGCAAGAAAAACTTGTCGGTAACGAGGCGAAAATTTTGCTATTTAGTTGTTCTAAATAAGAAATTTTCAACGAAGTTAGCGTCAGTTTTAGTCCCTCAAAATGATTGAGTATTATTGAGGATTGGTATTAACGCTAAATATAAGCTTTTATTAGGCAAAAAAAAGCCCTGGCATTTGCCAAGGCTCTTATCGATAAACTCAATCGAGATTAGTCAGCTTGTGGACGCATGTGCGGGAACAAGATAACGTCTTTGATTGTTGGTGAGTCAGTGAAAAGCATCACTAGACGGTCAATACCGATACCTTCACCCGCTGTTGGTGGTAAACCATACTCAAGCGCTTGAATGTAGTCTGCATCGAAGTGCATTGCTTCGTCATCACCGGCATCTTTTTCTTCAACCTGACGCGCAAAACGTTCAGCTTGGTCTTGTGCATCATTAAGCTCAGAGAAACCATTAGCAAGCTCACGACCGCCTACGAAGAATTCGAAACGGTCAGTGATGAATGGATTTTCATCGTTACGACGTGCAAGTGGAGATACTTCCCACGGGTACTCAGTGATGAAAGTCGGTTGAATTAGCTTGTGTTCAGCTGTTTCTTCGAAGATCTCACATAAGAACTTGCCTGCACCCCATACGCATTTTTCTGGGATCTTAACGTGTACTTTCTCCGCGTAAGCGACTAACTCATCGAAGTGGTTTTCAGGATCTTTGAAGATATGCGCAATTTCTTCAGCATCAGGACCATACTTGATGATGGCATCAGCCATAGATAGACGCTCAAACTTGCTACCAAAATCATATTCGATTGTTTCAACAACTTCACCTTCAGCGTTTTTAACTGTGTTAATCACTGTTGTTGTACCAAGAACGTCTTGTGCAACAGTACGTAACATGTCTTCAGTTAAATTCATTAGGTCGTTGTAGTCAGCGTAAGCTTGGTAGAATTCGATCATAGTGAATTCTGGGTTGTGACGCGTTGAAAGACCTTCGTTACGGAAGTTACGGTTGATCTCAAATACACGGTCAAAACCACCTACTACTAGGCGCTTAAGGTAAAGCTCAGGCGCGATACGTAGGTACATGTCGATGTCTAATGCATTGTGATGAGTCACGAATGGACGCGCCGTTGCACCACCAGGAATAACCTGAAGCATTGGCGTTTCAACTTCCATGAAATCACGCTCAGCTAAGAAACGACGAATGCCTTCGATCACTTTTGAACGGATACGGAACGTTTCACGCGTGTCCATGTTGGTGATCAGATCAACGTAACGCTGACGGTACTTAGCTTCTTGGTCTGTTAGACCATGGAACTTCTCTGGTAACGGACGAAGTGACTTAGTCAGTAGCTCGTACTGCACCATATCTACGTAAAGGTCGCCTTTACCTGACTTATGAAGTGGACCAGATACACCGATGATGTCACCGATATCTAGTTGACCATATTTTTCTTTAAGCGTTTTTTGCACGTCTTTTGATGCATATGCTTGAATACGGCCTTTCATGTCTTGTAACACAAGGAAAGGACCACGTTTAGCAAGGATACGACCTGCAACCGATACCTGATGGTCTAACTCAACAAGCTCTTCCTTCGATTTATCACCAAACTTAGCCTGTAGATCAGCCGTATAGTCTTCACGGCGGAAGGTGTTCGGGTGGCCATTGGCATCACAATTCTCACGAATTGTATCCAATTTAGCACGACGCTCAGCAATGAGTTTATTTTCGTCTTGGATTTGATCTGTCATTTTTTAGCTCTTAGTTTAGCTTGTTGATTAAAGGCCTGATTTCAGGCTGGCTTCGATAAATTTGTCTAAATCACCGTCTAATACCGCTTGGGTATTACGGTTTTCAACGCCAGTACGTAAATCTTTGATACGTGAGTCATCTAATACGTATGAACGGATCTGACTACCCCAACCGATATCTGATTTAGCATCTTCTTGAGACTGCTTTTCGGCGTTTTGTTTTTTCATTTCAAGTTCAAACAATTTCGCTTTTAACTGCTTCATTGCTTGCGCTTTGTTTTTATGTTGTGAGCGGTCATTCTGACACTGCACAACGGTATTCGTTGGTAAGTGAGTAATACGTACCGCAGATTCTGTACGGTTAACGTGCTGACCACCAGCACCCGATGCACGATATACGTCGATACGTAAATCAGCCGGGTTAATATCAATTTCAATGTTGTCGTCAATTTCTGGGTAAATAAACGCAGACGCAAATGAAGTATGACGACGACCTGTTGAATCGAATGGGCTCTTACGCACTAAACGGTGTACGCCTGTTTCTGTACGTAACCAGCCGTAAGCATATTCACCAGATACTCGCACGGTTGCGCCTTTAATACCGGCAACATCACCATCAGTTGCTTCTACGATTTCAACCTTAAAGCCTTTCGCTTCAGCCCAACGTAAGTACATACGCAGTAACATGTTACACCAGTCTTGCGCTTCAGTACCGCCCGAACCTGACTGTAAGTCAATATAGGCATCGTTAGCATCTTGTTCACCAGAGAACATACGACGGAACTCTAGCTTTTCTAATTGACCCACTAGACCTTCTACTTCAGCTTGTGCTTCTTCAAAGGTTTCTTCGTCTTCGGCTTCAACGGCTAGTTCTACTAGGCCTTCTGCATCGTCTGCACCACCAACAAGATTATCAATGGTTTCAACAATTGCTTCTAGATTCGATTTTTCACGGCCCAATGCTTGTGCTTTTTCAGGCTCATTCCATACTGCTGGGTCTTCTAACTCTGCGTTTACTTCTTCTAAGCGCTCTTGTTTTAGAGCGTAGTCAAAGATACCCCCTAAGCAGCTCAGTGCGTTCGCGAATTTCCTTGATTTGGTTAATCACAGGATTCACTTCAAACATGCTCACTACTCCAAAAAAATTAACGTGTCACGTGACCAATATCAACGGCTGAACGCTTTTTCAGCCCATAAAAAAGGCGCGTGATTTTTAAACGCGCCATGATAACAGACAATCTGTGCCCTATAAATGGGTTTATGCGGGTTGAGCTTGAATTTCTCGCACTAATAATTGTAGTGAGAACTTGCCTCTAAACTCATTTATATCGAGCTGATACGCCAATTTGGCATATTGTGCGGCTGTATTTGGCCAAGCTTTTACATCAATGTTAAAAGCGATGGCATCAACTAACTGACCAGAGCTGTGTTTTAGCACCAATTTTAGGTGCTTTTCACCGACAATACGCTGCTGAATGAGTTCAAATACGCCTTCAAATACAGGTTCAGGGAATTGCTGACCCCAAGGCCCTGCTTGCTGAAGCAGTTGCGCAAAGTCTAGATTAAAACAGGTCGCAGGCAACTCGCCATCAGTCAGTAGCACACTTTGCTTATGCTCTTCGGTCAAAATCGCACTAGCAGCACCAGTAAACGCCGATTTAAAACGTTCAAAGTCACGCTCTAAAATGGTTAAACCTGCCGCCATAGCGTGGCCACCAAACTTAGCAATTAGGTCTGGGTGCTGAGTGTTAATTTGCTCAAGTAGGTCACGCATATGCAACCCTTCTATAGAGCGACATGAGCCTTTTATTTCCCCCTCGTCACCTTGTGCAAAAATAATTGCCGGACGGTGATAGCGCTCTTTTAAGCGCCCGGCTAAAATACCAATCACCCCTTGGTGCCAATCGTCTTGATATAAACAGACAACATCAGGCACGCTTTGTTGTGCCGATACCAAGCGCTCCAGCACGGCTTGCGCTTCTTGCTGCATGCCCGCTTCAATTTCACGGCGTTCATGGTTAAGTGCATCAAGCTCGCCTGCTATTCGTCTTGCTTGGTTGATGTCTTTCGATAACAAACAAGCGATACCTAGACTCATATCATCCAGTCGGCCAGCAGCATTCAAACGCGGCGCGAGTGCAAAACCAAAGTCACTGGCAGACAAACGCGCAGCGTTACGTTTTGCCACTTCAATGAGTGCGGTGATCCCCGGTCGCGTTTTACCGCTACGAATACGTGCTAAGCCCTGATAAACCAATGTGCGGTTATTTGCATCGAGTGCTACAACGTCGGCAACCGTTCCTAGTGCAACGATATCAAGTAACTCTGCTAAATTTGGTTCTGGCTGTTGTTGAGTCACAAAATAGTGCAGTTCGCGCAAACTATGACGCAGCGCCACCAGCAAGTAAAACGCCACGCCAACCCCTGCAATACTTTTTGAGGGGAAGTTACAACTATGTTGGTTTGGGTTGACGATGGCATCGGCATTGGGCAATTGTTCACCCTGCAAGTGGTGATCAGTGATAAGTACTTTAATACCGGCATTTTTGACAATCTCAACGCCACTAATACAAGAAATACCGTTATCTACTGTGATCACTAAATCTGGCGCAATAGTAACAATTTGCTCTGCCAGCGCAGGACTTAAACCATAGCCTAAGCTAAAGCGGTCTGGTACAAGATAATCAACATGCTGGAAACCAAATAATGCTAACCCTTCCATCAATACTGAGGTACTGGTTGCACCGTCGGCATCAAAGTCACCAACGATTAATATTTTACTTTGCTGTTGCAGTGCTTCGACCAACAAAGCACAGGCCTTATCCATATCTTTGAATAAGTTGAAATTTAATAAGGTATTAGCACGATTATCGAGCTCAACAGGGTCGCTCACACCGCGAGCTGCATAGATTTGTTTAATGACAGGATGAAGATGCGCAGGAAGATGACTGTCATCCATGCGCTCACGTGTTGCTATCACGGTTTGCATTTATTCTTTTACCCTTATACATGCTCTCAATAATACTGAATTAAGAGGATAAGCATTACAACGTTAAAACAGAGATTTAACAGACAACAAAAAAAGGCCCTTAGGCCTTTTTAATAATACGGTGATTATAGCGAATTTTATCGCTTATGACTTCTTACCGTCTAGCGCTTGCGCCAATGCTGCAGCTGGTTGGTAGCCAGGAATAATCGAACCATCTTCTAAAATGATTGCTGGTGTACCAGAAATGCCAAAGCTCTGACCTAGCTGATAGTGCTCAGCCACAGGTGCAGTACAGTTTTTAACTTCTGCCACTTCTTCACCCGCTTTTGCCTCTGTTAATGCTTTTGCGGCATCTTCAGCACACCACACATTCATTAAGTCTTTGTAGCCCTTGCCACGTAAACCACCACGAGGGAATGCAAGATACTTCACTGTGATACCTGCATTTAAGTAGTCATCTAACTCTCGGTGTAACTTACGACAGTAACCACAAGTAATATCAGTAAATATAGTAACTTGATGCTTTTCGTTTTCGGCTTTATAGACAATCATTGAGTCTTCGTACTCAGTCACACCTTCTTTACGAACGCCACTTAACGCCGACTCAGTTAAATTCTCTCGTTTGTCGACATCGATCATCGTACCTTGAACCAGGTAACGACCATCTGGGCTCACGTAAAATACGCCTTTGTCAGTTAAAACCGTATTTAAGCCAGCGACTGGGCTGTCTTGAATTGCTTTAACTGTTAAGCCTAAGTTATTTAACTGAGTTTCGATTGGGCTTACTGTTGTTTCTACTGCACCAACTAAAGGAGCAGTCACTTGCTCAGCCATTGCGCCTGTAGATAACGCCATTGCTGCAGCTAAAATTAACTTTTTCATTCTGTTCTCATAAATTTCGTTGCTACCCAGTATGACCGGATAAATTCAAAAAAATTCCATCACGCACGAGGATGATGTTCTTGATGCAGCGATTTCAACCTTTCGCTCGCTACATGGGTATAAATTTGTGTCGTCGATAAGTCGCTGTGGCCCAGCATCATTTGCACGACTCGTAAGTCAGCACCATGATTCAACAAATGTGTTGCAAAGGCATGACGTAACGTATGTGGCGATAATGGCGACGTTATGTTTGCCAAAATAGCATAGTGTTTGATTCTATGCCAAAAAGTTTGACGAGTCATACCTATCCCACGTTTTGATGGGAAAACAAAGTCAGTGGCATGCTTAATCATTAAAGCACGACCTTGCTGTATAAATAAATCTATCCAATGCTGCGCTTCTTCTCCCATCGGCACCATGCGCTCTTTGCCACCTTTACCACGCACTAACACCACAGCTTGGCGCAAGTTAATTTGCTCCATGCGTAACCCCACTAGCTCAGTGACTCGCAGGCCTGTCGCATACAATAGTTCTAACATGGCTTTATCTCTGAGCCCCATGGGGTCTTCAACATTAGGCGCATCAAGCAAGGCTTCTACTTCGTTTTCAGTAAGTGTTTTAGGAATTGCCTGCCCAGTTTTAGGGAGTGCTATATTGACCATAGGTGATGCTGAGATTTTTTGCATCTTAACCCAGTGCAAATAAAAACGTTTTAACGCGCTGATGGCTCTGGCTGTGCTACGAGGCTTTAAGCCTAAATCTACACGATACGCCAAGTATTGTTCAATATCTTGCTGCGTCACTTCAAGCAGATTGTCTCTGCCTTGCTCTGCTTTCATATAGGCATCGCACTTTTCTAAATCGGTGCGATAAGCGGCCAAAGTATTCTCGCTCAAGCCGTGTTCAAGAAAAAGAACATCGATAAATGCTTCTATCACATCCTCTTGCTCAGTCATGTCATTTTCAAAATCTGCTAAATCGCTCACTGGTCGCCTGTATCAATTTAAAGTGTCATCAGGTAAAATTTACCCCATCATATCAGCCTTATAAGAAGTGATAAACCGCATGCAAATTGGCTTATTTTATGGTTCAACTACCTGCTATACCGAAATGGCAGCTGAAAAAATTCAAGACATTATCGGCAAAGACACCCTGTCTATGTTCAACATTAAAGATGTGAACTTAAAAGACGCTGAAAATTTCGATTTTCTAATCTTAGGTATTTCGACTTGGGACTTTGGTGAACTACAAGAAGATTGGGAATCAAGCTGGGACGACATTGAAAACGTCGACCTAGCAGGTAAAACCATCGCATTATTCGGTATGGGCGATCAGCAGGGTTATGGTCAATGGTTCCAAGACGCACTTGGCATGCTACATGATAAAATCGCACCACAAGGCGTAACCTTTTTAGGCTACTGGCCAAATAACGATGAATACGAGTTTGAAGCCTCAAAAGCACTCACCGAAGATAAGTCGCACTTTGTTGGTTTGGCTTTAGATGAAGACAGTCAGTACGAAAAAAGTGACGAACGCATTGCTACTTGGATTGAACAAATACTGTTTGAATACAGTGAAACACTCTAACAGTTCCGCTAATAAAGTATAATCTGTGCCGTGTTTATAACGCGGCAATGCCCCCTTGCTTCTTTTTTAGACTGATAGAGCATCTAGTAAATAACAGTCTTTTTTTATTTACATATAACTTAAAAATAACGAATTTGAATATAAATTTGGCAATACTAATGAGAGAGAAAAGCTTAATAAATATATTAAGATTCAAAATCTTGTAGTAACACTCGTCTTATAAAGATAAGTACTCAAATAACATCAGAAAAGATTTTTGACTAATGATGAACTTTATTCGGTTGTTAGATCTTTAGTAAGTTGATTACGAATACCAGTCAAATCATGCGAGAGCCAATCAATAAGTAGGTCTGCCGCCATAGGTTTAGCAAAATAATATCCTTGAACAAGGTCGACATTTAATTGATGAATGAACTTAAAATCTTCCAAGTGCTCTATGCCTTCAGCCACAGTCTCTAACTGCAAATCTTTACTTAAACCCACCGTACTTTTTAGGATTGCCTGTTGTTGAGGATTTGTTGCTACATTGTCGACAAGGATACGATCAAGTTTTAGTTCTGTTGCAGGTACTCTTGAAAGCTGTTGAGCATTGGCAAAACCAGTTCCATAATCGTCGATTGCAATCTTAAACCCCTTGAGACGCAGCTTTGCTAGCGTTTCTATGGCCTTTGATACTTCACCACACAAGGCGTTTTCTGTTATTTCAAACACTATATCTTTAGGGGAGACATGATAGTTTTCGACTTGAGCGGCGATATCATCGGCTAAACTATACTCTGACAAAGACAATGGTGATAGGTTAAATGACAAATGAAAATTTAACCCATGACTAAACCAGTCCGATTTTTGTTTTAAGGCCTGCTCAAATAAATATATGGTCAACTTTGAAATAATGCCATATCGCTCTGCAGCTGCAATAAATTCTACCGGTGAAATATCCCCACGTTTTGGATGATGCCATCTAGATAAAGCTTCAACGCCTTTAAAAAGTAGACCCTTTACCGTTAATTTTGGTTGATAGTGCAGTATGATTTCTTTTTTAAGAATACCTTGGAGAATATCTTGTTCAGTTAAATCTGTTTTCGCTTGTTCAGTTTTTACTTGCGCTAGACCACGCTCAAACCGCTTTAAACTAGTCACCAGATCTTCACCTTTGAGTGGCTTTTGAAAAGAACCTACGACTAATAATCCATCATTTTTTGCCATGGTACCGATACTCATAATAAGAGAAGGATCTTTTGAACTTAAAATAATAACAGATTTAACTAATTTTTTTTCAGCAATTCGTCTTACTAATTCAACACCATCCATAACAGGCATTTCTAGGTCAATAAATGCAAGATCGTATTTGGCCAAAGTCAATTTTTCAAGGGCAACTAGACCATTTTCAGCTATATCAAAATCGTAAATGCCCTGTACTTCACATAAGCCAATCACATGAGCTCTCTGAACTTCACTGTCGTCGACCACTAGTACTCTTGGTTTTTCCATTTGTATACCTATAACAACCTAGCCCAAAAATTAATTAATAAACCTTGTGATATCTTTCAAGTCTACAACTTGTTGAGCAGCATTTAACTTAATAGCTTCCTTTGGCATACCAAATACCACACAAGATGCCTCATCTTGTGCCACTGTTTTACTGCCTGATTCTTTCATGGCTAATAACCCTTTTGCACCATCATTACCCATTCCTGTTAATATAATACCTGTCGCATTTTGTTTTACGTTTTTTGCAAGAGATTTAAATAACACATCAACAGATGGACAATGGCGATTAACGGCAGGACCTTCAGAAACAATCGTTATATACTGCCCACCTGACCGTTTAACTTGTAAATGTCTCCCTCCTGGTGCTATCAGTACTCGGCCTGGTATAACTCTATCTCCAGATGTCGCTTCTCTTACTTCTACCTCACATAAACCATTTAACCGCTCTGCAAAAGCAGCTGTAAATTTTTCAGGCATATGTTGAACAATCACCAAACCGGGACATGTTCGGGGCAATTTAGTTAATATTTTCTCTAGAGCAATCGTGCCACCAGTTGAAGAGCCAATACCGATAACTTTATCAGTGGTCTGGGCTAAACTGGCTAAATCTAAATCATCCACTTTGTCAGTGTCACCATTAACAAAATCCATAACATTATCGTCAGTGTGATTAGATTCAAATGATGAAGTCGGATCAGACAATGTAAATTTGTCTACTTTTGCGACTGAAGCAGCGCGAACTACAGTAATAATTTCTTTTCCAGCACTTTCTAAGAAACTCTTAACTCCCAGAGTCGGTTTACTGATAATGTCAAACGCGCCTGCAGACAGTGCAGAGACTGATAACTCTGCACCTTGTTGCGCCAAAGAAGAACAAATAATCACAGGCGTTGGTCGCTCAGCCATAATTTTCTTTAAGAAGGTAATGCCATCCATCCGTGGCATTTCTATGTCCAAAATAATTACATCAGGCCATTCCTTTTGCATTTTGCTATAAGCAAAAATAGGGTCATTTGCGACTGAACACACATCTATGTCAGGAGCTTCGTTTAGGACCGCTGATATGACTTGGCGGACAACAGCCGAGTCATCAACTATCATTACATTGATTGCCATATCTATCTCCCATTTTTATTCACTTACTGCTCTTGCTGATATCTTTTTAAATGAACATCGCCTGTCGACAAATCTAAAATTAGTGTTCGACACACTTCACCTAACACATCTTCATTCTTAGCGTTTAAACCCAGCTGCTTTAACCACTGATGAGCATAAGAAACGTTTTTTTCACCTATAGTGGAAGAACTTTCAGAATTATACATGTTGCTTCCGCCATAAATGCCAACCTCATATTCCTTTAAATCAGCATTGCACATCATCTGCTGTTTCAAAAATGCTAATGCCTGCTTACCATATTTATAATCGCCTGACTTAGTTGAGTTTGTGTTATCTTTTCTTTCTGATATTAAATAGTGGCATAAACCACCTAATTTGAGTTCTGAATGCCAAACAGTTACCGCAACGCAAGAGCCCAAGAGTGTTCTGATTCGTTTTGGCGCCTTACCGAAATACGCTTCTCCTGCCTGCAAATTAATATCTGTATTCATTTGTACAAACTTTATTCAGACTTAGAATTCAATTTATAAATAGCTGGTTTAATCAATTCAAAATTATGAGATAACCCATGCAACGTTTCAGAATGACTTATAAACAACCAACCTCCTGGTTTCAGAGTTTTTTGTAAATTATTGACAATTTTCTGTTTGGTATCGTCATCGAAATAAATCATGACATTGCGAAGAAAAATTAAGTCGACATGTTCCATATCAGCCATGCTATCAAGCAAATTAAAGTTAAAAAACACTACTTTCTTTCTCAGCTCTGGTTTGACACGTAAATAACCTTCGTATTCGTCAGTTCCTTTCATGCAATAAGCAGTGCGATACTCCGCTGGTAAGAATTTTGCTCGGTCATCAATGTATATGCCTTTTCGAGCATGTTCTAGCACACTGTTATTTACATCTGAGGCTTTTAGTTGCCAGGGCGTAATACAGTGTTTTTGGAGTGTCATAGCAATGCTATATGGCTCTTCACCTGAAGAAGCGGCAGCGCTCCACACTTTGAAGACTTTATTAGGACTAACTTGACTTAGTATTTCATCTTTTAAAAAATCAAAATGTTTTTCTTCGCGAAAAAAGAAGGTTTCATTGGTCGTAATAAGTTCCAATGCACGTTCCATTTCCTGAGCATTTTCTAACAAGTTAATGTGACGATAATACTCACCAAAACTCGATAAATTTAGAGACTTGACACGTTTGAATAGACGATGCCCAAGCATGACACGTTTATGCTTGGGTAAACTTATCCCTAATCTTGAATGTACTAAGCTCTGAAATAATAAGAACTCTTGCTCTGAAGGAACAATTTCATTGGTGCAAATAGTCATCGTCGTCAGTCAGCTTATTTATCGAAGTCTACAAACTTTTCATCATCTGAGTCACTTTCATTGCGACTCTTCCCCAATTTATTGGCCGAGTTACCCGTTGTGCTTTTAACGTTCATTCCCGCCATATTTTTAGAATCTTTATTTGATTTAATTTGTCTCTGTTTTGGTGTTAAAAACTCATCTAAAGTAAAGTAATTTACAGACTCTTGTAAGGTAACTGCTTGAATATTCATTTCTTCTGAAGTGGCACTTAGTTGTTCTGACGCTGCGGCGTTATGTTGCATAGTTTGATTCACTTGAGAAATTGCTTCATTAATTTGATGAACACCCGTAGCCTGCTCTGAAGAGGCTGCAGCAATTTCTTGAACAAGGTCTGCCGTCTTATTTATAGATGGCACCATTTCTTGTAAGGATTTACCTGCTTTGTCGGCACGAACCATACTATCTTTGGCCAGTTCACCGATTTCCTGCGCAGCCACCTGACTACGTTCTGCAAGTTTTCTCACTTCTGAAGCAACGACTGCAAACCCTTTACCATGGTCTCCAGCTCGACCAGCTTCAATTGCCGCGTTTAACGCTAATAAGTTTGTTTGATAAGCAATATCATCAATAACACTTATTTTCTCTGCAATTTTCTGCATTGCATCAACAGTTTCAGAAACCGCAGCACCGCCAGAAGAAGCCTCTTTCGCAGCTTGTTGTGCCATTCCATCTGTGATACTGGCATTTTCATTATTTTGAGAAATAGAAGCAGACATTTGCTCCATAGACGCTGAAGTTTCTTCAACACTTGCAGCTTGTACTGACGCACCTTTAGCAATAGTTTGAGCAGTAGAGTTCACCTGCGACGAGGCAGCACTCAGCGCCTCGGAAGAGCTCCTTACTTCAGTAATAATAGCTGCAAGCTCGTTTTTCATATTACTGATGCTGAGTAACAACGAACCCTTGTCGTTAGCCATTAATCTAATATCAACACTTAGATCGCCTTGTGCAACTTGATTACATACATGCGCAGCATAACTGGGTTCACCTCCGAGTGTTTTAAATAAATCCCAAAAGATAAAGCCCATAACGACCAAAACCAATAATGAACCGAAAACAATAAACGAGCTCAAAGAAGTCTCGGCTTTCTGATACTGAACCTCCATATTCTTAATTGTGTCAGTAATTACTTTCTTAAACAAAGCTTCAGTATCAGCTGCGATTTTTGTCATGCCTTTACTAGCTGGACGATCTACGCCGCGCACACTTTTATCTACCTTTTGACCAGTCAGTCGATCACGCGCATCAAAATTGGCTAATGCAGCCATATATGCGCTCTTTAAGTCAGCATGATCTTTTTTTACATTTGCTAGCTCTTCAGTATCTAAGTTTAATGACTTGCTAATTTTTAAAGCACTAGCCAAATATTCCTGTACTTTGTCTGAGTTAGCTTGAAAACGAGTGGCATATTTATCGTATTGCTTTTTCTCATTACCTCGGATCAAAACATTTTTCCACTCTTGTACTTGGATCTTGAAAATCACATGTGCATTCGTGATATAAGTTAATAACTCTACTTGCTGACTGACTGTTTTAAAATCTCTTTCTGTAGTCTCGTGGAATTCAGACAATTTACTTAATGAAATTTGCCCTAACGACAGCAAAGCGGTGATCACAACAACACCAAGAAATAACACTTTGGCTTTTAAGCTTACTTTATCTAACATGATAATTTCCTCTTGTACCCTTATGATACTTCTTTACAATTATTGCAACTCTGCCTCAACTAAACTTGCCAACTCAATTGGTGACAACGTTTTTTCTGCATCTAGTAAAATAACAAAATCATCTTTAACCTTAGCGATACCCTGAATAAATTCCGCTCGAATTTTAGCGCCAAAAGCAGGTGCATCTTCAACATCTGATAACGACAATTCAACCACTTCGTTTACGGCGTCAGCTAGTAAGCCAAGCACACAGTACTGCTCATAACCATGTAGCTCGACAACAATCACACATGTGCGTTTGTGAATGGTAATTGGCTCTCTGCCCAACCTGACAGATAGGTCAATAACTGGTAAAACTTCACCTCTGAGATTAATGACTCCAGATAAAAACTGGGGCATTAGTGGTACTTCAGTGATACCGGCATACTCTATAATTTCTCGTGTTTGATGAAGTTCCATACCAAAATGTTCTTTACCAATAGAGAAGGTCAGATATTGGCTTCGTTGAGTGGAGGTACTAAGCTGTTCTGCAACTTGACTCATGATTCCTCTTACTCCTGTGTTTTGTTAATGTGTTTCATGCGCTTGTCTTGATCAATCGCAAGCTCTATTAATTGCGGAATATCTAAAATAAAGGCAATATCTCCATTACCCAGCAGACTAGAACCACCTATACCTTTTAATGGTTTAAAAATTGGTCCTAAAGGTTTGATTACTGTTTGCACTTCACCGTGAAGACGCTCAACGGCGATGCCCGCCAAGTTACCGCCAAATTGCACAATAACTAATTCTTCTTTCGGCTGCTTTGCCATTGACGCCTGAGAAATCAACGCATTATCAGAACCACGATTTTGAGGTTGTAAGTTAAAAACATCACTCATGGTTAAATAGGGGATCATATCGCCACGTAAATTAATGCAATTGCGTTCATCAATTTCAACATGACTTGCTAAGTCAAGGCATTCAATGATAGTTGCTTGTGGAATAATAAAATGAGTGCCACTACACTCGACGTGAAAACCATCGATGATCGCCAAAGTCAGCGGTAAACTAATACGAAACTCCGACCCTTTTCCTGCCTCACTTAGAATCTCAATGCTTCCCTGTAGTGCCTCCACATTACGCTTAACGACATCCATACCTACACCGCGTCCCGATAGATTAGTAACTTGTGCGGCGGTTGAAAAACCAGGATGAAAAATCAAATGAAAAAGTTCATGATCACTTAACTCTGTGTGCTGAAAAATTATGCCTTTTTCGATCGCTTTTAATCGAACTCCCTCTTTATTAATCCCCTTACCATCATCACTGATTGCAATAACAATATGTCCTGATTCATGGTAAGCTTTTAATATCAATTCACCTTTAGGAGACTTACCCGAAGCTATTCGCTCTTCAACAGATTCGATCCCATGATCCATTGCGTTTCTAACAATATGCGTTAGAGGATCGGCTATTTTCTCTACCATTAAACGATCTAATTCAGTTTCAGAACCTATGATTGTTAAACCAATGTTCTTTCCTAATTCTTGTGCTGTGTCTCTTACTATTCGTTTGAAGCGCTGAAAAGTCCCGCCTATAGGGATCATTCGTAAATTTAATGCGGCATCACGAATTTGCTCTGTAAAACTCTCGAAGTCATCAACCGCCTCTATAAGTGTTGTATTTCTAGTTTTACCTGCGAGTAAATCGACACGCTGCTGATTAATCACCAATTCACCAATTAAATTGATCAAGTGATCTAGTCGATCTGAATCAATTCTAATTTGCTTACTGGGCGCCGTTTGTTTTATGGGGTTATTTGACGTAGGTTTTTCTGCTAAGTTTATCGGTTTAGTTGATATCTCGGTTAAAGTCGCATTATCTTCAACCTCAGTGTGTTTTTCGTCGAGTGATTTATATGTGCCACATTCTTTGAGTACTTGAATTAAATACTTATTGTCTTCCGGTAATTGTTCTATTAGATCAGCAAAGTCTTTACCTGATGCATTGGGTGGCAAGATTACGATGTGAGAATCGTCTTGGACAAACATAAAAGTGTTCTCAATTTCTTCTTTGTTTGACGCTGACTCTAAAGCTATTTCGTAAGCAAAGTAGAGTTGCTCTGGGTCTAATTTAACCAATTTAGGTACTTTATCAGTGAGACAAACAATTCGGTGGATCACACCAAGCGTTGATAAAAAACGAATGAAAGACATGGGGTCCATGCCGTTTTTTAAACAATCTTCAGATAAGCGAAGTGAAATATGCCAAAACCCATCAGTTTCAGTGCTTGACTTACCTTCTACTTTATTTTCATTTATTGGCTCAAGTGATGCTTGTTCATCGGCCCAAGGTAATAGTTGCTCAATTAGTAATTGGCCTTTTTTTTGAACTTCAACTTGCTGCTTATACTCATCAATAGACAAAGCAACAATGGTTACCATGTGGTCTCTGCATTTGAACAACAAATCTATTAGCGGTTTTTCAATGACTATCTTTTCATCACGTGCTCTATCTAGAACGTTTTCAACCACATGCGTAAAATCAACTATGTGAGTTAGTCCAAATATACCAGCAGACCCTTTTATAGTATGAGCTGAGCGAAAAATATCATTGAGTATATCGTTATTGATATTACCGTCATCCATTTGCAAAAGGTTGTTATCCATTAGCTCTAAATGCTCTTGAGCTTCAACGTAAAATGTTTCTAATGCAGCATCAAGAGACATATTCTACTCCTAGCGAAGATTGCACCTCGTAATTCATTAAAAACTTTAGGTCAAATAACTCACTAAACTCCTTAACAGGTTCGCTGGTACTACTAACTTGATATTGACTGCCTTGCTCTAATAAAGATTTAATGATGGAGGTAATAAGCTGTATACCAGCAGTATCAATCTCTTCTATTTTATCTAGCTTAAAAACTACTAACTGCTTAAAAGTGAATGTCTCGAAGTGCTGTTGATAGGCTTCCATAACAGAGTATATTGTTAGCCCTCCTGCGAAGGAGATTTCAGTAGAATTGTTTCTTTTTTGAGTCACTTTTATGGAAGCCATGGACTGATTTCCTTTTGTTAAGGTAAAACCAACATCGACACTGCTTGAAGCATTTTTGCGGGCTCAAAGGGTTTAACTATCCAGGCTTTTGCACCTGCTGCTTGCCCTTGTCTTTTTTTCTCTTCGGCCCCCTCTGTTGTTAGCATAATAATGGGCGTAAATTTATAATTAGCCATCTGTTTAACTTCTTTAACCATACTAATGCCGTCCATATTTGGCATATTGACGTCTGATATAATTAAATGAATTTTTTTGCCATCAAGCTTAGCAATACCGTCTCTACCATCAATAGCTTCAATCACATTGTAACCAGCCCCTTTTAGCGTCATTGATACCACCTGACGAACACTGGCTGAATCATCAACAATCAAAATATTTTTGCTCATTAAACTCACCCTTTCATATTGATTACTGGCATTATTAACTTACTAAAAAAATGTAATCTCCGATTTCTCAGCTTGCTTCGTTTCTGCTGATTGATCTTCATGCATCTGTACTTGTTCAACCGTTGTATAAGTGCTCTTAAAATCACTTAGCCATTGCTTGGAATTAATCTCTTCAACAGCAGAACCTGCTGATATGTCATTTAAAGCCTGCGAAATTTTGGGGGAGAATTTATTCATATTGATATGAATTTGATCGAGCATTTGACTTACGCGGTCTTGAAATTGTAGTGAGACAATTACTTCTTCTATTGAAGACTTAACCATGCGACTTTCTTCTTCCAAATGCCCTGCAGATTCGATGATTTTCATGCCTGAGTCTCGATATTGGTTAATGACCTCTTCAATTACATTTTCAGCATTCTCTATAAGCTTGACATCTTGTTTAGTAAATTTTTGAGTTTTCTCTAACGTACTGAATAATGTGGAATTTACTTGACCTATTCTCTCAGTGATACGGGTGCCCGTTTCACCAGAACGAGTTGACAGCGTTCTCACTTCATCCGCTACAACAGCAAAACCTCTACCCGCCTCTCCAGCTCGAGCTGCTTCAATGGCAGCATTTAATGCTAACAAGTTCGTTTGAGAAGCAATACCTGCTACCTCATCACCCATGTGAGAAAGCTCCTCTGCAATAGAAGTCAGATTATTTATCTCACTGAGCAACTCGTCTCGCCCAGACATAGCTTCATTTAAGGAAAGAAGTATTTGATTTAGCCTTTTGTCCGCGCGATCAATGATATGAGTTAAACCTGTTTCACTGTGCATGTCCCCTGATGTAGCTTGAGAGGCCTCTATCGCTACCTCAAGTTTATTGCGTATATCAGCAAAGGTAGCAGCTAAATCATTTACTGAATTATCTCCTTGAAAACGAGCTAACTCTAGCTGTTTTGCCCAAACGGGTATCAGCTCTTCAACCCATTGTAAATACTGTTTTAGGTCATCACTAGATTGTGAACTTGGGCTTGTAGAAGTCGCTTTTTCTGCTAATTCGTTTTGAAGCTGAGTTAGACTTGATTGGTGCAACTTAAAAATCGCGGTAGCTGAAACTAGGCATATAGCAAAAAGAATCAACGATATGAGATTGGATAAAGGGCTCGCTATCCATAAAATCAGAATACAGGCTAACATTATGGCCAACCCAGCGGCTGTAAATCGTGTTTCTTTTTGCATGTTTTCTCCGTTTAAGAAGCAATACAACGATTTAAATATAGGATATATTTTTAAAAATGACAGCGAGATATTCATAATTTATCAATACCCTCACCTGATTATTTTAAAAATCTTTTTATAAGAAAATATGCTTTACTTTTATGAGTATAGATTGAAGAAGTAAACTTTTTTAAAGATTGAAACAAGGTTATAAAGTCTATTGCTTTGATAATCTCATATCTATTAGTCATCAAGATAAGGTCATTACAATGGCACTGAATCCAATTTCTTTATCACAGTTCATGTGATTTATTCTATCGGAATTTGGTATCTAAAAGGAGGGAAAAGGATAGTAATAATTAGAGTAAGGGATGAATTTTTGGAATTGCTTTTTCTACTCTTTCTCACTTAAAAAATAGATGGTACCAGTGGGCGGACTCGAACCGCCACGCATTGCTGCGGGGGATTTTGAATCCCCTATGTCTACCAATTCCATCACACTGGCTTAATTTTTCTAAAAAAGAAAATAAAGATAAATAACTATGAGGTAGAGCTTTTATTTACATGCTCTAATCTCTGTACGAAACACTATACAAACATACCTATAGAGGAGCAAGCAATTTTTTGGTCACTTAATTTAACTGCTGATAATTTAATCGCTTAACTTTTATAACCTGCAATTTCGCCATTTTCACTGGCTTTGTGTAAAATAGCTTAACTATTTACTTATTTAAGTGTTGGCTATCATGTCTGAATTTCCTCGCGCTGGATTAATGCGCCGACTTGCCTCTTTGATGTATGACGGACTTGTGGTTATCGCGTTCGCAATGCTGACGACCGTTGCTTACTTACTCATTATTCAGGGCTTTATTTCATTAGGTATGATTTCATTAGGAGATCATGAAGACGTATCTGCACTTATTCAGTCTACCCCCCTACTCTATGGACTACGTAGCGTTTTATTAGTTTTAGTTAGCATGGTTTTCTTCAGCTATTTCTGGACTAAAAGCGGCCAAACGATTGGTATGCGAGCATGGCGCCTAAAGGTGCAAACGCCTGATGGTAAATTATTATCTTGGCCAAAAGCGATGGCACGCAGTTTATTCGCTTTATTGGGCTTGGGTAACTTATTAGTGCTGGTTGATTTTAAACAAAAACGAGCATTACAAGATATGATCTGTGGCACAGAAGTCTTATTACTTAGCAAGGAAGAGAATAAGCGGGTGTATAACAGTTTGGATTAACACGCTCCTTTTTGTGTTTAACAAGTATAAAGTTACTCATAATAAAAAACCCGCCTAAAGCGGGTTTTTTGTTTCATAATTTCAATTATTGTGCAGCCATGAAATCGATACCTTCTTGGATATCTTTGTTTAGTGTTTCTAGCATGTCGTTCTTCGCTTTTTCTTCGAACGCGCTTAGCTCGCCGTAAGAAAGAATTTCTTCAACACCGCTAGTACCTAAACGTACTGGGTGTGCGAAGTATGCTGCATCGCCGTTCTCAACAGCAACGTATGCGTAGTCAACAACATTTTGCTCGCCTTGAAGACCTTTGACTAGTGAGAAGCAGAAACGAGCTGCTGCTGCGCCCATTGAAAGTGTCGCTGAACCGCCACCTGCTTTAGCGTTAACAACTTCAGTACCCGCGTTTTGGATACGTGGTGTAAGTGCTGCAACTT
This sequence comes from Pseudoalteromonas phenolica, assembly GCF_005886345.1. Taxonomy (GTDB): domain Bacteria; phylum Pseudomonadota; class Gammaproteobacteria; order Enterobacterales; family Alteromonadaceae; genus Pseudoalteromonas; species Pseudoalteromonas phenolica_A. The sequence goes on from NZ_PNEC01000006.1 coordinate 48,309, forward strand.
CTTCTTCAGTGAACTCAACACCTTCAACTTGAGAAAGTAGAGGAAGAATAGTAGTACCTGAGTGACCACCAATTACTGGTACTTTAACTTCAGATACGTCAACACCTTTCAGTTCAGCAACAAATGCTTCTGAACGAATAACGTCTAGCGTAGTTACACCGAATACACGTGAAGCTTCATAAGTACCCGCTTTTTTGAATACTTCAGCAACGATTGGCACAGTGCCGTTTACTGGGTTAGTGATAACACCAACTAGTGCTTTAGGACAGTTACGTACGATACCTTCAGCAAGTGTTTTGATGATACCAGCGTTAACATTGAAAAGATCTGCACGGTCCATACCTGGCTTACGAGGCATACCAGCTGGGATAAGAACAATGTCAGCACCCGCTAGCGCTGCGTCAAGATCATCTGCACCAAAACCTGCAACTTTAACTGCAGTAGGGATGTGAGATAGGTCTACAGCAACACCAGGAACAACTGGCGCTACGTCGTATAGAGATAGCTCAGAACCTGCAGGAAGGCCATTTTTAAGAAGTAAAGATAGAGCTTGACCGATACCGCCAGCGGCACCTAATACAGCAACTTTCATGTGGAATTCTCCATAATTTGAAGGTGGAATTGTGTGTGCTGTAAAGATAATGAAAAGTGCAGGTAAAAACAAATTTATCGACGCTATTTTACAGTTTTTTTCGACTATAGTTGTAAAATATCGCTTTCAGTATGCAACCTGCCTTTACAGTTCAAAATACTCTCTTTTCTGATTTGATCAAACCAAATAAGTCTTGCAATCAATTCATGTGATTTTTTTAATGCAAAGTTGGGTCTAGATTAAGAATTGTGTAAAATCTAAGTAATGTTTACTAAACGAGTTCTATTATGCAAGCAAACGAAAAGCAAGAAGCGCTGATAAAAGCATTCAAAGCCCTATTAAAAGAAGAAAACTTTGGCTCGCAAGGTGAAATTGTCGACGCCTTAAAAGATCAAGGCTTTGATAATGTGAGTCAGAGTAAAGTATCGCGCATGCTGAGTAAGTTTGGTGCAGTCAGAACTCGAAACGCTAAACAAGAAATGGTTTATTGCCTACCCGCTGAAATGGGCGTGCCAACAGCCAAAAGCCCTCTTCGACAGCTAGTCATTGATATCATGCACAACGAAATGATGATCATTATTCGCACCAGTCCCGGTGCTGCGCAACTTATTGCTCGCTTACTTGACTCATTAGGCACTGCGGATGGTGTACTAGGCACGATTGCTGGTGATGACACTATTTTTATTGCACCAGCAAAAGTATCTGAAATTGACGCGACATTAGAGAAAGTAAAAACTTTATTTGATAACGTTTAACTTTCAGCTATTTGCGCCATATTTTGCAGAAACTGCACGGATGGCGCAAAAAACGCTGCCCCCATGTCAGCCTGACAATAATCTAACCATGCATCGTAATGCTGCTCGTTTCCTACTCGTGTAGTTAACAGCTTTTGAAATGCATCGCCCTTCGCAGCACAACTCACCCACAAAGATCCCTGCTCAAACACATCTCCGAACGGCATGCTTTGCTCAAGCAACAGTGGTAAGTTGTCTTCATTTTTAAGCTCTGATAGAGCTGCGTGATTATTGGACAAAGGAATCTCTAGCTTTTTATTTTCTAAACGAGAGCGACCCATGATGGCTTCTTGGTCATTCAGGCTTAATTGTTGCCAACGGTTTAAATCAAACTTGACTCGCTGTACATGAATATAGCTGCCTTGATCTTCAAAGCTTTCATTATTTTGCACTAATGCCACTTGACGCTTGAAACGCCCATGAGGCGTATTAGCGCCATAAATAAAGCCGTTAAAGTCTCGACCGTCTAAGAACCGGAAAGTACGAATATGTGCGACCAATTCTACTTTGCCTGCCAACATATGCCTGACACTTTGTGCAAATAGATGATTCACATCTTCTCTGTCAGATCGGATCACATACAACAAATCAAATGGTTGAGTGTGCATTAGGTGCTCATGAGAGCGAATATGCGGAAAGCTTTTTAACTCTTTAGGAATACATTCAGGATATATATGCGGCCAGTATTGTGCCCCAATGGCCACAAAGCTAGATACCATAGACTCAGAGAAACGGTCGCTCAATTCTGACTGTAAGCGTTCACATTGCCCTAATGCTGCTCTAACGGCTTCATCTTGACCATCGAGTACATTAAAAAACAAATGTAGTCCATGCAGATTTGCCTCTGCACACACTCCTGACTGCGGCTGAGCCATGGCACCCCAAGTTATAATAAGTAATGACTATGAAAAGAAATTTACCGCATGTGGCTTAATTTTAAAAGTCACTGGCTCATTAATATTCAGGGCATGTTCACTTTCGACTGGCACTTCGATGATTTGCTCTGCCACTTTTATTTGATAAATAAACTCAGTGCCGATAAAGCGCGATTGCAGAATTTCGACGTCATTCGTCTCGCCATTTTCTAGCTGTATATGAGCTGGTCGAATATAAATTTGCCCAGAGCCTTGCGCATTCCCACACACTTTTGTCGAAGTAAGTTTACCAAATGAAGTTGTGAACTCGCATTTATCTTCAGCCTGCGCTGGAATATAAATGCCCTGCCCTAAAAATTCTGCTACTTCTTTACAAGCTGGCTGTTCAAATAGCGTTTTGGCATCGCCTAATTGGGCAATTTTACCTTTGTGCATCACAGCCAGTTTATCTGCAAAAGCAAAGGCTTCTTCTTTTGAGTGACTAACAAAGATAGCCGAAACCTTTTGATCTTTTATGATCTGTCGAATGTCATTGATAAGTTGGAAGCGCACTTGCGCATCAATATTCGAAAAAGGCTCATCAAGCAATAACAAATTAGGTTTATAAGCAAGCGCTCTCGCAATGGCCACTCGTTGTTGCTGACCACCTGAAAGCTCATGAGGGTAACGCTGTGCAAACTCAGATAAATGCACAAGCTCCAACATTTCATTTATACGTGCTTGTTTGTCAGCCTTATTAAACTTGCTAAGGCCAAACGCGATATTTTGAGCAACCGTTAAGTGAGGAAATAACGCATAATCCTGAAACATCATACCAATATTGCGATGCTGTGGCGCTGTAAACTGCGTGTTGTCGCTCATGGTTTTACCATGAATAACAATTTGACCTTGCTGAGGCGTTAATAAGCCTGCGACAGCCTTTAGAGTAGTAGTTTTACCACAGCCACTGGCCCCCAATAAGCAAACAATTTCATTTTCGGCGACTTCTAAATCTAAATTTTCAATCACTTTTTGGCCATCATATTGATAGCTTAAGTTTTTTAAAGACAAACTACTCATGAATTGTGCTGCTCCATTGAGCGATTAACAAAATACAAAGGCACTAAGCCAACAAGAACAATAAATAATGCCGAGATGGACGCAAGCTCTAACTGCTCGTCACTGACATATTGGAATACATGCGTTGCCAAGGTTTCAAAATTGAAAGGGCGAAGCAATAAGGCAGCTGGAAGCTCTTTCATACATTCGATAAACACCAATAACCCTGCGGTTAAAATACCCCCGCGTAAAAGTGGGATATGCACACTACTTAGCATTTGCGCAAAATTCCTACCCATACTTTGGCTGGCCATATCAAGCGACGGACTAATTCGTACATAGCTAGCTTCAACAGCGCCTTGAGCAATGGCATAAAAACGCACCACATACGCAAATACCATGGCAAAAATGGTACCGCTAAATAGTAGCCCAGGTTCAAATGTGGTGCCTTCTAACCAGTCATTTAGCTTAGTATCAAGCAAAGTAAGCGGCAGTAAAACTGCAATCGCTAATACTGTCCCTGGTAGTGCATAACCTGTGCTTGATACACGCCCTGGCAAGGCCTTAGACTTTTGTTTACCAATGCGCTGATAAAACAACACGATAATACTTAACGCGATTGCAATAACGCTTACCCATAAAGAAATCTTCAAGCTTTGCCAAGCATATAAGAAAAACTCAGAGTTCCATGCTTGATCGAAATAATCTATTGAATAACTAACGAGCACACCAACCGGTAAAGCAAAAGCAAAAAACAACACTACAATACAGTAGATACTGGCTAGCCATGCATACTTTCCTGATAGCACATATAAATGCGTGTCATTTACGGCACTTTGTCTTTCATGCACTGTGGTATTTTTACGGCTGATTTTTTCTAGTGTGATGGCCACAAATAAGAACAACAACATGATCCCAGAAATTTTCGCAGCCGCGGTTAGAGAATAATAGCCGAGCCAAGTATCATACACGGCAGTTGTAAGTGTGCTGACTGCAAAGTAATGCACTGTAGCAAAATCAGCCATGGTTTCCATACTGATCAACGCTAGCGCTGCGACAATCGCGCCCCTTGCAAGGGGTAAACTCACTTTGAAGAAGCTTTGCAATGGGCTCATACCCATTAGCTGACTTGCTTGTAATAACTTAAATGACTGCTCGCGCAAAGCAGTTTTAAAAATAAGGTAGAGGTAAGGGTATAACACCAATGCAATCATCACGATTGCACCGCCTAATGTACGAATATCAAAAAACCAATAATCATCCGGCGATTGCCAGCCAAACCACTCTCTTAAAGCTATTTGTACTGGGCCTGCATAATCAAATAAATCGGTATAAACGTAGGCAATAATATAGGTTGGCATTGCTAAAGGTAGCATCAGCGCCCATTCGAAGTATTTTTTACCGGGAAATTGACAATAAGCGGTAAGCCAGCCGAGCGGTAAAGCAATTAAGCAACTTAAGAGGAGCACGCCGGCAATAAGTACTAGGGTGTTATAAATATAATCCCAAAGCACGGTATCCCACAGGTGGGTAAAAACGTCAGAGTCGCCTTGCAGCGACTCGAAGATTAAAAATGCCAGTGGTGCTGATAAGCAAACGCCTATCAGCCAAGCAAAAACCTGCCATTTAGACAGAGAAAGTAATGATTGCATTAAAGATCAAATTTTACCTCATCGATTAGCTTAAGTGCTAAAGGACGGTATTTACTAATTTCTGACAATGGTAAGTTGTCTTCCTTAAACTCACCCCAAGATGCCACAAGTTCAGAAAGCGCTACACCCGGTTTAACTGGATATTCCATATTCATAGACGCATACATATTTTGCGCCTTATTGTCTGTCATAAACTCGATAAGTTTCAAGGCGTTTTCTTTATTTTTCGAATATTTCGTTAGTACAACACCCGAAACATTTAAATGAGCGCCTCGGTTTGTTTGATTCGGGAAATTGATATAAACAGAATCAGCCCACGGCTTTTGCTTTTCATCTTGCAGCATCTTGCCAAAGTAATAGCTATTACCCAATGCAAGATCACACAGGCCCTCTTTTACTGCTTTAACTTGTGCTCTGTCATTACCTTGTGGTTTTCTGGCTAAGTTTGCTTTAACCCCTTCAAGCCATGATTTGGTTTCCGCCTCACCATGATGTGCGACCATAGATGCAACTAATCCTAGGTTATAAGGGTGCTTACCAGAGCGAGTACAAATTTTTCCTTTATACTTTACATCAGCTAATTCTTCATAAGTTAGCGCATCTAATTTACCTAAACGCTCTTTAGATGAATATACGTTACGCACACGTTTAGTCAGTGCAACCCACTGACCTTCTGGGTCGCGAAAGCTCGCAGGTACGTTTTTGGTCACAACGTCGCTCTTAATCGGCTGGGTTAGTTCCATCGACTCTAATTGCATTAAAGCACTGAAGTTTGATGTTAAAACCACATCAGCACGGCTATGCTTTCCTTCACGTTTAACTCTTTCAATTAACCCTTTTTTTGCAAAAACCACATTCGTCTTAATGCCTGTTTGCTTGGTAAAATCATCAAGAATAGGTTGAATTAAAAAAGGCTGACGGAAAGAATAAATGTTGATTTCTTCGGCTGCCATAGCAGGCAAACACGTGACAGTTGAGAGTAGAATAGCCAATGCTTTTTTCATAAGGCCTCCAAAGCCAAACAATAATTATTATCAACTAATTTTAACTATTCTATTTTTAAAGTACACCCTTTTGCTGATCAAAAACTGTAACTAGATTTTCTATTAATGCCTAATTTGCAATTGGTTATGTAAGAGATCTCTCACTTTAAGTGTCGCTTTTAAGTAAATAGCAGCTCAACTCAACAGTAAATTTAAAAATAAACATTATTTATCATGGGTTTGTGCACCATCCACCAAATCAACTTTTCAAATAATTAAATTTCTAACCTTTTATTACTTCGTCACTCCATTAAACTTTTTGTATCTTTTAGGAAGCCATTGACGGCTGTAAATCACATGATGTGTAATGGACAGTAATAGTTAATTATTGCCAAATACGGTTTAATTAACCTATGGAACAACAGGATGCGCGCTCAAGGTGAGCCATACAGAGTATATATAGGATTAGTGGAGCCATGATGGCAAAGCTCATTATGGATAATGGCAGGAAGCTCGGATAAGGGCATATGGATGTTTGGCATGAGGCCAATGAAGGACACTACAGGAAGTAATACTCGCAAATCACAAAAAAGCGAGTGAAGGGACATTGATTGCATGGAGCTGATCAGCTCAAAACCAAAGCAGGATGCTTAGAAGATTCCGTCAGCGCGGCTCATAGAGCCGCGCTTCTTCGTTATATACTTCATTAACTTTTGCTTCTTTTACCTTTTAAATACGCATCTCTAAAATCAATAAAGTGAGCTGTTAATTTTTCTGCAGCAGAGCTTTCTCCTGCTTCAGCTAACACGACACACGCAACTTCTGCTGTACCTAGCTGATGAGCATGCGGAGCAACTCTGAGTTTATAATCTGATAGAGAGTCTGGGGACACAGAAAGCACCGGGAAAGTATCTAAATACTCACTCTTTCTAAACATTTTTTTCGCTTCGCGCCATGTACCATCTAAAAAAATAAACAATGGTTTTTTAGAATCAATTCTTTCAACCTTAGTAATAACGCGTTCAGGCTCTGCGCTATCAGCGGGGAAAACAACAATAGGTTGATAGCTTGAATCTTTTAGAAGCGATAGCAATGCTTCATCTGGCTCAGTCCTATCCCAGCGAAAAGCATGATTATCAGGCACTACATCTGCGATTAAACGACCCGTATTCGAGGGCTTGAAGCTTTCATTGTGATACATTAATAGACATACTGCACTCTGACAGTCTTCGGCAACTTCTAGATTGTCACAGATGCACAAGTGTTCAGAAAGCAAACAAGACTCACAACGAGATAACTTTGAACCGCGTGCTTTAAACTCTCGCTTGGCCGCAGCTATTTGCTTTTGACGTAGAACTAATACTGAATTTTTCACTAATACCCCTTAGATTATAAGCCTCATATTGTAATAAACTAAGCGCATAATAGCAGTAAGGAACTCAAATGAAGATACAAAACTCGCAAAGATTACGTTATCGACTTATGGATAAAAATGATGCCGATTTACTATTCGAATTAGACCAAGATCCTGCGGTCATGAAATATTTAACGCATGGTAAGCCTAATTCAATGAAGACAATTAGAGAGGTTTTCATTCCTCGTTTAGAGCAGTTCACAAATTTAGAAAAAGGTTGGGGCTTATGGCAAGTAAATACCCTAGAAGAGGACCTGTTCATTGGCTGGATATTAGTTCGTCCGATGGGCTTTTTTACAAGTCAACGTAACGACTGTAATTTGGAGCTGGGCTGGCGCTTTAAGCAAATTAGTTGGGGCAAGGGCTATGCCACTGAAGCTGCTCAACATATTGCTAATACTCTCGTAACTGACAACACATATACCACTTTTTCTGCTGAGGCCCTTGAAGGCAATTTAGGCTCTATAAATATTATGAAGAAGCTGGGTATGCGCTATATAAAGCATTTTATTCATCAAGATGATCAAGGTCAGCATAGCGCCGTGCTTTACTCTAAAGAATTGTAAGCTTTCCGACGCGAAGTAAATTAACTATCGCAGAGGAAGGAATACTTGATTCAGAGTGAGCCTCAGACCGTCTGCTTAATAAGCACAGTAGGTATATAAGTTTCAGGCATAAAAAACCGACACTCAACGGTCACTTCTCACATAAAAACTCTGATGTGGCGAACGCGGGACTTGCTTTATGGAGAGTGAACCTCCGAGAT
>NZ_PNEC01000060.1 GCF_005886345.1 Pseudoalteromonas phenolica
AAAAAAGCAAAAGCAATCCTACACAGAAGAGTTCCGAAGAGAAGCAGTTCGTAGAGCTGATCAAAAAGGCAATACGAATGCGTCGGTTGCAGAAGAACTCGGAATATCAGCCCAGCAAATTTATAACTGGCGAAGACAGTTTAATCGTTTGACAGATAAGCAGTTTAGCTCGATTAATGGCGTTCAGTTTAAGACCTTTGATTCGGCGGAGATGAAGCGACTGAAGCAGGAACTAGCTGATTTAAAAGAAGAGAATGAGTTTCTAAAAAAGGCAGCCGCGTACTTTGCGAAAAGCCAAGAGTAAAGTACGCCTTAATTAAGCAATTCAAAGAGGTTTATCGTATTACCATAATGTGTAAGGCATTGTGCGTATCACGTTCAGGTTATTATCGTTTTTTAAATCGAGCACCAAGCAGCAAAGAGGAGAGAAGGCGTTATCTTGAGTCTCATATTGTTGAATATTTTGAACGTTTTAAGGCGCGCTATGGTGCACCGAGGTTGGCGATAGCACTAAAACAAAACGCGATTAAATGTAGTTTGAACACAGTTGCTAAGGTACTGAGTGAAAGAGGTTTACGAGCAAAGAATGGGCGTAACTTTCGTTACTCACGTTTTAGCTATGCGACGCTAAATGTGGCTGAAAACGTATTAAATAGGCAGTTTTCAGCGGCATCACCAAACGAGAAGTGGGTAACAGATATCACGTATATAAGATGTAAAGGACAGTGGCTTTACCTTGCTACAGTGATGGACCTATTTTCTCGAGCAATAGTTGGTTGGTCACTTGATACACAAATGACAGAATCACTGATAATGAACGCGTTGAAAATGGCCATAGAGCGCAGAGAAGTCAGAGCAGGCTTGATTATTCACTCAGATAGAGGTGTCCAATACAGAGCGTTAAAGTACCAAGGGTTAATAAGTAAAATGGGCGCTAAAGCAAGTATGAGTAGAAGAAGCAATTGTTGGTACAATGCGGTGATGGAGTCATTCTATTCTAGGTTAAAAGTGGAGTTAGTATTTTACGAAAAATATCAGTCGCTTGAGGAAGTTAAAGCGAGTATATTTGAATACATAGAAATATTTTATAACCGCGTACGATTGCATTCAGCATTGGGGTATTTAAGTCCAATGGAATATGAAAGCAGGTATGCATAATTAGGGTGTCTACTTTTAGTGGGTAACACCAACCTAAAGGAAAGTTATGTTGAAGCGGATAGCCATATTATTAAGTTCCATTACATTGGTTGCGTGCGGTAGTGATACTAGTGAAAATAC
>NZ_PNEC01000061.1 GCF_005886345.1 Pseudoalteromonas phenolica
ATACTCTTCAAATTTCTCATAGAAGCAGGCCTCATAGACAGGAACATCGAGTTTTTTACCATAACCCACCAATTTGATAGATTGGAAACCGCATGCAGCCAACAAAGAACAAAGTAAAATTGAAATCAGTGTTTTCATATCACCCTAGGTACATAACGCCTCGCTTAACCGGCGCAAAATAGCAGGCTAAAATTAGCGACGAAGGAGCGCAAGCCTGCTGTTTTGCGTCCTTGGTTGAAGCGTTTGTTAGGGAGCGACACCTTGTAACTCTTTACTGCATTGATAGCTTTTTAATTCAGATGCTAATGTAAGCATCTTTTTGTTAAATTTAGTACTGTAATCGAGTGCTTGTAGTTCAAGAGCTTTATGATTAGTACAAAGCTCAGAGTCTGCTCCAACCCAAAGAACCTCCCAATGAGTATCAAAAAATAGACATTTTGATATTTGAATTTTTTCAAAGCCAGGACGACTTGGGACAAAACCATTGGCAACAGCAAAAAAATAGACCTTATTTTGTTTAAACTCTTCCAATGCATGCTGCTCTGCTAATTTAGGATCGTAGTTCTTATTTTTTACCTCAAAATCACAATTTGCAGATGCGACAAAAGAAACTAAGAATAAAAGAACTGAGTTAAAAAATTTCACTGAGTCGCCCCAAGCTCCCTAACAGCTTATTCTCTCCCAAAGTGCCTGTTTAAATACCGACAAAAGGGGCTATATTACGTGTCCCAATATTCACACAAGAAAAGTCTATTGTAAACATGAGTTTATAATGTCCAATTTTATTCACCTGTGAAAATTGGACAAAACGCGCTTTAATAATGTTATTGGATAAAATTAAATAACTGTATAAATACACAGTATAATTTTTAATTCCATAAAAAAGGGCCTATTAAGGCCCTTAACTATTCATTTTATGTTTTAAAGATTTTCTTTAAACAACTTATAAATACGGCGGTACTCGTCTAACCAACCTGTTGGCTGTCTAAAGCCATGTGGTTCAACTGGGTAAATTGCTGTTTCAAAATTTTCTTTTTCAAGTTCAATGAAACGTTGAACGAGTCGGACTACATCTTGGAAGAAAACATTATCATCAACCATTGGCGCGTTAATAAGTAATGGTTTTTCTAAACCTTCAGCAAAGTAGATTGGTGAACTACGACGATACGCAATCGGGTCAACATCTGGGTGGTTAAGAATGTTAGACGTGTATGGTGTATTGTAGTAAGCCCAATCAGACACTGGTCGAAGTGCAGCACCCGCTTGGAATAAATCTGGCTTTGTAAGTAGCGCCATAAATGTCATAAAGCCACCATAAGAGCCACCATAGGTACCCACTGCGCCAGTATCAACATTCACATTGTCAGCCATCCATTTTACACCGTCTTCTAAATCCTGAATTTCAGGTGTACCCATCTGACGGTAAATAGCTGTACGCCAATCTCGACCGTAGCCCTTAGATGCTCTATAGTCCATATCCATTACTACATAGCCTTCGCTCGCCAACAGTGAATGGAACATAAATTCACGGAAGTAGCCTGACCAGCCCATGTGTGAGTTTTGTAAGTAACCTGCACCGTGGTTGAAGATAACTGCCTTACGCATTTTGCCAGTTTCACCTTCTACATAGTCAGCTGGGTAATACACTTTTGCATAAATTGGTTGATCTGTATGGCTTGAAGGTACAGCAACAACTTTTGGTGCGATTAATTTCTTATTTAAGAACTCGTCAGAAACGGTATTTGTTAAACGTGTAACTTGTGCGTTTGGCTTCGCGTCTGCAACATATAGTTCATTTGGCATCATGATTTTTGAGTGATTAAGCAATAGTTTTTGCTCATCTTGGCTCAATTCGTAATCTGTCATACCATCTAAATCAGTCAACGCAACTTTTTCAGAGGTTTGCGTGTTAACACGATAAACTTCGTAAATACCCGGATGCTTAACATTCGCTTTAAAGTAAATTTGCGAATCATCTTTACTTAACGTTAAGTTGGATACTACGAATTGGCCTTTAGTAAGTTGCTTCGCTTTACCGTTTACAGGTTTAGAGTAAATATGGCTATAACCTGTTTCTTCAGATAAGTAATACAACGTATCTGAATTATTCATCCAACCAAAATCATTATATGTGTAGTTCACCCATGCATCGTCGTGTAAACGATGTTGAGGTTTGAACTGACTGTTTTTAAAGTCAACTGTAGCGATCCAACGGTCTTTGTTGTCCCATGCTTCAAGCATTACCGCCACTTCAGATCCTGACGTGTTCCATTGAACCGCACTTTGATCCCAACCCCAGTCCATCATTAAGTTGATATGACGAGGTTCACGTTTTGATTCGTAAGTTCTACCCTCAGCTTTTGCATTCTCTGCCTTTTCAGCTGCTAAAACATCTTCATCAAAACCAGGTAGAGTCTCATAGCTTAAAGTTGTTTGTGCTTTAGTAGCGATGTCAATGAAGATAACATCTGAACTAGATGGTTTTGAATCAGCCACACGGCGACGAGCAGGTACCGCTTCTATGTCACCATTCTGTGACACATAGTTAGGCATAATATCTGTATCAGCACGCCATGGTTTTTGCTTAGTAACGACCACAATTAGCTTATCACCTTCTGGAGACAAGCTTGCTTCAACCAAACGATTACCTTTACCTAAATAAAATTGATTAGATGCAAGTGTGTCATTTTCAGCATTCAATTGTGCTTTACGTTGCTCTTTATCTAACGCGTTTTTATGCGTTAACTTTACAAAATCAATCAGCTTATGTTGTTCTTTTGCAACATAAGTTGTTGGCTCTTGAGTACCTTTTGGTTTATCTGCTAAATGTAGCTTAACAAGCTCTTTTGTAAGGCCTGTTTTGATATCAACGCTGAAGAAGCTATTTCCTGAGCGATAAGCTAATTCACCAGTATTTAGAAACTGTAAAGAACGTGCTCTATCAGAACTTTGTGTCAGCTGCTTGATTGCACCTGATTTAATGTTTTTAACAAACACATTGCCTTCAAATGTATAAGCTTGTGTTGCACCGTTTTTAGAATAAACCGCATTTTTAGCGCCAATTGTGTGAAGCTGGTTTAGAACAACTTGCGTAGGTGCTTTACCAGCTGTCACTGCAAATGTATCGCGTAATTCATTGCCAGCTTGCTTGCGGTTGAAAATCACAGTTTGACTATCAGCAGCCCAAAATGCACGTTCCGGTTGACGACCTAACCAATCTGGGTGCGCCATAGCTTGCTTTAATGAGATGTTCTCACCACCGAAATCTAAAGGTGTTGCAACAACAGGTGCAAAGTTAGAAGCTGGTTCAGCCTTTACAGCGTCAGTTGATGTGGTTGTTTGACAACCTGTTAGGAACAGGCTCGCTGCAACCGCAGCAGAAATTAGAGAGTGTTTGATCATAGTTATTCTTCAACTTGTTTAACTGATTTAATTTAAGCAAAAGTAATGTTGAAATACGAACAATTTAAGATAAAACAACAATAAATAAAGAAGTTTGTCGCTTAAAGAATTATTGCAAAATGAATACTTACGCACGTTTACAGAATAGTTAAGGTTTTAAACCTAAACTTACAGTTTATCTAGATTGAAAAGTGACTTGATTTATAGCTTTGTGCAGAAATAAAAAAGGCCAGCATAGGATGCTGGCCAAATACTCTCTGCGCTCACATAGTCGTTGATGAACAACGATTATGAAATGAGGCCTATCCGCGCCTCATTACCTAAGACTAGTCCATTTTTGAAAAGTTCCAAGGAAATTGCATTAATTAATCACTCCATCGATGATGAGTAGTAAGATCACTGAACTAACAATACCCCAAAGTAATGTTGCCATCACTAGAGGGCGCCACCCTGTTTGTTTTATCATAGTAAGAGAAACACTAGAGCCAACTAAAAATAAACAAGCATAAAGTACATGTTTAGCTCCTGCATAACCCAACTGCCAAAAAGATGAATATTCAGGAAAGTACGTGTTAATAAGTGCAGCAAATAAAAAGCCCACTATGAAAAGTGGAATACTCGCCTTTTCTTCACTTTTCCAAAATACGCCAGCTAATGCTGTATATGGAATGATCCACATTGCGCGAGTAAGCTTAATTGTTGTTGCAATACCGACTGCGATTGGGCCGTAAGTCGAGGCTGTTGCAACCACACTGCTTGTATCATGGATCGAAAGTGCTGCCCAAATCGCAAATTGTTCTTGGCTTAACTCAAAGTAATGCCCGATGGAAGGTAAAATCAGCAAAGCTAAGCCATTTAATAGAAATACTATGGCAAGTGACACGGCAATCTCGTGCTGTTTTGCTTTTATGACTGGCGCCATTGCTGCAATCGCGCTGCCCCCGCAAATGGCAGTACCAAAGGACAATAACAAACTGGTGTTTTTATTTACCTTAAAGAGCTGACCAAATATTTCACCGAGCCCTATTATGGCAGTAATACTCACAATGGTAAGAACAATTGAGCTTCGTCCTACTTCAAGTACATCATTAAAGTCGACATTAAATCCTAGTCCTATTACAGCTAACTTTAATAACCATTTGCTAGCTTGATTACTTAACGACAAATATGGGTTTGTAAAAATCAGTGTGAAAGCAAGACCGAGAAGAAGAGAGAATGCGGGACCTATAAATCCTGTCAGACAAAGTACAAATAACCCGATAAACGAAAATTGTTTAATAGACTGGCTAGTCACCTTGCAAATGCCTTATTTAGTTTTTTAATTCCAAAAAATTGAGTCAAAAAAGCCGAGTTAAACTCGGCTTTTTCATTACAGTGCTTTTAACTGCTCAGCAGTTGTCTGGACACCTGGGTAATCATGTTCCGGCAGAACTTTTGCCAAACCAGCAAGTTTATCGCCTAGTTCTGATAAGCTATCAGCAGAAACGTTAATATGACCCATCTTACGGCCTGGTTTTGCAGATTTGCCATACCAGTGGCTGGTTGTGTCAGCAATAGCCAATACGTCTGTTGGAATATTTGCTTGCCCTAGCACGTTGATCATCGCTGTTGGGCGATTCAAAACTGTTGAACCTAATGGTAGGCCAGTAACGGCGCGCATGTGGTTCTCAAATTGGCTAACATGACATCCCTGTTGAGTCCAATGACCCGAGTTATGTACACGTGGGGCAATTTCATTTACCAATAAAGTGCCATCTACATCGAAAAACTCAATAGCTAATACACCAATATAGTCTAATGCATTGGCGATAGCGTTAAACGCAGATTCAGCTTGCGCTTGAATTGCATTTTTCTCTTTACCCGCGATTGAAAGCGTTAATACCCCATTGGTATGTTGGTTTTCAGTCAGAGGGTAAATTGCAGTTTCACCATTTTTTGAACGAACACCTATGATGGATACTTCGCGATCAAATGGGATCATTTTCTCTGCGATAATTTGATGAGATACATCTTTTGCTAAAAATTCAGACATCTCAACCCAAATTTGCTCAACATCATCCAGAGATTTTACACGCCATTGACCTTTGCCGTCATAACCTGCTTGGCAAGTTTTGATTACCAAAGGCATTGCCAATTCATCAATCGAATCTAGCAAGTGCTGTTTTTCAGTGATAATTTTATAAGGCGCGCAGGCTACTTTTGCAGTATCTAGCAGCGCTTTTTCTTTCGCTCTATCACCGCCCGTTGCTATCGCTTCTGTGCCTGGATAAAACTTACCACTTTCATCACATAGTTTTAGAATATCTAAAGGAATATGCTCAAACTCAGCAGTAATAGCATCTGCTGAGTCAATGGCTTGTTGTAATGACTGATCAACTGTTAAAAAGGTAACAGGATCGATGACTTTTTCAGAGCCAACATCGTAAGCTGTAACATGAATGTCTAAGTTCTTCGATGACAAGCTCATCATTTGCGCAAGCTGCCCTGCGCCAAGGACTAAAACGTTCATATTACTCAGCAGGATTTGGGTTAGCTAAAATTGTTTCTGTTTGTTCTTTACGGAAAGCTTCAACTTTTGCAAAGATTTCTGGTTGTTGACAACCTAAAATCTGAGCAGCAAGTAAGCCCGCGTTAGCCGCACCCGCATCACCAATCGCTAATGTACCAACGGCTACGCCTTTTGGCATTTGGCAAATTGAAAGTAATGAATCAACACCGTTTAGTGTTTTTGATTTAACTGGTACACCCAGAACTGGTAAGCTTGTGAAAGCCGCAGCCATACCTGGAAGGTGTGCAGCGCCACCAGCACCAGCAATAATAATTTTGATACCACGATCAGCTGCGCTTGACGCGTAATCAGCTAGAAGTTGAGGTGTACGGTGAGCCGAAACTACTTTTGTTTCATAGTCGATGCCAAACTTGTCCAGCATGTCTGCTGCATGTTGCATAGTAGGCCAGTCTGATTTTGAGCCCATGATAATGCCAACCGTCATAATAAATCCTCAGAAGTTTTGAACGATAGAAAAACAAACTGCAGGCTCTTATTGGGGGTAAGCCTGCAGTTTCTATGTGGGTATTATACCTATCTAGTTAGGTAATACCATTGAAAAAGTACCATTGTAAAAAGCGGTTATTTCGCTGCTTCTTGTTGCGCTAAATACTCGTCATAAGTACCTTTAAAGTCGATAACTTTACCGTCTTTTATTTCCCAAATACGGGTTGCAAGTGATGATACAAACTGACGGTCATGAGAAACAAACAACAATGTACCTTCGTACTGCTCAAGTGCTAAGTTAAGCGATTCGATTGATTCCATGTCCATGTGGTTTGTAGGTTCATCCATCAACAAAATATTATGCTTGTGCATCATTAATTTGCCAAACAACATACGACCTTGCTCACCACCTGACAGGACTTTTACTGACTTTTTGATGTCATTTTGTGAGAACAGCATACGGCCTAAGAAACCACGAACCACTTGCTCGTCATCACCTTCTTGCTGCCATTGCTCCATCCACTGAAATACAGTTTGGTCTTTTTCGAACTCATCAGCATGGTCTTGTGCATAATAGCCAATATTTGAGTTTTCAGACCATTTAAACTCACCCGTCTTAGGTGCTAAACGCCCCGCTAAGGTGTGTAGTAACGTTGATTTACCCACGCCATTTTCACCAATGATAGCGATACGCTCACCTACTTCGACTAGACCTTCAAAGCCTGAGAATAAAGTGCTGTCATAACCCTGTGATACATTGGTAATTTCAAGTGCATTTCTGAAAAGCTGCTTGCTTTGTTCAAAACGAATAAACGGCGATTGACGAGATGACGCTTTAACTTCATCAAGTTGAATTTTGTCAATCTGTTTTGCACGAGATGTGGCTTGTTTTGCTTTTGAAGCATTTGCAGAGAAGCGAGATACGAATTGTTGAAGTTCTGCAATTTGCGCTTTCTTCTTGGCATTCTCATTTAAAAGTTTTTCGCGAGCTTGAGTCGCTGCAAACATATACTCGTCATAGTTACCCGGATAGACGCGTAATTCACCGTAGTCGATGTCAGCCATGTGCGTACAAACAGAGTTCAAGAAGTGACGGTCGTGCGAAATAATTAACATGGTGCAATCACGCTGGTTAAGTACTTCTTCTAACCATTTAATTGTATAAATGTCCAAGTTGTTGGTTGGTTCGTCTAGTAGCATGATGTCAGGATCAGCAAATAGTACCTGCGCCAAAAGCACTCGAAGTTTGAAACCCGGTGCAACTTCAGACATTAAACCATAGTGTTGCTCAGTACCAATGCCAACGCCTAGTAGTAACTCACCCGCTTTTGCTTCAGCTGAGTAGCCATCCATTTCTGCAAATTGTGTTTCAAGGTCAGCCACTTTCATACCATCTTCTTCACTCATTTCTGATAAAGAATAGATACGATCACGCTCTGCTTTAATTTCCCAAAGCTCTTTATGACCCATAATAACGGTATCAATTACAGTGTATTGCTCGTAAGCAAACTGATCCTGATTAAGTTTCGCTAAACGAATATTTGGAGCGACACTCACGTTACCTGCAGAAGGCTCAAGCTCAGAGCCTAAAATTTTCATGAATGTCGATTTACCACATCCATTGGCACCGATAAGACCGTAGCGATTTCCATCACCAAATTTAACAGAAATGTTTTCAAAAAGTGGTTTTGCACCAAACTGCATGGTGACATTAGATACGTTTAAAATAACGAGCTCCAAATAGCATATAAAATAAAACTAGCAGTATTTTAAACTAAAGGTTTTTTGAGAGCCACAGTTGATATTTTAGTTTAAAAGCTATTGTACAAAAACATTAAAAATGTAATTCCAGTCTTTTTCATATTTTCTAAGCTTTTCAATAATACTTGGAGTTATTTCAGTGCCAGCCGTTAAGATAACGGCTCCCTGCTTATTTAAAAGATCTTGTGTTAAATGCATGCCGCTTTCTAGACCATTCACTCCCAAACAAACATCAATATCGTGGTTTTCAAAGACCTTACCAGAAGAAAGCATATCGAAATAAGCTTTTAAAATTTCCGGATCATAAATTTCAGGAGCTAAGGGTCGCATTATTTGCATCGCCTGCTCCTGCTGCATTTTTTCACCGGTTACACGACCTACCAATAGTTTATCATAGTTATTTACAACAGCCAGAATACGACTAATAGTAGGAATATTGTCAGCTATTAAATGGTCTGGAATGCCTGTACCATTGAAGTGCTCATATTGATGCAATATACCTTTACAAATGTTCTCTAAATTAGGAAGCTTTTCTAAAATCTTTGCTCCCCTTACAGCATTTTGTTGTTTAGCAAGCAACTGCTCTTTTGATAAATCGTTCTCAGTGCATTTCACAAGCTCATCATCTAGAGATACCTTACCAACTTCATGCATTAACCCACACAAATAAGCTTGTGTAATCATTTGTTTATCTAGGTTTAAATTTTTTGCAAGTAAACGACAATGAGACGCAACGCGTTTTATATGACCATCATCACATCCAGTTGCGTTTTCAATTATCAGATTAATCATCTCAATCACGTCATTGAAGAGTTTACGTTGTTTTTGATTAACTTCCTTGAGTTTATCTGTAAGATTCGTTAACGATGAAGTTCTGGCATTCACTTTAGACTCCAGCTCTTCGTTATAATTTTGAAGTTGTTTGTTTTTATCTTCGAGCTCGCTTTGCAATCTAATAACAGATTGTTTTAGTTGATACTGCTCACAAGCATTATTAACAATATTTTTTAAGTCATCATTTCGCCAAGGCTTACTTACATAGTTTGAAATTTTACCTTCATTAATCGCAAGTGCTGTTGAGTCAATATCAGAATACCCTGTTAGCAATATTCGCGCTGTATTTGGGGAATGAATAAAAGCTTGAGAGAGTAATTCAGCACCAGTCATCAGAGGCATTTTCATATCTGAAACTATTACCGCAAACTCTCTTTCCTTAAGCAACTCAACAGCTTCAACTGGTTTGTCACTCACAGTCACCTCAAACTCTTTCCTAAATAGACGTTTCAATGCATTTAAAACTTGTTCTTCATCATCAACAACTAGAATTGGTAGCTTATCTGACATAAAAGACCTTTATTTTTTTACAATTAATTATAAAACATTGCGTTAAGTAAAAAGTGGCACTATTTTAAAAATATATCAACCTATTATAATCAATCATAGAGATTTATATGAAAGTCAGTGTTTTCAATTTGCTTCAAGCATTTTTAGAAACCCATCATGGTTCAAAAGCATGCGGCACCATGTTAAATACACTCGACTTTCCATCATCAATTATCCATTTATCTTCTACTTCATATAATAACGAAATATCCAACATCCTTACTAATTATAGGGAACCATTAAACACATCAACCATAGAGAAGCTTAGAACTTGTGGTAAATTTTTATTTTTAAAACTCAGGCCTATTACATCCAGTGGTGCAAGACGAATTAAACCATTTCATGTGTTTTTACACATTTTTAATAACTTAATTCGTTTTGAAATAAAGAAATTACACGCAGATTCGACACTACCTAAATCCGACTATAAACAACTAAATTCTCAGCTCCTAATTATGACTTATCATTTAGAATACTGGCTTTGTCATCTATCAGAAGAGCTTATATTTTGCTCGGCGAAAAATTTTGGTGAGGAGATATCTGTTTATCAACCCAAATGTTTGCACTACAGAGATAAAGCCTGTCATATTGAAGTAGGATTCTTATGAGTGAAGAAGCACAAAACAAAATAGAAGAGCTTGAACGAGCACTAAAAAGAGAGCAGGCTGCTAAAAAGCTCGCTGAAATCCAGCTCGAAAACTATACTCAGGAGCTTTTAGAGCAAGAAGTGTTAAACAATGAATCCCTAATGGAAGTTGAAATTCAGCAAACTCAGTTATCATTTCTTACCGGTTTACTTGCTGAAACTTGGAGTAAACCTACTCTTGACAAAATTGTGGAAAATTATCTTGAACGAACATGTTCATTTTTATCAAAACCTGATAACTTTTTTATTGAACTGGATAATGATGCCAGTTACACAAAGTTTCAATATTACACTCAGTCAAGAATTGAATCTGACACAGAAACACATTTAAAACAGTTAAAAACTTTTCTTACTCAACTAAACCTAGTTAAAATTTTCGAAATATTATCTCATGAGCAAGAAACACAACTCATAGATACCAATGACATAAGTAATGAGTCACAGGACTTTTATCAATTTTGCGTTATGGTGCCTTTATACACACTCGCGATCGAAGATAAAAAAACAGTGGGGGTTGAAGTTTTACTCTATCAAGACCAACAAGATATCAATATCACCAAACTACAAACCCTTGAATCATCAAGAAGTATGCTTTCAATCGCAATTGAAAGAAAAAGAGCTGAAGAAGAGCTGCAACAACAACTTATAAACCTTGAAGCAGCAAACCAAGTTTTAGAACAAACACAATTGCAACTGGTTGGACAAGAAAAGCTCGCTTCATTAGGTTACTTAGCCGCAGGTGTTGCCCATGAAATTAATAATCCAGTTAGCTTTGTATTGAGTAATCTCGAAAACATGGCTGACTATATTCAAGATATTAAGTCAGCTTTGCAGCCACTTACTGACGAACCTTCGAGTACTTCGCTGTCAACTCTAAATAAAAACTATGAAGAATATGAGTTGCCATTTTTGTTTGAAGACAGTGACGAAATTTTAAAATCATCAGTCGAAGGTCTAGAGCGAGTCAAAGCCATTGTGGCTGATCTGAGTACTTTTTCTCGTATGGACAACGATGAATTAGAACCTATCGATGTAACCAAAGTCATCAATAAATCTCTTAATATGGTAAGTAATGAATTCAAATATAAACATCATATCGAAATTGACCTGTTAGAAAGCGCCCCGATTTTAGGAATAGAAAGTAAATTACAACAAGTCTTTATAAATCTGTTTGTTAACGCAAAACAAGCCATGGATGAGGGCGGTACTTTGTATGTACGTTGCTATAGAGAGCGTTCAAAAATCATAGTGCGTGTAAAAGATGAAGGTAAAGGCATTCCTCAAGAAAACATAAAAGAAATATTCACACCGTTTTTCACAACTAAAGCACCAGGTGAAGGCACTGGTTTAGGCTTATCTATTTCATATAGTATTTTGCAGCAACATAATGCAAAGGTTGAAGTGTTAAGTGAGTCCGATAAGGGTACCGAATTTGTGCTCTCATTCTTTGAATTTTTCTAATCTAAAATCAAAAAAGAATTAATTAAATACCAACCTCGAAGTAAAAAGTGATATCTATTTAGGCATCACTTTTAAAATTTGAATTAAATACCTTTTATATACAGATATTTACAAGTTAATTGCAAAAAGTTCGGTCAGTGCTTTATATATTTTCAATTTTGCTTTGCTTTTTGCAAATGGTGCGACAGCAAGTAAAGGGGCATCAAGGCGTACTTTCAAGCTTTCCAGGTTGGCATCAAATTCTGACATGCTAGGGTCAATTTCATTTGCAACCCAACCTACACATTTCACCCCTTGAGCTTTGAGCACTTCAATTGTAAGAAGCGTGTGATTCAAACACCCTAACTTCATACCAACAACTAAAATAACAGGTATTTCTCGCGCTTTCACCCAGTCAGACAAATACTCATTATCATTAATTGGCAAGGACCAACCACCAGCGCCTTCTACAAGAGTGAACTCGGCACCGACGGATAGAATCTCTTTATAATGATGATTAAGTTCTATTTGTGTAATTACCTTGTTTGCACGTTTCGCTGCAATATGGGGCGCGATTGGCGGCTCGAAACAAATTGGATTTATCTGGTCGTATTTAGCATGTACGTTTGAAGACTCCATAATGTTTAAAGCGTCTTCATTGACCAGTTGGCCAAATGCTTCTTCTGCTCCGGCAGCAATAGGCTTAAAACCAATTGCTGAGCGCTTATGTTGGGTCAAAAACTTGAGTAATAAACATGTAACATGAGTTTTACCGACTTCAGTATCGGTACCTGTGATAAAAAAAGAATTCATTATTTTGTTAACTCCAAAATACCGACTTGGTAGCTAATAACGGCTTTACCATCTTGTAGTGGAAAAGCTGACAATAGATTTTTATAAGCCGCTTTCCCCAGTAAGCCCTGCTCTTTTTGACAGTCAGTTAAATGATTAGCGCCAATATTTTTCACCGACTTGATAGCATTGATTGGTTTGTCGTAGTGATCTTGAAGACAGTGCTGATTTGAGTACACCACTTTGAATCCCACTCTATTAGCTATATTTACTAACTGAGTTAGATTCAAAAAATCATTAATGTGTTGGTTGTCATCCACTGCTTTCCATGCCTGTGCTATTTCAGACAAAGAGCCATCTAAAACTGTCGATAATAGAACTTGAGAGCCTGCCTGACATACTGAATAAAGTGATTTAAATAAAGCTTCAGGTTCAGCGCTCCACTGAATTGCAAAATTTGAAAATACTGCATCGAATACGTTTTCTGTAAAAGGCAGTTTATCCATATCTGCACAAACACAATTCACATTATTCTCAGGATGTGTCTCAGCCAACATGCCCAAACTCAGATCCATCGCAACCAGACAGTCACTGTGATGTTTAAGTTTATGCTGATGCAGCAAAGGGCCTGCGCCAAGGTCAAGTATGACTTGACTGTGCTTATTTAATCTTGAGAATAACAACTCAGCAGCCAACTTTTGTACATGCGCGTGTTGCTTGTACTGCCCTGCGGCTTTTGAAAACTGCTTCGCCGTTGACAGTTTATCGGGTGTTGCAATCATATTGACACCTTTAAGGCTTTTACAAGCTTCTCAATATCATCATGAGTATGTGCAGCGGTAATTGTGGTCCTGAGTCGGGCAGTATTATGTGGCACTGTTGGTGGGCGAATAGCTGTTAGCCAAATCCCCTGCTCTTTAAGCTTAGCTTGCGTATTTAATGCATTTTCAGCGCTGCCTAACACAACCGGTTGTATCGCTGTCTCTGACGGCATTACGGGAATGTTTGCATCGGCACAAAGCTGCTTGAACAACGCAATATTATTAAACAAGTGCTGTCTCTGCTCACTCGCGTCAAGTACACGTAAAAACTGCTGCTCCGCAGCTTGAACCATGAGCGGTGACATAGACGTCGAGTAAATATAATCACGATTAAACTGAAGTAAAAAGTCGATGACTGACTTGCTTGCTAAAACAGCTGCGCCCTGACACGCCATTGCCTTACCAAATGTGATAACCAGAATTTCAGGCTTGCAACCTTGACCAACACTTCCTAAACCATGTTCGCCCAATACACCAAAGCTATGTGCATCATCTAACATAAGCCAAGCATTGTGTTGCTGTTTTAACTCTAGAAGCTGCTGAAGTGGCGCACTGTCTCCATCCATTGAAAACACGCCTTCGCTAATAATTAACTTATTTGTAGCTTTACTTTTTTCTAAACGCTGACGTAAATGCCCCATGTCATTATGGTTAAAACGGATATGCTTGGCATCAGACTGTAAAGCCCCATCAACTAAACTGGCGTGGTTAAGTTTGTCTTGGAAAATGGCAGAATCAAGCGCGGCTTTTGAGCTTGAGCTCTGTGAAAATAGAGCCTTAATAACACTGCTGTTTGCACTAAAACCTGTACTAAACAGTAAAGCGGACTCGTAGCCAAGGTGTTTGCACAGTAAGGTTTCAAAATCTTTATGGCACTGCTGGTATCCTGTAACTAGTGCCGATGAGCGGCTACCTGTTAGCCCACCTTGCAGCTCTAATTTAGACCCCAAACCAAGATAATCATTGCTGGCAAAGTTTAGATATTGCTTGCCATCTTTATTTGTTAAAAAGCGTGCATCGCTTGAATCAGCAATCACATGACGAGCACGCAACAAAGATTCTATTCGTCTTTGTTGCAGCGCTTCTTGTATAAATTCAAAAGCCATTCACTATGCTTCGTAAAATAGCTCTGACGTTGCTTTATCAGCAATTTTTGAACTTAAAGACGCTTCGTAAGCTTCATCAGAGTAGTCTTGACGCTTCTCTGGATTCATACCCAGTTTCTTAAGTAAGTTCATATCTGCATCGGCTTCTGGGTTTTCAGTAGTCAGTAACTTATCACCATAGAAAATTGAGTTAGCGCCTGCAAAGAAACACATTGATTGCATTTGTTCATTCATTGCTGTTCTACCAGCTGATAAACGTACGTAACTGTGTGGCATCATAATACGCGCAGTTGCGATGGTGCGAATAAATTCAAAATGGTCTAGATCTTCAACGTCTTCAAGTGGTGTGCCTTTTACTTTTACAAGCATATTAATTGGTACACTTTCAGGTTGTTTTGGTAAGTTTGCGAGTTGCATTAATAAACCATAACGGTCGCCCGCTTGTTCACCCATACCAACAATACCACCAGAGCACACTTTCATACCTGCATCTCGCACATTGTCTAACGTATCAAGTCTGTCTTGATAAGTACGTGTTGTGATAATTTGCTCATAATATTCAGGGGAGGTATCTAGGTTATGATTGTAATAATCAAGGCCTGCATTTCTAAGCTCATGTGCTTTTTCATTATCAAGCATGCCGAGTGTCATGCAGGTTTCTAAACCTAGCTCTTTTACTTCACGAACCATTTTTGCAATGTAAGGCATGTCTCTGTCTTTTGGATCAGACCATGCTGCGCCCATACAGAAACGTGTTGCGCCTTTTTCGCGCGCTAATTTCGCTTGTTCAACAACCTTTTCTACTTCCATTAAGCGTTCACGGTCTAAGTCTGTTTTATAATGCGCTGACTGTGGGCAATATTTACAGTCTTCAGGACAAGCACCCGTTTTAATTGAAAGTAAGGTCGAAATCTGGACTTCGTTTGGATTAAAGTTCTCACGGTGAATACTTGCCGCTTGAAATAGCAAGTCGTTAAACGGCATGTTAAATAGTGCTTTTACTTCTTCGTAAGTCCAATCGTGACGAACTGTAGCCATAATCTGATACTCTTTTTTATTCTTAGCCTGTCTATTAATTAGGCGTTTGATTTGACGGTGATTGGCTTAGTCTACTGAGTGTCGTAGTATTGTCAACGTCACAGCAAAGCTAAAGGTTTACAAGTGAGCAAAAATCACCCTATAGATATCAAATTCGATAAACAGCATATTTGGCACCCCTATACGTCTATAGGTGATCCGTTACCTGTGTATGGTGTTACACATACTGATAAGAACAAACTTTATCTTGATGATGGCACTGAACTCATCGATGGCATGGCCTCTTGGTGGAGTGCCATACATGGATACAATCACCCTAAAATAGTCGCATCAATACAACAACAAGCACAAACAATGTGCCATGTTATGTTTGGTGGGATCACACATGCTCCAGCGGTTGACCTATGTAAAAAGCTGGTTGCACTAAGCCCAGGGCCTTTACAAAAAGTGTTTTTAGCCGACAGCGGTTCTGTAAGCGTTGAAGTTGCAATAAAAATGGCATTGCAATACTGGATAAGTAAAGGTGAAACCAATAAAACAAAGCTCATGACCGCTAAAAAAGGCTATCATGGTGATACCTTCGCTGCGATGAGTGTTTGCGACCCAGTTAATTCAATGCACAGCATGTATCAGGGTTTCTTACCTGAACATATCTTTGTCGAACCACCAAAAGCTGGTTTTTACGATAACAAAAATGAAGCTGAACTTGCGTCGTTAGAACACGCGTTTGAACAATATAGTGATGAAGTTGCTGCTTTTATTATTGAACCCATAGTACAAAACGCTGGTGGCATGAACTTTTATCATCCGTCTTATCTCAAAAAGCTCAGAGCACTGTGTGATAAATATCATGTACTCCTCATTTTAGATGAAATTGCTACTGGCTTTGGCAGAACAGGAAAAATGTTTGCTTGTGAACACGCAAATATCAGCCCCGATATTATGTGTATTGGTAAAGGGTTGACTGGTGGTGCGATGACTCTTTCTGCGACATTGGCGACGGAAGAAATCGCTGTCGGGATCAGTCAAGGTGAAGCAGGCGTGTTAATGCACGGACCAACATTTATGGGGAATCCCCTTGCCTGCTCTGCGGCTAATGCAAGTTTAGAGCTGTTACATGAAAACGATTGGCTTTCACAAATTAATCGTATTGAGCAGACAATGAATACTCACTTATCTCAATGTTCAAAATTAGATGCTGTTGAAGATGTCAGAGTATTAGGTGGTATTGGTGTCGTTCAAGTCAATCGTTCTGTAGATGTCGCAAAAATTCAAAAGTACTTTATTAGAGAACATAAGGTTTGGATCAGACCATTTGGCAAGCTGATTTATATAATGCCACCTTATATCAGCTCAAATATCGACATAATGGTTTTATGCACTGCAATTTACCAAGCTATCACCACAGAAGAATACTAAAGCTTATATTCATAAACTTAGCGTTATTTGTTCGAACTGATACAAATAACGCTGAAACATAACTATTAATTTGTTAGACTACTGCGCTTTATGTAATTAGAAGTAGAGTAAACTAACATATGCAGCAAACCGTCCAATTGCAGCCAGCAGAAGCTTATGTACCACCTAAATTCAATGTTTATCAACATCGTCAGATAGATAAGATTGAACAACTGCATCAACTTCCTGAGCATTTACGCTTTGAGATGCGTGTTGTCGCCAATGTTTTTCCTTTTCGAGTTAATAATTATGTAATCGAAGAGCTAATTGATTGGGATAAAGTACCTAATGATCCGGTATTCCAATTAACTTTCCCACAGCGTGGCATGCTTGATGATGAGTCATATGAACAGATGGCTGCACTATTAAAGCGTGAGCATACGCCAGAAGAAGTTTTTGAATTAGCAACACAACTTCGTCAAAAGTTGAACCCGCACCCTGCCGGACAGATGGATAAGAATGTACCAACTTTTGAAGGCGAGCAAGTTGAAGGTATTCAACACAAATACAAAGAAACTGTGTTGTTCTTCCCTGCTCAAGGTCAATATTGTCACTCTTATTGTACTTTCTGTTTCCGTTGGGCGCAGTTTGTAGGTAAAGCAACGCGTTTTAACAATAACGATGAAGAGTTACTGCACAATTATCTTGCATCACACACTGAAGTAACCGATCTATTGATGACTGGTGGCGACCCTATGGTTATGCGAACTGTGAAGTTACGTAAGTACCTAGAAGCACTAAAAGAGCCGCGCTTTGATCACATCAAGACTATTCGTATTGGAACTAAGTCTTTAACATTCTGGCCATTCCGTTACGTTACTGATCCAGATGCGCAAGACCTATTAGCTTTATTAAAAGAGCTTGTAGATGCAGGCAAACATGTTTCAATTATGGCGCACGTTAACCATAAGCAAGAATTACGTACAGACATTAGCCGTGAAGCTATAAAACTTATCCGTAAAACTGGCGCGCAGATCCGTACTCAGGCTCCACTGTTAAACAACTTAAACGTTGATTCAGATATGTGGGCTGAGATGTGGAAAGAACAAACGCAAATGGGCATGATCCCTTACTATATGTTCATTGAACGTGATACTGGTGCTAAGCGCTACTTCGAATTACCACTGTACAAAACTTGGGAAATTTTCCGTGATGCTTACAAACAAGTTTCAGGTGTAAGTAGAACAGTACGTGGCCCTTCAATGAGTGCAGGCCCTGGTAAAGTTGAAGTGTCAGGTGTTACTGAAATTGCTGGTGAAAAAGTATTTGTACTTCGCTTTATTCAAGCGCGTAACCCTGAGTGGGTTCAACGCCCTTTCTTTGCAAAATACGATGAAGAAGCAACTTGGCTTGATGGACTTGTTCCAGCATTCGGTGAAGAAAAGTTCTTCTGGCAAGAAGAATACGAAGCAATGTAATTCAAATTAATATGAATTGCGTAGTCAACTACGCAATTCTTTTTCAACTGTCTACCCATCAATTCTTTACCACTTTTCTGAACAATAAACTATGATTTGAATAGTTAATTAGATTGGAGTTGTGATGTGTCAATATCATTAACCGATAAAGAAAAGGCGATTCTAAGAAGTGTTTCAATACCTCCCAGACCTGAAGCACTGATAAAATTCTCTGAAGAAACGAAAAAGTCTGAGCCGAATATTTCTCGTGTATCTGAAATTCTACAAAATGATGTTGGGATCTGCGCCGCGATACTTCAAGTTGTCAATTCAAGTGCTTTTCGACGAGCTAAAGAAATAGAATCAATCGATCAAGCTATTATGATCTTAGGCTTGAAACGATTAATACCTTTAGTTAAGGCAGTTGCTGTTAAAGCTGCGGTTGGTAAAGATCCAACTATGGCTAAATTTTGGGATCTGCAAAGCAACATAGCGCACATTGCCAGTATAGCAGCGATGAAAATCGATAAACCTAGTTTGTCTAATCATGCTTACATGCTTGCGCTTTTTCATGGCGTTGGTGTTGCAATCCTAAACCAACATTTTGGCGATTTTGTTGAAGTAATGTCTTATGCAGATAATAACAATTGGGATGACGCTGCTAAATTGCAATTTGAAAAATACCATACAAATCACGCGACTATCGGTGCCTTATTAGCGCAGCAATGGCGATTACCAAAGGTCATGATTAACATTATTTACTACCAACATGATACTGATGGCTTATTCCAATCCGAAGAGTTGGACAAGATTGGTTTAGATTTATTGTGTCTTCTTAAACTCTCAAGACATTGCGCTTTTTTAAAAGACAAACCAAGCGAAATAAATGATGAATGGCGGAACATCATGGATGACGTTTTAGATCACCTAGGTATGGAAGAAGAACATTTATTTAGAATTATTGAAGAAATTACAGATGAGATATGAGGGCTTCGTAGCCCTCAGTACATAAACACTATTTAAAGCCTTTGAGTATATTATCACACACAACTGGCGTGGGTCTGTGATTGTCATCAACAGCAACAAAGGTGAAACTACCCGAAATTGCTAAGTGTTTGTCATCTTTGTGCATACGCTCTAAGAAAATATTAACGTCCACTTTTAAACTAGTGTTACCAACATGAGAAACCGTTGCTACTAATTCAGCAAAAGTCCCGGCTGGAATTGCTTCTTTAAAATCCACTCTATCAGAAGAAATAGTAACCAAAGGCTTTCGACAAAAACGTGTTGCGGCAATAAAAGCAACTTCATCCATCCAAGCAAGTGCATCACCACCAAATAAAGTATTGTGGTGATTTGTGCGTCCAGGAAAGACAGTCTTAGTCACAGACGTGACTGACTCTTTAATACGTTGCTCAATCAAGGCTTGTTTTTCAATATCATTCATTTAAGTTACTACTTCGTATTTGCTAGTTTATCTGTCATTAATAAAGCTGGGTCTAAACGCTCATTGAACCAATTGAAACGCCAGTCTAAATGCGGGCCAGTTACACGGCCTGTGGCGCCTATATCAGCGAAATGATCACCGACATTTACTTTATCGCCCACATTTACGTGTATTTTATTTAGGTGAATATAAGTTGATGTGATCCCATGACCATGGTCGATGATCACAGTACCGCCACTATAATATAGTTCAGGATCTGCCATCACGACTTTACCCGCAAGTGGTGCCCAAACTGGCGTGCCCGTTTTATTGGCAATGTCTAAACCAAAGTGTGGGTTTCTAGGTTTGCCATTAAAGAAGCGCTGACTGCCATACACACCCGAAATACGACCTTTGGCTGGACGTAAAACTGTGTCTTTAAAATAAGTAAAGTTAGACTCACCAGCTCGCGCAGCTCGCACACGTTTTGCATCATCTTTTATACGAGCAAGTACAGAGTCAGGTGGTGAAACGTACTTCTTTTCGACACCCGTAATGCGATCGATTTTATATTCGCGCTTCGTGATCACAATATCTTGGGTATGCTGTTTACCTGCTTGGTCAACCCAAGTTAAAGTATGCTTTGTATCAGCATCTCGACCGAAGCCGAACACAAACTCTCCCTCTTTGGTTATTTTTAATGCTTTGCCATTAAAATATACCGAGTTAGGCTTGTCTAGCTTACCAATGATCATACCGCCTTGCGTTAAACTGCCTTTCAGTTCTAATGCCATTGAACTGACACTCGCGGTCAAACTAACTAAAGCGAACAACGCGGCTTTAATCATATGCAATGGCTCCTTTCCCTACGCCCTCAAAAGCTTTTACTTTTACAGCATTGTCAGGGTGCGTTTTTTTAATTTCTGTTGCTAAGTAATCAGCAATACACTCTACTGTTGTATCACAAGGTAAAAGATCACAACGTGCTTTACTGATTGCTAATTCGAAATAGCCCTGTGTAGAGGTGTATGCAAAGGCATAATCATTGTCAAAGGCTTTAATATGTTTTAGTTCTGAGTTGGCGATTAAGTCTTCTTCAGATCCAAGGTAAATATCTTCCCATTTACGTGACCATTCTTTTTGGAGACGAGGCATAGGAATATTATCGAGGCTAATACCAATCAATGAACGGTGACCATGAACGATTCGCTGACAATTTCCATCATGCTTCTTCAAGCCATGGCTGTAGTGGTAATAAAAGCTAGAAGTTTGTTCTGGACGAAGTTCAATATCGATGTCTTTTACGTTTTCAGGCATCTTAGGCATAATTTGCTGCTTCAAGAACTCAATCACAGATTCTTCATTCACTGTTTCAGCATCAATTAGGCATACAGCTTGTTCAGGTGCATACATCGCAATGTGATGTTCGTCACCGAATTGTGCATCAAGCTTTACTTGTTCGTTTTCAATACTGTATGTGCCATTTAAACGCTTAGGTATTGCAAGCTTATGATCGATTGTGTCATCGATAATGCGTTTAATCTGTTTTTTTACCAGTGCAAAATCTAAAACCATAGACTCATCATTCAAGTCTCCATGAAGGGTTAAGTCAGCAATCCAACTTTCACCTACCGGCCCTCTTTTATTACAAAAGTAAGAAAAATCAATAACAGTTAAAGCGTCTACGAATAAAATCATGTCGATCCAAAATGAACTAAGTTAACAAGAATCATTATAAAGAAATGTATTCTAAAAATCGCCCAAGTTAATGCATGTTGTCATATAAAAATGCTTAAATGATTAAAATATTAACAATAATCAACTGTTCAGAGTTGTTTGGCGTACATCTGTAAGCTAAAGTAGCCTGAATTTTTATTTTGAAGAAAAAGTATTAATACTATGGAACCAAAGAACAGCTACACAAAAGAAGAATTGATCCTATGTGGTCGTGGTGAAATGTTTGGTGAAGGCAACTGCCGTTTACCAAGTGACAACATGCTAATGATGGATCGTATTATTGAGATCAACGATAACGGTGGTGAATTTGGCAAAGGTCAAATTATTGCAGAGTTAGACATTGACCCTAGCCTTTGGTTCTTCGATTGTCATTTTAAAGGCGACCCTGTAATGCCTGGTTGCCTTGGTCTAGACGCAATGTGGCAGATCGTTGGCTTTTTCTTAGGTTGGTCAGGTGGCCCTGGTCTTGGTCGTGCACTAGGTGTTGGCGAAGTTAAATTCACGGGTCAAATCTTACCAACAGCTAAAAAAGTGACTTACCGTGTAGATATGAAGCGTGTAATTAAGCGTAAATTATTCATGGGTATGGCCGACGGTACAGTTGAAGTAGATGGTCGCGTTATCTACGAAGCAAAAGATCTTAAAGTAGGTCTTTTCCAAGATACGAGCGCGTTCTGATTAAATTTATAAGTACTTTGCTCTAACAACAAAGCCCTCAAAATTGAGGGCTTTGTTGTATTAAATTCTCTATATTAAGTTTTAAACATATTGCGGTCATCTACGGCTTCTCGCCACCCGCCTAACCACTCTGATCTAGATTCTAATTGTTGATATGGACAAAGTTCTTTTGAGCGTCCTGCTAAACCTGCTTTATATCCTTGGGAATGTGCTCTTTCTAATCGATCACGCTTTTGTCTCTTCATAGGTAAATCCTCACCTTTTGTTTATTAACACTGCAAAACATTGCAACATTTAATGAATAGTTAATAAAAAACGTAAAATTCAAATGTTACTAGCCCTTACGCTCAAATTAAAATGATGCATGTTTTTTAAAGCCTAATTTTGTAAATACTAGAACACGAAGACGGTTAAAGAAATGACTTTAACGCTTCATAAAAGCAGGATTGGCCAACCCTTGAACCTAATAAAACATATTCTTCATATAGCTGCAATATAATTTACATAATTAAAATTAGCCCAAGAGAAAATAGAATAATTTAAGCAAATAATAATTTTTTTTTAAAATTTAAATTTAATAAACCTAAATTTATGGATTGAACATTTAAAATTAATGAAAATTCACATTGTCATTTCACTGTAATTCTTCGACTAAATAAAGTGTCTATTTTTTAAGATCTTACAGGCACAAAAAAGGCCGCAATTAAGCGACCTTGATCGTATAAACAGTTATTGAAAGAAGTCTTAGTTAATAACTTCTAAACCGCCCATGTATTGACGTAATACATCTGGTACCACGATTGAACCGTCAGCTTGTTGGTAGTTTTCTAAAATTGCGACTAACGTACGGCCAACAGCTAAACCAGAACCATTTAATGTGTGAAGTAGCTCAGGCTTCTTCTCACCTTGACGGCGGAAGCGTGCTTGCATACGTCGAGCTTGGAAATCCCACATATTAGAGCAAGATGAAATTTCACGGTACGTGTCTTGCGCTGGTAACCATACTTCTAGATCGTATGTTTTTGTTGCACCAAAGCCCATATCACCAGTACATAAAACGACTTTTCTGTACGGCAGCTCTAATGCTTGTAAAATATATTCAGCGTGGCCAGTTAGCTCTTCAAGCGCTGCCATTGAATCTTCTGGTTTTACAAGTTGTACAAGTTCAACTTTATCAAACTGGTGTTGACGAATTAAACCACGAGTATCACGGCCGTAACTACCCGCTTCACTTCTGAAACAAGGCGTGTGCGCTGTCATTTTGATTGGTAGTTCTTTTTCATCAAAGATTTCATCACGTGCACAGTTTGTAAGCGGAACTTCAGCCGTTGGAATTAAGCTAAAACCTTCTTGCTCTTCACCATCGTCGCTGATTAAACCTTTAGTGTGGAATAAATCACCTGCAAACTTAGGTAACTGGCCTGTACCTAGTAAGCTGTCTTTGTTTACAAGGTAAGGCACGTACATTTCTGTATAGCCATGCTTATCAGCGTGTGTATCAAGCATGAATTGAACTAGTGCACGGTGCATACGCGCAACACCACCACGCATTACAGTGAAGCGAGAGCCAGTTAGTTTAACACCGGTTTCAAAGTCTAAACCCTTATGAAGCGCTTCACCTAGATCTACGTGATCTTTAACTTCGAAATCGTATTGCTTAGGTTCACCCCATTTGATGATTTCAACATTTTCACTTTCATCACTGCCAGCAGGCACATCTTCTGCTGGTAAATTAGGTAAAGTTAAAGCGATATTATTTAACTTAGCTAAAATTTCGTCTTGTTCGTTCTTAGCCGCTGTAAGTTGGTCGCCTAAATTAGCAACAGCGTCTAGTAGTGGCTGAATATCTTCGCCTTTTGCTTTAGCTTGACCAATTGCTTTGGAGCGGCTATTTCTTTCGCTTTGTAATTCTTGTGTTTTTGTTTGAAGCGCTTTGCGTTGCTCTTCTAAAGCATTAATCGCATCAACATCAAGCTCAAAGCCACGTTTAGCTAGTCGAGCTGCTGCTTCAGCAATATCCTGACGTAAATATTTTGAATCTAACATTTTGCTTTTAACCTTTTTGCATGACTAAGTTAAGGCCTAACCAAGCCATAAAAATACATAACACCACATTTAAGGTGATATTGAGAATCATCTTCACAATTTGCCCTTGTTGAAGTAGCAACAAAGAGTCCATTGAGAATGTAGAGAAAGTTGTTAATGCACCTAAGAAACCAATCACAATAAGTGACTTATAAGGGCTTACCGCGAGTACTTGTTTTTCAAGTAAGCCAAATACAACTCCCAATAATAATGAACCGATTATATTAACGGTCAAAGTGCCAAATGGGAATCCCCTACCCAGCAGTTTAAGCATTGTATCACTAATAAAAAACCTTAAACACGCGCCAAGTGCGCCGCCTAGTGCAATTGAGAGGTACATTTTAATCATTTGAATATCTTTTATTCACACTCATTTGATTTAATGACTTTAAATATTGAAGCTTATCTTTGATCTGCTTTTCTAAACCGCGTTCAGAGGGCACATAATATTGCCTGTCTTTGATTTCTTCAGGAAAGTAATTTTCGCCTGCTGCAAATGCCCCTTCTTCATTATGGGCATATCGATATTCATCACCATAACCTAGCTCTTTCATGAGCTTTGTCGGTGCATTGCGTAAGTGAACAGGCACTTGGTGGTCTGGGTCGGTTGCTGCATCTTGTTTGGCTTGATTAAATGCCATATAAACTGCGTTACTTTTTGCTGCACTGGCAAGATAAATTGTTGCCTGTGCAATAGCCCTTTCGCCTTCACTGGGCCCGACGCGTTGAAATATATCCCACGCATTTAATGCCACTTGCATTGCTCTTGGATCAGCATTCCCAATATCTTCGGTGGCGATGGCTAAAAGGCGCCTTGCAACATAGAGTGGGTCGCCACCACCGGCAAGAATTCTACAATACCAATAAAGCGCAGCATCCGGATCGCTACCCCTAACTGATTTATGAAACGCTGAGATCAGGTCGTAGAATAAGTCTCCCCCTTTGTCATATTTTGCAAAATGAGAAGGTAATAGCTGACTAAGTACATCAGAAGTAATAACCACTTTGCCATGTTGTTCGGATAGCTCAATAGCTTGCTCAAGTAAATTCAAGGCTTTTCTAGCATCACCACTACTGACCTGCGAGATTTGCATAAGTTGCGCATCGGATACCGTGATTTGCAGCTTTGAAAGTGTCTCATCTTTGGTAATAGCGCGTTTTAATACCTGAACAAGTTCTTCATCGGTTAAAGCCTTTAAGGTGTATACACGTGCCCGCGATAGAATCGCGTTATTTAAAGCGAAACTAGGGTTTTCAGTAGTGGCACCAATGAAAATAAAAGTACCATCTTCAATGTGAGGTAAAAAAGCATCTTGCTGAGACTTATTAAATCGATGGACTTCGTCAACAAACAATAAAGTCCTTTGTCCCATACTGAGGTTTTGTTTTGCTTCTAACACGGCTTCACGGATTTCTTTTACACCTGAAGTCACTGCAGATAAGTGCTGAATGCGCGCATTAGCGTGGTTAGCAATTATTTCAGCAATGGTGGTTTTACCGACGCCAGGCGGCCCCCAAACAATTAGACTATGTGCTCTGCCAGACAGTATGGCTTTATATAAGGGTTTATCAGCGGCTAATATATGAAATTGACCGATGTAGTCTTCTAACCGTGTTGGCCGCATTCTTGCGGCTAGTGGCTTTACATCGTTGCCAAAATCAAATCCTAAATTACTCACAAAAACTATTCACTTTGTGTTTGATCGTCAATTACAACATGTTCAGGAATGGTAAAATTAAATAGGCTACTGTCTAAAGTACCGTTCAATTTGATATCTGAAAATTTAAACTCTGTTAATTGACCTGATAAATCCACCACCAATATTTTTGAAAGTTGTTTGTCAGTATTAAACTGTAATTCTAACGACTCTACTTGCGAGTCTGTTGTCGACTTGGGGATGATTTTGTAATTATCTTTAGTCTTAGAAACCTGATACTTTTCCCATTGTGTTTTAGCATTTGTAGTTAATAAAACAAAAGGCGTTGTTTCGATCAGATTCAGGCTGGCCATAATGGTCACTTGCTCTGCAAATTCATCGTAATAATAAGCACGATGACCATCAGAAACCAACATAGTTGAGTCAGGCTCTTGTTGTTGCCAATGAATTTTTAAAGGCTGAGCTAACGCTAAGTTACCCGAGCCTGTTTGTAATACCTCACCTTGTTCATCAGTGACTTTTTGATTAAAGTTCGCTTTAAACGTCGTCATTTCAGATAGCTTAGCTTTAAGTTCAATTGCAGCATCTGCAAATGCGGCTTGTGACAAAAACAGCGAAGACAAACCGACTAAACTTGATAATAGTGTTTTTTTCATAATTTAATTTACTCCCCCTTTAGGGACTAATACTTCTCGAGCACCATTATGCCCTGGTGAACTTACGACACCTGACGCTTCCATTTGTTCAACCAAACGAGCTGCTCGGTTATAGCCAACGCGAAGCTTACGCTGCACACTCGAAACAGATACTTTGCCTGATTCAATAACAAAGCTAACGGCTTCGTCATAAAGTGGATCTGATTCATCGTCACCACCTTCTGATGTTTCACCCGGTAATAAAATATCTTCAGTGGCATCACCACATAAGATTTCTTCAATGTAATTCGGTTTACCGCGGGCTTTCCAGTCGTTTACAACAGCATGCACTTCGTGGTCATCAACAAACGCGCCGTGAACACGAATTGGTACGCTGGTACCTGGCGGTAAATACAACATGTCACCCATACCAAGTAAGTTTTCTGCACCTTGCTGATCTAAAATGGTACGAGAGTCAATTTTACTTGATACTTGGAAAGCCATTCGAGTTGGAATATTTGCTTTGATAAGACCTGTAATAACATCTACAGACGGTCTTTGTGTTGCAAGCACTAAGTGAATACCAGCAGCTCGTGCTTTTTGTGCTATTCGTGCAATCAACTCTTCAACTTTTTTGCCTACTATCATCATCATGTCGGCAAACTCGTCAATAACAACAACGATACTTGGCAGTTTATCGAGCTCTTCAGGCTCACTCGCCATACCATCTGTGTCTTTGAACAGCGGATCTAAAATAGGTTGGCCTGCCTCTTTGGCCGCAAGTACTTTTTGGTTGTAACCTTTTAAGTTACGAACACCAAGCGCTGACATGAGTTTATAACGGCGTTCCATCTCGCCAACACACCATCGCAGTGCATTTGACGCTTCTTTCATGTCTGTGACAACTTCACATAGTAGGTGCGGAATACCTTCATAAACAGACAGCTCAAGCATTTTCGGGTCTATCATGATCATACGCACATCTGCAGGTGGTGACTTGTAAAGTAAACTCAAAATCATCACGTTCACACCTACCGACTTACCTGAGCCTGTTGTACCAGCAACTAATAAATGCGGCATTTTGCCTAAATCAGCAACCACAGGCTGACCTGAAATATCTTTACCTAAAACCATGGTTAATGGTGATGGGTTTTCTTCAAATTTAGGTGCGTTAATCACTTCAGATAGGCGAACAATTTCTCTATGTTTATTTGGTAGTTCAAGACCAACATAGGTTTTACCTGGGATCACTTCCACAACACGAACACTGACTGCTGATAGTGAGCGAGCTAAGTCTTTTGCAAGGCCGGTGATTTTCGCAACTTTAATACCCGGTGCTAAATCGAGCTCAAATCGTGTTACCACAGGACCTGGGTACACCCCGACTACACTCGCTTGAATATTAAAATCCAGTAGCTTCACTTCTACAAGACGAGAAACAGCATCCAATTCTTCTTTTGATATAGGGTTTTTCTGTTTATCTGGTCTGTCTAATAAATCGAGTGAAGGAAGTGGATCCTTTGGTGGCTCAGCATTCAGTAATTCTTCAAACTTTTCTTTCGCTGTTGGCTCTGGCACGAAAACTGGTTTTTCTGAGTCAGTTTTAGGCTTAAGCGGTCTTGCTGGAGACTGAACTCTGGTTTCTGGCTCTTGAGCTAAAACAGGTGCATCGTCCAGCCCTTGTAAAGCGCTAGATGCATCAAAGTCGTCATCGTCGATCGCTGAGAAGTTGATTTCTTGCTCTAGAATGTCATCTAATTCATCAAATACATCCGCTCGAGAGTTATCGGTATTTGATTTATCAAAAGTAGGTTCACTTTTTATTGCTGTACTTTCTATTGCTGTACTTTCAGTGTGTTGATTTGTTTCTGAATCAATTTTCTTTGTAAATAGCCTGTCTTTTAATTTCGCAATTGGTTTTTGCTCTAGCGATTGTTGAGAAGT
Source organism: Pseudoalteromonas phenolica (assembly GCF_005886345.1). GTDB lineage: Bacteria > Pseudomonadota > Gammaproteobacteria > Enterobacterales > Alteromonadaceae > Pseudoalteromonas > Pseudoalteromonas phenolica_A. Next base: position 28,403 of record NZ_PNEC01000061.1, read on the forward strand.
AATGTCAGATTGAGTATGTGTGACTTCAGTTTTGTCTGACATATCTTCAAGAGTTGTCATTTCATCTAATTGAACTGCAGTTTCTTGTCTAACGACAGGCTGTACTTGCTTGCTTGATTGGAAGTCTTGGAACTTGTTAAATAATAAACGGCAAGCTTGAATAAACTTTTCACCGATATAGTCAACAAACTCAACCCAAGATACCCCCGTCATTAAGGTTAAACCTGCAAAGAAAAAGCATAATAAAATAATTGAAGTGCCCGTGAATTTAAATGCCGGGATCATCGCATCACGAACGACGTCGCCAATAAATCCACCTGAAGACACATGATAGATATCATCAAAGTTGATGCTACTTATGGCACTTGCTGAAGATACAAACAAAACTAGACCAATTAGTCTTAGGGCTAGAGTGACATAATCAAGGTGAAATAACTTGTGTGGTTTCTTAAACAATAAATACCCAGCTAGTTGGATAGCTGCAGGCACTAAAAACGCCATCCAACCGAAACTGACTAGTAAAATATCAGCAACCCACGCACCTGCTGTGCCTGTGATATTTTTTACTTCAAGATATTCACCTGTTTGAGACCAAGCTGGATCTGATGGGTCAAAGCTTATCAAGGCACATAAAGTAAATAATGCCGTGAATGTGCTGACGATCAGGCCAGTTTCAAGTAGCCTCTGAATTCCATTAAGACGCATAAAGTGCGTTTACCCCTAGTTTGCCTTGGTTTAGATTTTTTATTGAGTGCAATTGATGCTTTTTTGGTAAATCTAAACTTTTGGATATTAAAATCTTTTTTATCTGAATAAGCGCTTAAGCACGCTTTTGTAATAACTATAACAATACCAAGAAATAACTAAGCTTCACAGGGTTTTATTACTTCTCCGAGCTCACCTTTTACCTCTTCCATAACAACATAAGTACGACTTTCACTTATATTTGGTAATTGCAGCAGTATGTCGCCCAAAACCCCCCGATACTCAGACATATCTGTTACACGAGTTTTAAGTAAAAAATCAAAATTACCAGACACTAAGTGACATTCAATTATTTCATCATGCTGCCTAACAGCCTGATTGAACTTATCGAATACGTCAGGGCTATTCTTATTTACTGTTACTTCTACATACACTAAGAGGCCTTGCCCTAACTTTGTTGGATCAACAACCGCTTTATATCCTTTTATATAGCCTTCTCGCTCCAACTTTTTCACACGCTCTAAACAAGGCGTTGCACTAAGTCCAATTCTCCTTGCTAACTCTACATTTGAAAGTCTGCCATCTTTCTGAAGTTCTACTAAAATGTTTCTGTCTATTCGATCTAACTGTTGGTACATGTGCTTTTCAGAGTTTTAATCTGCCATACGATGATTTTTAGAATTTACGTCTAGAAGATACACCAAAAAAGGTAGGACATACTAGCTAATGACCAATATAATAGTCGAAAATTTTATCCCGTTCTTATATGTGAGGCGATTATTATGCTTATCGGTGTACCTAAAGAAATAAAAAACCATGAATACCGTGTTGGTATGGTTCCAGCAAGTGTTCGTGAATTAATTAACCACGGCCACCAAGTTGTTGTTGAAACAAATGCTGGTATTGGCATTGGTTTTACTGACGAAGATTACATTGCAGTTGGTGCAGAAATCTTACCAACAGCTGCTGATGTTTTTGCAAAAGCAGACATGATTGTTAAAGTAAAAGAGCCTCAAGCAGTTGAGCGCGCTATGTTACGTGAAGGTCAAATCCTATTCACTTACCTTCACCTTGCACCAGATCTTCCACAAACTGAAGACCTTGTTAAGAGCAAGTCTATCTGTATCGCATACGAAACTGTTACTGACGCTCGTGGTGGCTTACCACTTCTAGCGCCTATGTCAGAAGTTGCTGGCCGTATGTCAATTCAAGCTGGCGCTCAGGCACTTGAAAAATCAAATGCAGGTCGTGGTATGCTTTTAGGTGGTGTACCTGGTGTTGAGCCTGCTAAAGTAGTTGTTATTGGTGCTGGTATGGTTGGTAACAATGCAGCGCAAATGGCTGTTGGCATGGGTGCTGATGTTGTTGTTCTTGACCGTAACGTTGACGTTCTTCGTCGTGTAGACGCACAATTCGGCAACCGTGTTAAAGCTGTATACTCTACTGCTGACGCACTTGAAAAGCACGTACTTGAAGCTGATCTTGTAATCGGTGGTGTACTTATCCCAGGCGCTGCAGCGCCAAAACTAGTAACTGCTGAACACATCAAGAACATGAAACCTGGTTCTGCAATCGTTGACGTTGCAATCGACCAAGGTGGTTGTATTGAAACTTCTAAAGCAACTACACACGCTGAACCAACATACATCGTTGATGACGTTGTTCACTATTGTGTTGCTAACATGCCTGGTGCTGTTCCACGAACTTCAACGTTTGCACTAAACAATGCAACGTTACCGTATATCATCAAGCTTGCAAACAAAGGCTATAAAGCTGCACTTCTTGAAGACGATCACTTCATGAATGGCTTAAACGTGATCAACGGTCAAATTACATGTAAAGAAGTTGCTGAAGGCTTCAACATGGAATTCGTAGATGCTCGTACTGCACTAGAAAATGCTTAATCTGTAAGTAGAATGAAAAAACCCGCTTTAAGCGGGTTTTTTTATTTTATTTAATTACAGAAGTTAAATCTAAATATTTAACCAAGTATTACCACTCAAACATATAGGCCATTTTACTGATTGTTCTTAAAGCGACGTTATGTGTATTTCGTTTAGCATACAAATGTTGCAAAGATTTATCTTTGATCTCACCCACCACCACTTCTTTAACTTGATAACCTAAGGCATGGGCTGCTTGTGCATAGGCGACAAATTCCCATTTCTTAATATTAGTGTTATCAACGATCACAAGTGGAATCCCCTCAGCCAGCGCATTGATATAACGAGCAAGATTCAAATTATGAAATTCTGATAGCTTGAATTTATCGAAATGATACTCACCTTGTTCATTGTAAAAATAGTCGTCTGTCGCACAAATCGCGTATCGTGTCTCGTCACCTGCGACGAGTTCGTCGACTAAGTTTTGTGCATAATGGCTTTTGCCTGAACCTGGGAGCCCTCTTAGAATAAAAACTTGCTTCATTGCCTCTCAACTAATTACTTATTTTTATCACTGAATATACGCCAATGATGCCATATTTATGCAAATTAGTCATGGTACTTATATGTAGAGTGTTATTTAGTGCAATTGACCTGAAAAGAGTTGTCATAAATGGTTTTTTTATTTGCTCATCACAGGTAAGATAATGCCCTCGTACCAAAGGGTACGACAGTTTAAATAATTATTAGAGTAACTAAATCATTGGAGTGAAGATGAGCCACATAGCGATAACGGAGCTACTTAAAGGCACCGTTGCGGTAGACAGCCAAGTAACAGTAAAAGGTTGGATCCGTACACGCCGCGATTCTAAAGCAGGTATTTCTTTCTTAGCCGTACACGACGGTTCTTGTTTTAACCCTATTCAAGCGGTTGTTCCGAATTCGCTCAATAATTATGATGAAGTTACCAATTTAACTGCTGGTTGTTCAGTTAGCGTAACGGGTAAACTGGTTGAGTCTCAGGGCCAAGGCCAAGCTTTCGAAATCCAAGCTGATACAGTTGAAGTTATCGGTTTAGTTGAAAACCCAGATACTTACCCTATGGCTGCAAAGCGCCATAGTATCGAATTCTTACGTGAACACGCGCACTTACGCCCTCGTACGAATGTAATTGGTGCTGTGACACGTGTTCGCAACTGTTTATCACAAGCCATTCACCGTTTCTTCCACGAACGTGGTTACATGTGGATCAGTACGCCAATCATCACAGCAAGTGACTGTGAAGGTGCGGGTGAAATGTTCCGTGTATCAACATTAGATATGCAGAATCTTCCGCTTACAGATAAAGGTGACATTGACTACTCGGAAGACTTCTTCGGTAAAGAAGCTTTCTTAACAGTATCTGGTCAGTTAAATGGTGAAACATACGCAAGTGCGATGTCAAAAATCTACACATTTGGTCCAACTTTCCGTGCTGAGAACTCAAATACGTCTCGACACCTTGCTGAGTTCTGGATGGTAGAGCCAGAAGTTGCATTTGCTGACTTAGAAGACATCGCGAGCCTTGCTGAAGATATGCTTAAGTATGTATTTAAAGCAGTACTTAATGAGCGTCGTGACGATATGGAATTTTTCGCACAACGTATCGAGAAAACAGCGATCTCTCGTTTAGAAGAGTTTGTTGAAAAAGATTTCGCACAAGTTGATTATACTGATGCAATCACAATCCTTGAGAGCTGTGGTAAGAAATTTGAGTTCCCAGTTGAATGGGGTGTAGATTTACAATCTGAGCACGAACGTTATCTTGCAGAAGAGCACTTTAAAGCACCTGTAGTAATTAAAAACTACCCTCGTGACATTAAAGCATTCTATATGCGCCAGAATGAAGATGGCAAAACAGTAGCTGCTATGGACGTAGTAGCACCTGGTATTGGTGAGATCATCGGTGGCTCTCAACGTGAAGAACGTTTAGATGTACTAGACGCACGTTTAGAAGAGATGGGTCTACACAAAGAAGACTACAGTTGGTACCGCGATTTACGTAAGTATGGCACAGTGCCTCACTCAGGCTTTGGTTTAGGCTTTGAGCGCTTGGTTGCTTATGTGACTGGTATGGGCAATGTGCGTGATGTTATCGCCTTCCCTCGTACTAAAGGTAATGCAAACTACTAATCTGCATTTGCTTGTAAAAAGCGCCAAATTGGCGCTTTTTTTGTTTGTTGCATAAAGATGAACCAAAATCTTATGCAAAAAAAATCCCCGTACAAAACGGGGATTTTTATAGCTGATTCAATTCACTGTTGTGACATTGAAATCAAGCAGTAAATTCTTAATTAAAGAACTTCTAATAGCTCAACATCAAAGATTAAAGTTGAGAAAGGTGCGATTGATGCACCAGCACCACGCTCACCGTATGCTAGGTCATGTGGGATATATAGACGGAATTTAGCACCTGGCGCCATTAGTTGAAGTGCTTCAGTCCAACCTTTGATAACACCATTTACTGGGAATTCAGCAGGTTGACCACGCTCAACAGAGCTGTCGAAAACAGTACCATTGATTAATGTACCGTGGTAATGAACACGTACAGTTGAATCTGCAGCTGGCTTATCACCTTCACCTGTTGCTAGAACTTCATATTGTAAGCCTGACTCAGTAACAGTTACTTCTGCACGCTTAGCGTTGTCTTCTAAGAAAGCCGTACCTTCAGCAGCTAAAACTTTAGCTTCTTCTTCGCGACGCTTTTGAATTTCTGCATTGATAGCTTCAAATGCTGCTTGAATTTCAGGGATTTCAACACGAAGTGCTTCACCAGCATACGCATCTTTCATACCTTCAAACACTGAGTGAAGGTTAAGACCATCGAAAGGGTTCGCTTTAAGCTGTTCGCCCATTTGAAGACCGATACCGTAGCTTGCTTTTTCTGCACCTGTATTAAATAAATCAGACATGTAAATTTTCGCTTTTTTAATTTAAAGAATGTTGCAGTGTAACACACTGCAGATTGAGATAAAGGTTACTCTGCTTGCTGCTTATCCATTAATTTCTTAAGCTCTATCACAACAAATGTTGCAAACGGTAAACTTAATACCAAGGCAAGTTTTAACTCTTTGCTGTAGTCGATAAGTTGCTCTGTGAAAAAATACCCAAAGCCAATAATACCAAAAGCACCAACTATCATTGCGCAGAATATTGGCCATACTTTTTCGTACTTAACAATTAAATGACCAACTAATAGATTAAACAGAAATGTGTAGAGAACGGTGTTAAGAAGATTCGGGTCTTGTTGTGCATCGATTGATAATTGCAATGCCATTTCCAAGCCACTGACATAGAAAAAACTAAAAATGATCCAAAGTGAAAAACGCTTTACCAAATCAAGTTTCATACTTCCTCCAAACGAAAAAAACCGCCTAAAGGCGGTTTTGGGAATGAGGTGGCGGAGAGATAGGGATTTGAACCCTAGATACGCTATTAACGTATGCCGGTTTTCAAGACCGGTGCTTTCAACCACTCAGCCATCTCTCCGTTGTTGGCGCGAATGATAGAGATTTTTACAAACCTTGTAAAGTACTATTTTAAAAAAAGAACCAATATTGAATTGTTTGATTACTAATAATACTGTTTTGGTCGTTTCGCTATGAATGCGCCCATTAAACTCACGCAAGTTAAGCTTATTAGTACAAATGCTGAATCAACAAATAATTTTGTGATCTCATCTAATGTATAATTTTGTGTGTATAAAAGTGGTGCAAATGAAATGCTTCCGACAAAAAGCAACACTTTAAAAGCTCTAGAGAATTCATAGCGTTTACTATAGTTCATCCACCAAGTAAGTACTAAAAGTAAAAATGATGCTGGAAGAAATAAATATTGAACATGTTCCGTGACATAAGATGAATAGTAAGAAAGAGCAGCCCCTATTGCGGACCACAATAACCAAACCCACCAATTCTCTTTTTCTTTTAAAAATAGATTGCCCATAAAGTGTCACATGATTTTATTATTATTAATATCTTTATAAGACTAACAAATATATTGGCTATAAAACAACCGTCTCGGGCAACAAAAAAGCGCTCAATTGAGCGCTTTCTTAATTATGATTTTAAAGCTTTTCGTTGCGCTTCTTTTTGCTGCTGTTTTGCTTGCTTGCGCTGTAGTAAAGCTTCTTGAGCTTCATGCCCTATATGGCCTTCTCCACGCTCTTGCGCCAATTTCATTTGTTTTTGACGCTCAGCGAAGCGTGCACGCTGCTCTTCGGTTACATTATCAATACAGTGATGACAAGAAACACCCTCTTCATATTCAGGCTTTTGTTTTTCTTCTTCGGTGATTGGCATACGACAAGCATGGCACTGATCGTATTGACCTTTTTGTAAGTCATGATCGACGGCTACACGGTTATCGAATACAAAACACTCACCTTCCCATAAAGACTCTTCTTTCGGTACTTCTTCAAGGTACTTAAGAATGCCGCCTTCTAAGTGGTAAACTTCATCAAATCCCTGCTCTTTCATATAAGCTGTCGATTTTTCACAACGAATGCCGCCTGTACAGAACATCGCTACTTTTTTATTTTTAGCAGGGTCTAAGTTTTTCTCTGCCCACTCAGGGAATTCACGGAAAGTCTTAGTGTTTGGGTCAATAGCATGTTTGAACGTACCGATTTCAATTTCGTAATCATTACGTGTATCAACAACCACAACTTCTGGGTCCGAAATAAGCGCGTTCCAATCTTGTGGCTTAACGTAAGAACCAACCACTTTTAACGGGTCGATACCTTCCACACCCATAGTCACGATTTCTTTTTTAAGTTTTACTTTTGTTCTATAGAACGGACACGTTTCGTCGTAAGACTCTTTAGAAACAATATTATCTAAACCTGGTTGCGTATCTAACCAAGCAAGTAATGTATCAATACCTTCACGTTTTGCAGCAACAGTACCGTTAATACCTTCAGCAGCAAGAAGCAAAGTACCACGTACTTCATTTGCTTCCATAACCTCTAAAAGAGGCTGACGAATTTCTTTGAAGTTTGGCAATGAAACGAATTTATAAAGTGCACATACAACATATTGAGCAGACATAATATTCCTAATTAGCTTTGAATAAGGCTATTAGTTCTTAAGCATGACTAATAGCTAACTACCGGATCGTAAATCCGGCGCCGGAGGCGGTATTGTACGGATTTAACAAAAAAATGCACTAATAAAGCTAAAATATCCCTGTGTTGCACAACTCTGTTTGATATAATTGCTGCTTAAACTTTATTTGGAGTAGTAACTTTGCAATTTACCGAATTAGGTATTGATAGCCGCTTGGCTCAACAACTTTCGCACCAAGGGATAGTTTCACCTACTGATATTCAGGCTCAGGCCGTTCCGACTGCAATCGCAGGTCACGATGTATTTGCACAATCTAAAACTGGCTCTGGTAAGACATTGGCTTTCTTACTGCCTGCAGTGCACCGAATAATGAAACAAAAAGCATTAAGTAAGCGCGATCCAAGAGCGCTTATCATTGCACCTACACGTGAGCTCGCGACACAAGTTTTTAATCAATGCCGACTGTTAATTGCAAGCACCAATATTTCTTTAGTGAAAATTCTTGGTGGTGAGAACTTTAACGACCAAGTGAAAGCACTTCGAAAAAACCCACACATTGTTGTGGCTACCCCAGGACGCTTGGCTGATCACCTTTCTCAAAACACCGTTCAACTAAACGGTTTAGAACTGCTTATTTTCGATGAAGCTGATCGCATGTTAGATTTAGGTTTCGAAGAACAATTAAACTTAATCAACCAATCAGCTGATCATCGTCTAAGGCAAACATTGCTATTTTCAGCAACTTTAGATCATGCTCAAGTTGAAGTCACTTCTCGTCAGCTCTTAAAAGCACCAAAACGCATCATTTTGAGTGATGCTCAGCAGAAACACGACGACATTGAGCAAGCGTTATATTTTGCTGATCACCTTGATCACAAAGAAGCACTTCTCAAACATTTAGTGACTGATGACTCTGTTGGTCAATGCATCATTTTTACAGCCACAAGAAACGACACTCAGCGCATTAGTGAACTACTTAAAGAATTGGATATCTCTGCAGTAGGTCTTGCGGGTGATTTAACGCAAGCTAAACGCTTAGATATTATGGACTCTTTTAGTCGCGGTTTATTTAAAGTATTAGTGACCACAGACGTTGCTTCGCGCGGTCTTGACTTGTTAAGCGTCACGCACGTTATTAACTTCGATCTTCCTAAACAAGCCGAAGAATATGTGCACCGAATTGGTCGTACTGGACGTGCTGGCTTTAAAGGTGTTGCAGTATCATTTGTTGGTCCTAAAGATTGGAAGAGTTATCTATCTATTAAGTCATATTTACACGAAATCCCTGATTTTAAAGTCATTGAAGGGTTAAAAGGTAAATTTAAAGGCCTTAGACCACCAAAACCGGCCAAAACAGCTAACCCTAAATCCAAAGAGACGGTAAAAAAGGTTAAGAAAAAACCATATAAAAAACCGATTAAGAAAAATAAAAAGCCTATCCCTGCGCCATTTGACGTAGATGGTGCAGCACCATTAAGACGTAAGCCAAAGCCAACTGAGGAATAATTATGTTAGGCGCAAAACAACATTTACAAATTACTGAGCTTTGTGCTGAAGGTGCTTATTTAGACGGCGGTCAACTAGGCGAAGTTTTTCTGAAAAAATCTGAAGTACCTGAGTATTTAGAAGAAGGTGATAGCGTTCAGGTTTTCATCTACCAAGATAATTTAGGTCACCCTACTGCTACGACTAAAGATGTGATTGCACAAGTGGGCGATTTCGCTTTATTACGTGTTAAAGAAATAAATAAGATTGGTGCTTTCTTAGATATTGGTATAGATAAAGATATTTTGTCTCCATACAATGAGCAAAAACCAAAAATGCGTGAAGGCTATAGTTATCTTGTCAAATTATATTTAGATAATGCAAGCAAACGTATTTGCGCTTCGAGTAACTTAAAGAAATTTTTAGATAAAGAAACACCGTCATATAAACCAAACGAAGAAGTCGATTTAATCGTCGCTTCTAAAACGGATATTGGCTTTAAAGTTATCATTAATGACAGCCACACAGGTGTAGTGTTTTTTAATACCGTTTTCAAAAGACTGTTTATTGGTCAGAAATTGAAAGGTTTTATCAAACAAGTTAGAGAAGATGGCAAAATAGATGTCGTACTTGAAAAGCAAGGCGTTCAAAAATTTATAGACCTAGGTGAGCAGATTTTGTCAGAACTTAAAAACTCAGAGGGCTTTATTCCTCTTGGCGATAAATCTGATCCTGAAGAAATTAAGAAACGTTTTGGTTCAAGTAAAGCAAACTTTAAAAAAGCCATCGGCGGTTTGTTTAAGCAAGGCTTGATTGATATCGAAGCTAAGTCTATTTCTTTGAAAGAAAAGTAAACTAAACTATTTAAGATAAAGGCAGCTTGCGCCGCCTTTTGTATTTCCGTCATTCAATTTAAGCATTAATTTCCAAATTAATGGCTTCTAACGCTTTAACAGGATCTTCAGCTTTTGTAATTGGTCTACCTATTACTAAATAATCACTACCCGCTTCGACCGCTTTCTTTGGCGTCATAATGCGCTTTTGGTCACCAACATCTGTGCCAATAGGACGAATACCTGGAGTCACTAATTTAAAATCAACCCCCAATTCAATTTTTAAGCTTTCAGCTTCTTGAGCTGAGCATACGACACCATCAAGGCCAGCTTCGTGTGCAAGCTTGGCAAGATATAAAACTTGTTCTTGGGGCGTTTTATCAACACCTAAACGTGATAACTGTGCCTGATCCATGCTTGTTAGAACAGTTACAGCAATCAGTAATGGACCATTTTCATATTTAACTAAGGCTTCTTTTGCCTTTTGCATCATTTCTAGGCCACCACTTGCATGTACATTAACCATCCACACACCTAGCTCAGCAGCGGCTGTTACAGCTTTAGCAACTGTATTAGGAATATCATGGAATTTTAGGTCTAAGAATACATCAAAACCTAAATCAACTAACTGTTTAACAAACTGAGGGCCGAAATAGGTGAACATTTCTTTACCGACTTTAAGGCGACACGTTTGAGGAGAAAGTTGCTTAACAAAGTCTAATGCTGCTTGTTCATTGTCGTAATCAAGCGCAATTAAGACCTTTTTAGAATCGTGTTGAGACATAATAATCCTAATCGAATAAAGTTAAATAAGCCTTAAAAACCATCTACGCCGTTATTTGGACGTATGGTCTCCCAGTGCTTACAAGAAGGACAAAGCCAATATAACTTATGGCTTGTAAAACCACAGTGTCGACACTGATACTCTGGTTTGGTATTGATGTATGACGTAACCAAATAATCTATTTCATGTAATACATCTTGTAGTTTGTGGTTCTTATTACTCAGTAATTTTAATAAGTAACTAAAACCTCTAATTGATGGCTCACGTTTTAAACTATCAGTTAGAAATTCTATCGCTTCATTTGCCTTATTTAATTCCAATAAAGATTGGCAATGTTTTATTTTTATCAGCATACCTCCTTTAGGCAGTAACTCACTGATTAATTGATAAAACTGAGACTGCAAGTTGAGTGCATTATAACTATGCTCAAGTTGTTCCATATAAATTGGCGCTGTATCAGTAAAGCTGCAAATGAGTTTTCGCCAATAATATATGCTCTTTACATAATCTTCATTGTTATAAGCATCTAAACCCAGTTCATACATAGCGCGAATTGTTTTATGATTTAGTGCAAACGTCTTTTCCATTAATTTTGGTGTTTGATTAGATAATGCGGTTTCGCAATAGAAGTTGGCGATTGCGGCGCAATGACTCTTTTTACTAAATAAGTCACTGTGGGCTTCAAACATATTCACGCCTTTTTGCCATTCGCTCATTTGTGAATATAAATTAATAATTGGCTCTAGCGCTTGCGTGTTATTCGACTTAACAAGGATAATTAAGTGCTCTTCAGCACTGTCTAATAAGCCAGCCATAATGTAATCTTGTGCAAGTTCAAGTCTGCAATCAGACATGATATGTTCATCTAAATTAGGCTGATTAAGAAGAAGTTCGTGAATTTTGATTGCTCTATCTATTTCGCCTCGTTTACGAAATAAACTAGCCAGAGTTAGGTAATGCTCGACAGAGTCGGCAGAGACTTCAAGTAGTTGAATGAGGTGTTCAAGACCCTGATCTTCTTCACGGTCTAGTAAGAATTTTAGCCCTTTGCTATATTCGGATGTTATTTTTCTGCTGTATTCATGGGCTTGATTTTTGGCACTATTCTTACCCATTACATAACCGTAAGCAGCAGCAACAGGAAGAAGTAAAAACAGCAGTTCTATCATTATTGAGTATTTATCTGATCAGCGTTTACTTTATCTTTTCTATTTAAATGGTAATTTTGCCATTTTAGTTTAGAAACTGAAGCAGTGCCGATTAAACAACCAATCAACAACCCAATAATAAAGGTGATTGCGAGAATAGTGGCAAGAGGTAAAGTGCTACTCGCTAATATATAGTTTACTTGCACTTCTGAAGGGTTTTGTGAACCTATTACAAAAGCTAAAACTATTAGAACTAACAACAATCCTTTTTTGGCGATCTTTACCAACTGCTACCCTACCCTTAACCTTCAATACTTGCGTTTACTCTGTCTCTAAGCTCTTTACCAGGCTTAAAGTGAGGTACGTGTTTACCATCTAATTCTACTGTTTCACCAGTTTTTGGGTTACGACCTGTACGAGGGGCACGGTAATGTAGCGAAAAACTACCAAATCCACGGATCTCAATTCGATCTGAATCTGCTAATGACCCTGCCATTTGTTCAAGAATCTCTTTAACGGCATTTTCAACGTCCTTCACAGGAATATGAATATGTTCTTCAGCTAACTGTTCTATCAATTCTGACTTTGTCATAATTTTTCCTCAAAATAAAAAGAAAGGGCAAAAGTGCCCTTTCTATCTGTACTCGAAATTAGTCTTTCTGAGCGTTTTTGAAAGCTGCAGCCATTGCATTTTCGAATGCTGGTTCTTCTTTCTTAAGCTTCTCAAGAACTTCTTTCTCTTCAGCTTCGAACATAGCTTTAACTGATAGGCTGATAGTACGGTTCTTACGATCAACACCTACGAATTTAGCTTCGATTTCGTCGCCTGCAGAAACAACAGTTGTTGCATCTTCAACACGCTCTTGAGCGATGTCAGCTACACGGATGTAACCTTCAACACCTTCGATAAGCTCAACAGTTGCACCTTTCGCGTCAACTTCAGTCACTTTACCTTTAACAATAGCACCTTTTTTGTTTGCGTCTAGGTAGTTATTGAAAGGATCTGCTTCAATTTGCTTAACGCCTAGTGAGATACGCTCACGCTCTGGGTCAACTTGAAGTACGATTGCAGTGATTTCATCGCCTTTCTTGTACTCACGTACTGCTTCTTCACCTGGAGTGTTCCAAGAGATATCAGATAGGTGTACAAGACCGTCGATGCCACCTTCAAGACCGATGAAGATACCGAAGTCAGTGATTGACTTGATCTTACCAGTAACTTGGTCGCCTTTGTTTTGAAGACGAGCAAATTCTTGCCATGGGTTAGCAATACACTGCTTAAGACCAAGAGAAATACGACGACGCTCTTCGTCGATTTCAAGAACCATAACTTCAACAGTGTCACCTAGTGAAACAACTTTTGAAGGGTGGATGTTTTTATTAGTCCAATCCATTTCTGAAACGTGAACTAGACCTTCAACACCTTCTTCGATTTCAACGAAACAACCGTAGTCAGTTAGGTTTGTTACACGGCCTGAAAGCTTAGCACCTTCAGGGTAACGACCAGCGATAGCTGCCCATGGATCTTCGCCAAGCTGCTTAAGACCTAGAGAAACACGTGTCTTCTCTTTGTCGAACTTAAGTACTTTAACTGCGATTTCGTCACCAACGTTAACGATTTCACTTGGGTGCTTAACGCGCTTCCAAGCCATGTCAGTGATGTGTAGAAGACCATCAACACCACCTAGGTCTACGAATGCACCGTAGTCAGTAAGGTTCTTAACGATACCTTTAACTTCTTGACCTTCAACAAGGTTAGCAAGCAGTTCATCACGCTCTTGTGAGTTTTCAGACTCGATAACTGCACGACGAGAAACAACAACGTTGTTACGCTTCTGGTCAAGCTTGATTACTTTAAACTCTAACTCTTTACCTTCAAGGTGAGTTGTGTCACGTACTGGACGAACATCAACAAGTGAACCAGGTAGGAACGCACGGATTGAATCAACTTCAACAGTGAAACCGCCTTTAACTTTACCATTGATGATGCCAGTAACAGTCTCTTGCTCTTCACATGCTTTTTCAAGACGGATCCAAGCTTCGTGACGCTTAGCTTTCTCACGAGAAAGGATAGTTTCACCGAAACCATCTTCGATAGCATCTAGTGCTACGTCTACTTCATCACCAACAGCAACTTCTAGTTCACCAGCAGCATTTTTGAATTGCTCAGCAGGGATTGCACTTTCAGATTTAAGGCCAGCGTCAACAAGAACGATGTTGTTCTCGATTGAGATAACAGTACCTTTTACGATTGAACCTTGTTCTGCTTCAAAACCCTTTAGGCTTTCTTCAAATAACTGCGCAAAATTTTCTGACATTATACGTCTCTAAATATTTAATAATCCAATTGGCAACCATGCCGCATGGGGTAGTTTAACAAGTACCGACATCCTATCAGTACATTAAAAAAATTAGGCGATTAGAGATTGACTTAATTTACCATCAAGTACGGCTTGCTCAAGTAGCTTCTGTACTTCGTTAAACACTTGCTCTGCGTTTAACGTGGTCGTATCGATGACAATAGCATCTTCGGCCGGTATTAACGGCGCTACTTTGCGATTCATATCTCTGTCGTCTCTTGCTTGAATATCAGCAAGAAGACCACTTAGTGTAACATTTAACCCACGACCATTCAACTCGTCGAAACGACGTTGTGCTCGTTCCTCAGCACTGGCTGTAAGGTAAACTTTAACTTCCGCATCAGGGAAAACAACGGTGCCCATGTCTCGACCATCCGCAATTAAACCCGCTTCGGTTCTAAATGCGCGCTGACGGCGTAGTAATGCTTCACGAACGCGTGGTAACGCAGCTACTTTTGATGCTGCAGCGCCCACTTCTTCATTACGAATAGTTAAGCTTACGTCTTCGCCTTCTAAAATCACTTTACATGATTTAGTTTCATGGTCGATTGGAAATTGCACATCTAGATTAGCAGCAAGAGGCACTAATGCTTCTTCATTTTCTAATTCTATGTGGTGATGAATTGCAGCGAGTGCTAAAACGCGATAAATCGCGCCACTATCTAGTACTTCCCAATTCAATTTTTCAGCTAATAAACGACAAACAGTTCCTTTACCTGAACCACTTGGACCGTCAACGGTGATAACTGGCATTGCAGCCTGCATTTAAACCTCCTGAAATGCTCACCAAAAAATTCCGCAGTATTATACATCAAGTTTTATGAATAGATCCTGTTTTAGCTGTAACTTTTTGTTAAATAATATAATTGAGGTACAGGGCTATAATGTTATAACCCTGCTTTTTCAAGATCTTGGGAGATTAATGAGTACTCAAAGATGCAAGTACATCGAAATAAGTTGGGAAGGTTTTAGCCGTACATTTGGGGTCATTAATGATCACTTCTTGGCCGCCTACTGCGACCATTGAAAAACACATGGCAATTCTGTGATCATCATAAGTATCAATATCAACTAAATTCAATATTTCTGGTGGTGTAACTTCAATAAAGTCATTACCTTCAACAACTTCAGCACCTAATTTTTTTAATTCAGTTGCCATTGCATGTAGTCGATCTGTTTCTTTTACACGCCAATTGTATATATCTCTAATAGCCGTTTTGCCTTTAGCGAACAGTGCCACTGTCGCTAATGTCATAGCAGCATCAGGAATTGCATTGGCATTGATATCAACGCCATTTAACTCGCCTTTACGTACAACAAGCTTTTCATCATACCAATCAATTTGTGCACCCACTTGCTCCATGACTTTTGCAAAACCAATATCGCCCTGCACACTTGCCTTGCCGACGCCATTGATTTCAATTTCACCACCATTGATGGCTGCAGCAGCAATAAAGTAAGACGCAGATGAGGCATCCCCTTCTACCATAATGCTCTTTGGTGACTGATAGCCTTGACCTGCTTTAACAACAAAATGCTGGTAATTGTCATTTTCTACATGCACACCAAATTTTGCCATCACACCAATTGTAATATCGATATAAGGCTTTGAAACTAGTTCACCTATAATCGAAATATTTAAATCACCATCGAATAAAGGTGCAGCCATTAAAATCGCGGTCAAAAATTGACTTGAAATACTGCCATCAATTTCTACATGTCCGCCTACTAGCTTTTTACCAATGATTTTTAATGGTGGATAATCTTTATTTTTAAGGTAAATAATATCTGCATCAATAGAATCTAATGCATCAACTAAGTGGCCTATCGGGCGCTCTTCCATTCTAGGCTCGCCAATAAGCTCATAACTGCCTTCAATAGCTGCTAAAACAGCTGTCAAAGGACGATATGCAGTACCAGCATTGCCTAAAAATAGCGGTTCATTTGGCGTTTTAAATTTGCCTGAAACACCATGAACAGTTGCGATAGTCTTGTCTTCGTTAAGCTCCACCTTAACACCTAACTGACCTAGCGCTTTTAGCATGTGTCTTATGTCATCACTATCAAGCAAGTTAGTGACTTGCGTCACACCATCAGCAAGTGCTGCGAGCAGCAAGATTCGGTTCGATAGGCTTTTAGAGCCAGGTAAGGTAACTGAACCACTTACCTTTTTAATTGGCTTTAAGGTAAGTTGTTCCATTAACTATTTTCCTGTGCAAATTTATCCATAAACTCGACTAAAGCTTCAATACCTTCTAGTGGCATTGCGTTATAAATACTTGCACGCATACCGCCAACGAATCTATGTCCTTCAAGCGCTAGCAATCCTGCGTTTTCAGCTTCAGCTAAGAACTTATCGTTTAAAGCATCATCTTTTAACCAGAATGGGACATTCATGAGTGAGCGGCAGTGTGTAGCAACTTTATTAGAATAGAAGTCTGAGCTATCAATATAGTCATATAGAATCGCTGCTTTTTTCTTATTATGCGCCTCCATTGCTTTAACCCCACCGATTGACTCTAGGTATTGAAATACTTCATTTGCTAAATACCAAGCAAAAGTAGGCGGCGTGTTATACATACTGCCTTGTTTTGCTTCAATCGCATAATCAAGGATAGCTGGACGAGGTAACCCTTCTCGCTCTAACAAGGTTTTACGCACGATAACAATACATAAGCCTGAAGGTCCGATATTTTTCTGAGCACCAGCATAAATTAAATCAAAATCATCTACATTGATTTCACGTGACAAGATCATTGAAGACATATCTGCCACGATAGGTGCATCATGCTCTGGTACATCGTATATCTCAATACCATCTATTGTTTCGTTAGGACAATAATGAATAAAGGACGCTTTTTCAGGTAATTTCCACTGTGCAACTGGCTGAATATCGAATTGGCCATCTACATCAGTGCGAATGTTAATACCTTCTGCTTGAGTAAATTTAGCACCTTCTTTAGTTGCACCGCTTGACCAAATACCATTCTCAACATAAACCCCAGGAGTATCATCTAAGTGAAGATTTAAAGGCACAGCAGCGAATTGGCCACGACCACCACCATGCATAAATAAAACTTCAAATTCATCTGAAATATTCATTAAACGACGAAGGCTTGCTTCGCACTCTTTCACCATTTCTAGATAAGGCTGAGCTCTGTGGCTCACTTCCATGACAGAAACACCTAGGTTCTGCCAATTTAAAAATTCTTGTTGTGCTTTTTTCATTACTTCTGGTGGCAACATTGCCGGACCAGCACAAAAGTTATATACCGTCATTTCCTCATTCCTAAACTGTATATTTGTGAACGCATTGAGTTATCGTTATAAATAACTTCACGCTTTTTAGAGTTAAAAAAAGCGGCCGAAGCCGCTTTTTAAGATTTATTCACTTGGAGTATCTTCACTACTCTCTTGTGTACCTTCTGGGTTATCTTGCACTACTGCTTCTGAACCGTCTTCAGGTAATTCATCAACTTCGATTTCCTCGATACGTTGTAAACCAACTACTTGTTCTTCGTCAATAGTTCTTATCAAAATAACACCTTGAGTGTTACGGCCGACAGTAGAGACTTCGTTAACACGGGTACGTACAAGCGTGCCGCGATTTGAGATAATCATGATTTCATGGTTATCTTCAACTTGCACCGCACCGACTACGTTACCGTTACGCTCCGATACCTTAATTGATACAACACCTTGTGTTGCACGGCTCTTCGCTGGGTAATCTTCTAGTGGTGTACGTTTGCCATAACCATTTTCAGTAACGGTCAAGATTGCACCGTCATTCTTAGGCACTATCAATGATACAACTTTAACACCGTCAGGCATCTTAATACCGCGAACACCGGTTGCTGTTCGGCCCATAGGACGTAAAGCAAGCATTTCTTCGCCAGTCTCAGGATCGATCTTAACTTCACCTGTTTCTGAATCACGAAGCTTTTCGTTGAATCGAACTACCTTACCGTGATCTGTGAATAGCATGATATCGTTGCTACCATCTGTGATGTCTGCACCGATTAGGCTATCACCTTCATTAAGGTTGATTGCAATAATACCGCTTGCACGTTGACGACTATAAGCTGTTAAAGGTGTCTTCTTAACAGTACCGTTTGCTGTTGCCATCAATACATACTTGTCATCTTCATATTCACGAACCGGTAAAATGGTTGTGATGCGCTCATCAGCTTCAAGTGGTAATAAATTAACGATTGGCTTACCGCGTGCCTGACGTGACGCAAGTGGTAATTGGTACACTTTCAACCAGTACATTCGGCCTGCTGTTGAGAAACACAAAATGGTGTCATGTGTATTTGCAACTAAAAGACGTTCTATAAAGTCTTCATCTTTCATCTTAGTTGCAGCTTTACCTTTACCACCACGACGCTGCGCTTCGTAATCAGATAGTGGCTGATACTTTACGTAGCCTTCGTGAGAAAGTGTCACAACAACATCTTCTTCGTTGATCAGATCTTCAAGGCTAATATCGTGAGCTGCTGCACTGATCTCAGTACGACGCTCATCACCATATTGCTCTTTTATTTCAACTAATTCATCACGGATAACTTCCATTAATCTTTCTGGTGAAGAAAGGATGTAAAGAAGTTCAGCAATCAGATCTAGTAGCTCTTGATATTCACTAAGGATCTTCTCGTGCTCAAGGCCTGTTAGCTTGTGTAAGCGTAAATCAAGAATAGCTTGTGCTTGTTGCTCAGATAAATAGTACTGACCGTCACGAATACCTAGCTCAGCAGCTAACCAATCCGGACGTGCAACATTGTCTTCACCTGCTTTTTCAAGCATAGCTTTTACTGTGCCTAATTCCCAAGGGCGAGAAACAAGCGCTTGTTTCGCTTCTGATGGCGTTGGAGACTTACGAATTAACTCAATAATTGGGTCGATATTCGCAAGTGCAATTGCGAGACCTTCAAGTGTATGCGCTCGATCACGCGCTTTACGTAAATCGAATACCGTACGACGAGTAACAACTTCACGACGGTGAATAATAAATGCATCAAGCATTTCTTTTAAGTTGAAACACTTAGGTTGGTTATTATCCAGCGCAACCATATTCATACCGAATACAGTTTGCATTTGTGTTTGCGCGTAAAGGTTATTTAATAGAACTTCACCCACTTCACCACGCTTAACTTCAATAACGATACGCATACCGTCTTTATCAGACTCGTCACGAAGTGCACTAATGCCTTCGATTTTCTTATCTTTTACGAGCTCAGCAATTTTTTCGATTAAACGCGCTTTGTTAACTTGATAAGGAATTTCATGGACGATGATAGTTTCACGACCAGTTTTCTCATCTACTTCAATTTCAGCACGCGCACGAATGTATATCTTACCACGGCCCGTTTTGTATGCTTGTTCTATGCCCTTCTTGCCATTAATAATCGCAGCAGTTGGGAAATCAGGGCCCGGGATATATTCGATTAACTCTTCAATCGTTAAATCAGGGTTTTGAATAAGCGCTAAACAGCCGTTGATCACCTCAGTTAAGTTGTGAGGTGGAATGTTTGTTGCCATACCTACAGCAATACCTGAAGAACCATTCACTAGTAAGTTAGGTACTTTAGTTGGTAATACATCAGGAATTTGCTCCGTACCATCATAGTTTGGTACATAGTCAACGGTTTCTTTTTCAAGATCGGCAAGTAGTTCATGCGACATTTTCGCCATACGTACTTCGGTATAACGCATCGCAGCTGCTGAGTCACCGTCAACAGAACCGAAGTTACCTTGACCGTCAACCAGCATATAACGTAGAGAGAAAGGCTGAGCCATACGAACAATCGTGTCGTATACAGCACTGTCACCATGCGGGTGGTATTTACCGATAACATCACCGACAACACGAGCCGACTTCTTATAAGGCTTATTCCAGTCGTTACGAAGCTCATTCATGGCAAATAATACACGACGGTGAACAGGCTTTAGACCGTCACGAACGTCTGGTAATGCACGACCTACGATTACACTCATGGCGTAATCTAGGTATGAATTTTTTAACTCGTCTTCGATATTGACCGGGAGGATTTCATTGGCGAGATCAGTCATTGATTGCACTTTCCTTCAGAGTCTATCCCTATTAGCACTATCAAGTGCCCTAGAGATTAAGTTATTATTAATATCAACGACCATGCTAACACAGATTTAATATTATTACAGGCGCAAAATCCGTGTGATTTTGAAATAATCCAATTTAAATGCGCTCAGATTCACGAGGAAGTTTTTTATGACCGAGCATCAGAATGTAGATCCACAAGAAATTGCGAAATTTGAGAACATCGCAGAAAGATGGTGGGATACAGAAGGTGAATTCAAACCCCTTCACGATATTAATCCGTTACGTCTCGATTTTATTAATGACAAATCTAATGGTTTATTTGATAAACAAGTTGTAGATATTGGCTGTGGTGGCGGTATTTTAACTGAAAGCATGGCGAAATTGGGGGCCAAAGCAACCGGTATAGACTTAGGCCAAGAGCCGCTCAATGTAGCAAAGCTGCACGCTTTAGAAGTGGGTGTGACAGTTGACTATATAAAAGTACCCGCAGAGGAATTTGCCGCAAACAATGCTGAGCAATTTGATGTAGTAACGTGCATGGAAATGCTTGAGCACGTCCCAGACCCTGAATCTATTATCCAAGCTGCTGCACAAATGGCAAAGCCTGGCGCAAGTGTATTCTTTTCAACTTTAAACAAAACGATTAAAGCGTATTTACTTGCAATCGTCGGTGCAGAAAAAATTCTAAAAATGGTACCTGAGGGTACACATGAACACGATAAGTTTATCCGCCCATCTGTTTTAATCGGCTGGGCAGAAAAGGCAGGCCTTAAAGTTCGTGCCAGTGCGGGGATCAATTACAACCCAATCAATAAAACATTTACCTTAACTGATGATGTCAGTGTAAATTACTTACTTCATTTCGAGAGGCTTGATTAATGAAGGCTGTCATATTCGATTTAGACGGCACCCTACTCGACACCACTGACGACTTGGGTGCAGCTTTAAATCATGTTCTAGAAATAAATGGACTTGCTGCTGTTGCACGAGAAGTATATAGCCCTGCTATTTCTGATGGCGTAAAAGCACTTTTAGAAGTTGGCTTTGGTAGTCGGATTGCTGAATTTGATTTAGCTCGATTAAGACAAGATGTACTTGATTATTATGAAGCCAACATTGCAGTGCATACAGATTGCTTTGATGGTGTGCCGGAATTAATTCAATCTCTAATTAATGATGATATAAAAGTCGCAATCATGACAAATAAGCCTACTTTCCTGACCTTACCACTTGTCGGGCAAATATCAGCGCTTAAAGAAATTGAAGTTATTGTTTGTGGAGACACATTAGATGAAGCCAAGCCTTCACCTAAGCCATTATTATATGCAGCTAAACAACTAGGCATTACTTCATCTGAGTGCCTTTATGTCGGTGATGCACAACGAGATATTCAAGCAGCAAAAGCGGCTGGTATGACTTCTGCTTGTGCTTTATGGGGATACATCCCAAGTCTTGAAGACGCGTACAGTTGGCAAGCAGATCTAAATTTAACTAACCCAATTTTAGTGTTAGACCATATATAGTGCTCACATTTACGCCAAAACACTACATCTAGTGCTTTGGCTCTTTCATCACCACAAGCTGCTCATTAAGAAAACACTCTAAAATTTTTTTATTTTCTTTAAAAATCGCATCATTTTTATTGATTTCCTGCTGAGGTTACTTGCGTCAAACCTCAAAAGGTTAATAGTTACTAACACTTTTTATTTATCCCAAACTTATCCACATTTGTGCATTTACCTTGCTATTGCAAATTAAATTGAACCCCACTATCTTGTGATCTGAATCAGAAGAACCACCATATATAGTGGTCAAAACCTGAGCTTTTTTTTCGCCAATTATTTTTTAAATATTCAATCCGAAGGATTACAGGCACAGCTATGAACCAACAGTTATCTGTCAGTAAAAGAAACGGCCGTAAAGAGCCGCTAGATCTAGATAAAATTCACCGCGTAATTACCTGGGCCGCTGAGGGCTTAGATAATGTTTCAGTTTCGCAAGTTGAATTAAAATCACATATACAATTTTATGATGGGATCCGTACTGAAGATATTCATGAAACTATCATCAAAGCTGCTGCAGATTTAATTGATAAAGACTCTCCGGATTACCAATACCTTGCTGCGCGTTTAGCTGTTTTCCATTTACGTAAAAAAGCGTATGGTCAATTTGAACCTCCTCGTCTTTACGACCACATTACTAAATTGGTTGAAGATAAACGTTATGATCAACATTTACTTGTAGATTATACAGAACAAGAAATTAATGAACTTGATAATTATTTAGACCATAGTCGCGACATGAACTTCAGCTATGCTGCGGTTAAACAGTTAGAAGGTAAATACTTAGTTCAAAATCGTGTAACCGGTGAAATCTACGAGAGTGCTCAGTTCTTGTATATCTTGGTAGCTGCAAGTTTATTCTCTGATTACCCTAAAGAAACACGTCTTGATTACATCAAACGTTTCTATGATGCCGTTTCTTTATTCAAGATTTCATTACCTACACCTATCATGGCAGGTGTACGCACACCTACGCGTCAATTCAGCTCTTGTGTATTAATTGAAACGGGTGATAGCTTAGACTCAATCAATGCGACTTCATCTGCAATCGTTAAATATGTCAGCCAACGTGCTGGTATTGGTATTAACGCAGGTCGTATTCGTGCTCTAGGCAGTCCAATTCGCAACGGTGAAGCTTACCACACAGGTTGCATTCCATTTTATAAGCACTTCCAGACGGCTGTTAAAAGTTGTTCTCAAGGTGGTGTGCGCGGCGGTGCAGCTACCCTATTCTACCCGCTTTGGCACTTAGAAGTAGAAAACCTGCTGGTACTGAAAAACAACCGTGGTGTTGAAGAAAACCGTGTTCGTCACCTAGATTACGGTGTGCAATTTAACAAAACAATGTACACTCGCCTTATCAAAGACGACTACATTACGCTGTTCAGCCCGTCAGATGTGCCTGGCCTTTACGATGCATTTTTTGAAGATCAAGAAGAGTTCGAGCGTTTATATACTAAGTACGAGCAAGATGAGTCTATTCGTAAAAAGCGCATTAAAGCGATTGAGTTATTCTCAATGTTTGCGCAAGAGCGTGCGAGTACAGGCCGAGTTTACTTACAAAACGTTGACCACTGTAATACACATAGCCCGTTTGATTCAAAAGTTGCACCTATTCGTCAGTCTAACTTATGTCTTGAAATCGCGTTGCCGACAAAGCCGCTTTCACACATTAATGACCCTGAAGGTGAAATCGCGCTGTGTACACTATCAGCATTTAACCTTGGCGCAATCGAATCACTTGATGAACTTGAAGAATTAGCTGAGCTCGCCGTTCGTGCACTTGATAATCTATTAGATTTCCAAGACTACCCAGTTCCTGCTGCTCATACTGCAACCATGGGTCGTCGTACGTTAGGTATTGGTGTAATTAACTATGCTTATTACCTTGCAAAAAATGGCGTTAAATACTCTGATGGTAGTGCAAATAACTTAACACACCGTACATTTGAAGCGATTCAATATTATCTAATGAAAGCTTCAAATGAACTTGCCAAAGAGCGAGGTGCATGTCCTAAGTTCAATGAGACAACGTATTCAAAAGGTATTATGCCGATTGATACATACAAGCGTGACTTAGATAAAATTTGTAGCGAAGAGCTTCGTCTGGATTGGGATGCACTGCGCGCAAACATTCAAGAACATGGTATGCGTAACTCGACTGTATCTGCACTGATGCCATCAGAAACTTCATCACAGATCTCAAATGCAACAAATGGTATTGAGCCACCCCGCGGTCATATCAGTGTTAAAGCAAGTAAAGATGGTATCTTGAAGCAAGTAGTGCCTGAGTATGAAAAGTTAAAAGATCAATATGAGCTACTTTGGGACATTCCTTCGAACGACGGTTATCTTGGTCTTGTAGGTATCATGCAGAAGTTTATTGACCAAACTATCTCTGCTAACACGAATTATGATCCAACACGCTTTGAAGGTGGTAAAGTACCAATGAAGTTGCTTCTTAAAGACCTGCTTACTGCTTATAAGTTGGGTGTTAAGACACTTTATTATCACAATACACGTGATGGTGCGTCAGACTCTCAAGACGAATTAAAACCAGAAATTGAAGATGATGGCTGCGAAGGCGGCGCGTGTAAAATTTAATTAAGACGTGAGTAAGCATTGTGCTTGCTCACTTTTTTGCGTTATCGAGTATTAAAAAATATGTCTTATTCTACATTTAGCAGAAATCATAACGACCAGTTAAAAGAACCAATGTTTTTTGGTCAAACTGTAAACGTGTCACGTTATGACCAGCAGAAATACCCTATTTTTGAAAAGTTAATTGAAAAGCAGCTTTCGTTTTTCTGGCGTCCAGAAGAAGTTGATGTGTCAAAAGATCGCTTAGATTTCCAAGCGTTGCCTGAGCATGAAAAACACATTTTCTTAAGTAACTTGAAATATCAAACTCTACTAGATAGTGTTCAAGGCCGTTCACCTAATGTTGCATTACTACCTATCGTATCAATCCCAGAACTTGAAACTTGGATTGAAACTTGGGCGTTTAGTGAAACAATTCACAGCCGTTCATATACACATATTATTCGAAACGTCACGCAGTCACCTGAAGTTATCTTTGACGACATCGTAAGCAACGACAAA
This sequence comes from Pseudoalteromonas phenolica, assembly GCF_005886345.1. GTDB lineage: Bacteria > Pseudomonadota > Gammaproteobacteria > Enterobacterales > Alteromonadaceae > Pseudoalteromonas > Pseudoalteromonas phenolica_A. The sequence continues at coordinate 53,449 of NZ_PNEC01000061.1, forward strand.
ATCAATGAGCGTGCTGATGCGGTTACTAAATATTACGACGAACTAATTGAAAAGGTATCGATTTATAACCTTTACGGTGAAGGTAGGCATGTAATTAATGGTGAAGAAGTTCGTATTAACTTATTTGAGCTTAAGAAACTACTTTATCTTTGCATCATGTCTGTAAACATTTTAGAAGCTATTCGCTTCTATGTAAGCTTCGCTTGCTCATTTGCTTTTGCAGAGCGTGAACTAATGGAAGGTAACGCAAAGATCATCAAGCTTATTGCCCGTGACGAAGCCCTTCACCTTTCTGGTACCCAGCATATTCTTAATATTATGCAAGAAGGTAAAGACGATCCTGAGATGTCTATTGTTGCTGCGCAATGTGAAGCTGAAGCAATTCGTATGTTCGAAGAAGCTGCACAGCAAGAGAAAGAGTGGGCTGAATACCTGTTTAAAGACGGTTCTATGATCGGTCTAAACAAAGACATTCTTTGTCAATATGTTGAATACATTACGAACACTCGTATGTCAGCTGTTGGGTTAAAGCCAATCTTCGAAACTAAGAGCAACCCAATTCCGTGGATCAACGCTTGGTTAGTATCCGACAACGTACAAGTTGCACCACAAGAAGCTGAAATCAGCTCTTACCTAGTCGGCCAAATAGACTCTGAAGTAGATGCATCTGATTTTGGTGATTTCGATTTATAATGAATTCGAAACCCAGTTCTAAAATATCTATTGAAGAACATTCTGAGCCGCTTTCATTTGCGGCTCAGTGCCCTTCTATACTAGATGCACTCGAAAAAGCTAAGATCGATGTTACTTATCAATGTAGAGAAGGTTTTTGTGGTGCCTGCCGAGCAAAACTCAATTCTGGTGAAGTTATCTACAATCAAGAACCACTTGCATTTGTAAGAGATGGGGAGGTTTTATTGTGTTGCTCGAAACCCCTTACTGATATTTCTATCACGCTTTTATGACACAAGACTAATAAAGCTGTTTTACTTCTGTTTGATAATAACCCTCTTTATTGCTAATACTCATTGAATTGCGCTCAATTAAAATATCCCAATGTAAGCTGTTCGTTAGATTCGTTTCTAATTGATCAATGAATTCTCGGCTCACACTAAAAATACTCAAATTAGTAAATTGAACTAATTGGTGTGCTATTTCATTAAACCAATTTTCACCATCAGTCAGTAATATCACCAATTTATCAAACAGCTTTGTCAGTCTGCTTATCTCATCTAATTCTATTTCAGAAACATAAAGCGCAAGTGTAATGTGAGAATTTTCATCTTCACACCACACATCGGGTAGCTGTTTTTCATTCTTTTGATTTAAAAATGTGCGTTTATTAAATGATAGCGCACAGTATCCAATCATTCTCAACAAGAAATGCTCTACACTCTCGCGTTTATTAATTGCCGTCGTAAACACTTCTAAATGATTTGCATGATGAAAGAGATCTGCAACTCTTAATCTTGCTTTAAACACAAATGGCTTACTCATTGAAATACTCCTTTGCTAATAAAATATTAGGAGTATTTTGCGATAATTCAACGAAGTTACAGTATAACATTCGTTGATCCACAGCCTGGTGGTGTTATACCATAACGCCAACTGAGATCCTTTTATGAAGTACACACCATTATGAAAAAATATTCGATTGTCGCGACTGCAATTTTAACTGCATTGGCTTCTACTCACTCTTATGCTGCACAAATATCAGGTAAAGTAGTTGATACAAATAACCAGCCTATATCAGGTGCAAAAGTGCACTTGCATGGTAAAAATCATTCTGTAATCACGGACAAGTTTGGTAAGTTCATTCTCAGTACTGATTCTGATAGCCAGTTACACATTTCTAAAAATCATTACATTGATAAACGCACTGATATCAAAGTAGATCAAGGCAATATAATCGTTAAATTAGAGCCAAGTTCAATCGAAAGCGTTGTTATTTACGCTTCTGGTCTTCATAAGAACAGCTTAGAGATGACTTCCCCCGTCACTGTCTTAAGTGGTGATGAACTACAAAAAGGTGCGAAGGCAACTTTGGGTGAAACGTTAAAAGGACAACCAGGCATTAACGCTAGCTATTTCGGCCCTGTTTCATCAAGCCCAATCATTAGAGGACTAGATGGCCCTAGAGTAAAAGTTACACAAAATGGTCTTGATAGCAGTGACGCTTCTCGAATTGGCCCTGATCACGCTACAACAAATGAAAGCTTAGCAGCAGAACAAATTGAAGTTTTACGTGGACCTGCAACACTTCTTTATGGCTCAGGTGCAATTGGTGGTGTAGTAAATGTATTTGATAATCGTATACCCACTGACAAAATAGAAACCACCACTGGCGCTGCAAGTTACAGTTTCGATACAGTATCTAATACGAACACTTATGCGGCTTTGTTTGAAACAGGCTCTGATGGCTTTAATTTCCATTTTGATGGTGTAGTTCGTAATGGTAAAGATTATGAAACACCAGAATATTCAGAACATGAAGAGCATGAAGAGCAT
>NZ_PNEC01000062.1 GCF_005886345.1 Pseudoalteromonas phenolica
CACCCCTAGGACCCTCACCTACTTCAACAGTTTCTTCTGCTTTAGGTGCTTCAACTACTTCAACAGTGTCTTCTGCTTTAGGTGCTTCAGCTACTTCAACAGTTTCTTCTGCTTTAGGTGCTTCAGCTACTTCAACAGTTTCTTCTGCTTTAGGTGCTTCAGCTACTTCAACAGTGTTTTCTGTTTCAGGCGCTTCAACAACCTCTTCTGTTACCTGCTTAGCTTTAAGCTCTGCTTCGTATTCTGCTGCAGCTTGATCTGCTACAGGGATGAATGCAGGCTCTTGCTCTTTTTCTGCAGATTCAGGCTTTCTTCTACGCTGACCGGCTGCACGAAGGTGGCGAGGAGAGCGACGAGAACGTGTTCTAGGTGCTTCTTCAGCTTGCTCGACAGATTCAGTTATCACTTCAGTTTCCGGAGTTGCTTCTGTAGAAACAGCCTCTATAGGTTTATCTTCTGCTTGAGCTGCTTTTTTAGGCTTCTCAGCTCGCTTTGTTTCAGAACGTGCAGCTTTTTCCTCAGCCTGAGCTTTAACTTGGGTTTGCTCTTGAGAAACACTCGTATTTTCAGACTCAGAGCCTACAGCTGTATTGTTACTATCTTGATTTTCAATAGTCGCTTCTTGATCAGCAATACGTACTTTTTTGCGAAGGTTGCGACGTTGACGTCTCGGTTTTACGCGAACTTCAGCATTTGCAGTCTCTTCGGTATTAGTTTGTTGCTTTTCATCAGCTTCTTTATTAGTGCGATTGTCAGGACGACGACGCGTGTTTTGACGACGGCGCTTATTGCGATTCTCCTGACCTTCTTTCTTCTCACTCTGGTCTTTGCTTTCAGAATTGTCTTTAGCTTGGGCATCATCACGTTTTTTGTGATTGCGACGCTTCTGCTGATTGCGACGACGATTATCATTATTGCGACGCGGTTTACGTTCTTGGTTTTTGTTCTCTGTTTCTTTCTTCTCTGGTTCTTCCTCTGATGAAAACAGACCTTTTAACCAATTGCTTAAGCGCGTTAATAACCCTTCGGACTTAACCTCTTCTGCTTTAGGAGCAACTGTTGCAGGTTGAGGTGCAGGCGCTGGTGCAGAAGGCATAACTACACCTTTAAGTACCGGCTCTTCTTTAGGAGTTGTGTTTACAGCAACTTCGATTACTTCAGGTTCAGGTGTAACAATTTGTTCGTAACTTGCCGTCTCTGGTGTTTCATCCTTGCGCAAACGAACCACTTCATAGTGAGGTGTTTCTAAATGCTGGTTTGGAATGATGAATACATTACAGTTATGACGTTTCTCGATACGATGAACAGACTTGCGCTTTTCATTTAGAAGATAAGCTGCAACAGCTACAGGCACTTGCGCATTGACTTGTGCAGTATTCTCTTTAATCGCTTCTTCTTCGATTAAACGTAAGATAGAAAGGGCGATAGATTCGTTTGAGCGAATTGTACCTTGGCCACTACAACGCGGGCATGAATGCTGGCTTGCTTCACCTAATGAAGGGCGAAGACGTTGACGTGACATCTCAAGTAAACCAAAGCGTGAAATTTTTCCAATTTGAACGCGCGCTCGGTCCGGACGTACAGCATCTTTTAGACGGTTTTCAACTTCACGTTGATGACGTGGTGGAGTCATATCGATGAAATCGATAACAATTAGACCACCTAAATCACGCAAACGTAATTGGCGTGCAATCTCATCAGCCGCTTCGAGGTTAGTATTTAACGCGGTTTCTTCAATGTCGCCACCTTTGGTCGCCTTTGAAGAGTTGATGTCAATTGATGTTAGTGCTTCTGTTGGGTCAATGACAATTGAACCACCAGAAGGTAAGCGCACTTCACGTTGGAAAGCAGATTCAATTTGGCTTTCGATTTGGTAATGCGTGAATAGTGGCACGTCGTTTTGATAAAGTTTAACGCGGTTGATGAAGTCAGGGCGGAAGCGCTCGATATGTGCTTTAGCTTCTTCAAAAACACGTGCTTTATCAATTAAAATTTCACCAATGTCGCGACGTAAATAATCACGAATCGCTCTGAAAATTACATTACTTTCTTGATGAATTAAGAATGGTGCTTTGTCACTGTCAGCAGCTTGTTGGATTGCATCCCAATGAACAAGCAGTGCTTTTAAATCGTACTCTAGTTCTTCGAATGATTTACCAACACCCGCTGTACGAACAATAAGTCCCATGCCTTTTGGTAAATCCAAACGGCTTAGCGCTTCTTTTAGTTGAATTCGCTCGTCACCTTCAATACGGCGAGAAATACCACCTGCTCGAGGGTTATTCGGCATTAGAACTAAGTAACTACCTGCAACACTGATGAATGTTGTTAAAGCAGCCCCTTTTTGGCCACGCTCTTCTTTATCTACCTGAACGATAACTTCTTGGCCTTCTTTTATCACATCTTTGATGTTAGGGCGGCCATTAAATGTGTAACCTTCTGGGAAGTAAGTTTTAGCGATTTCTTTAAGAGGAAGGAAACCGTGTCTCTCAGCACCGTAATCAACAAATGCAGCTTCTAGAGATGGTTCGATTCGAGTGATTTTACCTTTGTAAATATTGGCTTTTTTCTGTTCGTGGCCAGGACTTTCGATATCTAAGTCATATAATTTCTGACCGTCAACCAGTGCGACGCGCATTTCTTCTTGCTGCGTAGCATTGATCAGCATACGTTTCATATTGTTAACTCTACTTTCAAATTAAGTCGAGTCTGATGTGCAAAGCGTGGACCTGACGAGTGCCCCATATTTAATGATGCAGTCTCACGACTGGGGTCAATGGAATGTTCTTACAACTTATTTTTTTTAAGCACACGGTGACGGTTATCACTACCAGTTTATTCGCACGGTAAGGGCGCTTCTTAGTGAATAAGTTTTATCTCGTTTTTGGCTTTTACTTACGCAATCAGACATTTATTTCTATTTTTGCTTTCTTTTTTAATCATGCTTAGCCTTCACAGCGATCTGTTACGCGCATCGAAGTGAGCTAAAGGCACGTGTTATTCGGGTGACAAAAGCTTTGGAAATCCAAGCTGCTATCTGTATGATCGTCACCCATGATGTGCATCACGATTATTGTCTTTGCGATAAAAAGCAGTTTCGCAAAAAAATTGCGCGTCGATTATCCCATTAATAACGTCGTGATAGCAACTAAATTATTACTCAAATCAGTGATTAGGCAATGTCAGAAAAATCTCCTTTAAAAGTCAGCTTTGTAACCGTAACTGAAGATCAGCAAGGTCAGAGAATTGATAACTTCTTAGTGACCCATTTGAAGGGGGTGCCTAAGAGTGCAATTTATAAAATTCTTCGCAAGGGAGAGGTAAGAGTTAATAAGAAGCGCGTTAAGCCAGTTTACAAATTGCAAATCGACGACTTAATTCGTATTCCACCTATTAAAGTGGCTGAGCGCGAAGAGTTTGTACCAAAAAATCTAGATAAAATATCAGCTCTAGAAGATGCAATCTTATTTGAAGATCAATATCTCATTGTGATCAATAAGCCTTCAGGCATGGCTGTGCATGGTGGCAGTGGCTTGAGTTATGGCTTAATTGAAGCGTTACGCGTTTTAAGGCCCCAAGAGAAAAACCTAGAGCTGGTGCATCGTTTAGATAGAGATACATCAGGTTGTCTTCTAATTTCAAAAAAACGTTCTATATTAAAAGGACTCCACGAGCAGCTCCGTGAAAAAACCATGGAGAAAAACTATTGGGCATTAGTAGTGGGTGAGTGGGCAGCGAAAATTAAAAATGTTACCGAGCCACTTCGCAAAAATACCCTACAGTCTGGCGAACGTGTTGTTCGAGTAGATGAAGAGCAGGGAAAAGCATCTCATACTCGCTTCAGAGTACTTGAGCGATTTGCGGGTTGCACGTTGGTACAAGCATCGCCAGTGACAGGTCGAACTCACCAAATTCGTGTTCACACTCAATGTAAAGGCCATCCTATTGCTTGTGATGATAAGTATGGCGACCAAGTTTTCGATAGCCGTATGAGAGAAATGGGACTTAGCCGTTTATTCTTACACGCCCATGATCTTCGCTTTTTGCATCCGAAACATGAAACAACCATGCATGTTGAGGCACCGCTAGATAAGGCATTAAATAATGCCTTAAAAACATTAAGAGCCAAGTAATGCAGTACAAACTTGTTATTTTTGATTGGGATGGCACTTTAATGGATTCAGTGCCAAAAATCGTCAATGTTTTAAAGCTTGCTGCCAAGCAATGTGGTGCTGCGATTCCGACTGATGATGCTGCCAAATCTATTATCGGCTTATCTCTGCTTACCGCAGTTGCAAAGCTGTTTCCAAACGATGAAGAGAAGTGGGAAGCGTTAGCTCAAGCTTATAAAAAGGTTTATAAAGAGGGTGACAATACACCGACGCCGTTATTTACAGGTGCAAATGAGTTATTAAATGCTTTAGCTGAAAGTCAAGTGCAACTGGCTGTTGCGACAGGTAAGTCTCGTACAGGGTTAAACCGCTTAATGGCTGAAACATCGACAGAAGAATACTTTGTTACCACTAAAACAGCTGATGAAGCGCAGTCTAAGCCAAATCCTGATATGTTAAATCAAGTTCTAGCAATGACAGGTGTGGCTGCTGAAGATGCCATTATGATTGGTGATTCATTATTAGATATCGAAATGGCCAAGCAAGCGGGTATTGCAGCGGTTGGATTGACCCATGGCGCAGCAACTCGGGCAGCGCTTGAAAAAACGCAAGCGCTGACAGTACTAGACAGCCTAACTGAATTACATACTTTTCTGTTGGCTGAGCAACACATCGACGTCAAAGCGAGCTAATAACTCGGTTAATCTAATTAATGGCAGCCCAATCAATGAATTTGGATCGCTGCCTTCTAATTTTTCAAACAAACAAATCCCCAAACCTTCGCTTTTAAAGCTGCCAGCACATTGATAGGGCGTTTCAGCATCACAATATGCCTCGATTTGTGCGAGAGTTAACTTCTTAAAATGAACGTTGAACGGTTCAACAATGACTTCATGTCGGCCGGTTGCTATATCGTATAGGCACAATCCAGTTAAAAACTTCACTTTATTACCACTAAAACTTTGCAGCTGTTTGATGGCATTTTCTTTTGTATGGGGTTTACCAAGGATTTTTCCTTCGTGAACAGCTACTTGGTCTGAACCAATCACTAAACCTTCTTTGAATTTGTCATTGCTTGCTTTTGCTTTTAACACACTTAACCTTGCCACTAATTCGTCAGGCGACTCATCGTATAAATGACTTTCATCAACATCAGGTGAAAACGATGAGAAAGGAAGGTTTAATTTTTTTAAAATTTGCTGCCTAAATGGCGAGCTTGACGCTAAAATAAGAGGAGTTTTCATAAACACTTAGTTGTCAAAATACCAATAGCGCTAGAATAGGGCGCAATAGAGCGAAAAACAAAGGAAACTTTGATTTTTATTTTGACTAAAACATTAACTATCTATATGATGCAGCCCCTATGCAAAAGGTGAAAATTCCCATCACTCTTGATCCTTGCAGAGCAGCTCAACGCAGACTCAATTATGACGGCGTTGTTCAGCTCGAAGAACTTTCTCGTTTAGAGCAAGTTGTGCAAGATCAAACTGGTGAAATAGCGGTAGAAATTCATTGCAGTAATGATGAACAAGGGTTGGTTGTAATTCGCGGTTCTTTCCGTGCACATCTGACCGTTATTTGTCAGCGTTGTAATGGAGATTTAGGGTTGGATTTGGAACATGACTTTGCTTATTCACCGGTTAAATCGGGTGATGAGTCGGACCATCTTCCTGATTGCTACGATGTGGTTGAACTGGATGAAGAAGGTGAAATAAATCTTCGTCAACTTATAGAAGACGAGCTTATTTTAGCGATTCCTATAGTACCAACACATGACGAAGCATCTTGCGCTTATTCCGAAGAGCCTGCGAGCTTTGGTGAAGTAGTTGCAACAGAGAGCAAACCAAATCCATTTGAAATTTTAAAACAACTTAAGAAAGATTCTTAGGAGAAGGCTAATGGCTGTACAAAAAAGCAAAAAGTCTCGCGCAAGACGTGGCATGCGCCGTTCACACGACGCAATCAGTGGACCAGCTCTAACTGTAGATCAGGTTTCTGGTGAGACTCATCTTCGTCACCACGTGACTGCTGATGGTTACTACAAAGGCGAAAAAGTAATTTCTAAATAAGAGATTGCTTTTATGCTGACTCATCTAACCATTGCGTTAGATATGATGGGGGGCGATTACGGCCCCCGTTCATCTATTCCTGCCGCAATTTCTGCGGTATATAAATATCCCAACCTTACATTGCTCCTTTGTGGCGATGAAAATTGCATTTCTGATGCTTTAAGAAAACATAAAGCAGACACACACCCTAGATTGATCATTAAGCACTGTAGTGAAGTTGTTTCTAATAATTGCGAACCTGCGCAAGCACTTCGAAACAAGAAAGACTCCTCAATGCGTGTCGCTTTAGATTTAGTAAAAAACAAACAAGCTCAAGCTTGTGTTAGTTCAGGCAATACTGGCGCACTGTTACTGATTGCGCACTTTGTGTTAAAAATGCTTCCTGGCATCAAACGACCGGCACTCATTTCTGCTGTACCTACAGAAAAAAAACAACCTGTCTATTTACTGGATCTTGGTGCTAATGTGCATTGTGATGCACAGACATTGTTTCAATTTGGTATTATGGGCAGCATTGTTGCCGGTGAGACATGTAAAGGAGATAGACCAAAAGTTTGTTTGCTTAACATTGGCTCTGAAGACATTAAAGGCAATGACACAATTAAAGAAGCCGCAAACATGATGAAGGCAACGCCTCATATCAACTACACAGGTTTTTGTGAAGGCAGTGATATGTTTTCTGGTAAGGCCGATGTTGTGGTATGTGAGGGCTTTGTGGGTAATGTCGCTCTAAAAACATGTGAAGGTATTGCTAAACTTATTATGCATAAGTTTACAAAAGCGTTGAAAAAACGTTTTTTCTACCGATTATTAGCTGTATTACTCAGTCCAATCATAAAAAAACTCTATAGAAGGGTGAACCCCGACCAGTATAACGGTGCAAGTCTGGTAGGATTGCGTGGTATTGTTGTGAAAAGTCACGGAAATGCTTCGAACAAGGCGTTTCTTGCTGCAATCGAAGAAGCTATCAGAGAAGTTGAAAAACAGGTTCCTGAAAAAATAGAAGCGACCTTCGAACAAATTGCGTTAGATGAAGAACACTCGCCATCGTCCCTCGAAAATCACTGACTTGGGGTGAGGGTGGCATAACTATTATTATAAAGAGCATTATATGTCACAGAAAATTGCACTTTTATTCCCAGGTCAAGGCTCACAAGCAGTTGGTATGCTTGCAGAGTTACTTGAATCATCAGAAATTGTAAAAGCAACATTTGCAGAAGCATCACAAGCGCTTGGTTATGACTTAGCAAGTCTTGTTGTTAACGGCCCAGCTGAAGAACTAAATCAAACTCATCGTACACAACCAGCACTACTAACTGCGAGCGTTGCAGTTTACCGTGAATGGTTATCAAACAATGCAGAAGTTGAGACTGTTCTTGCTGGTCACAGCTTAGGTGAGTACTCAGCTTTGGTGTGTGCAGGTGTAGTAAGCCTTGCTGAAGCAGTAAAATTGGTTGAGAACCGTGGTCTTTACATGCAAGAAGCGGTACCAGCAGGCGTAGGTTCAATGGCTGCTATTATCGGTCTTGATGATGACAATATCCAAGCAATTTGTGCTGAGCTTTCGGGTGAGCATGTGGTTGCACCTGTTAACTACAACTCTCCTGGTCAAGTTGTTATTGCGGGCCACAAAGAAGCGGTAGAAAAAGCGTCTGAGGCTTGTAAAGAAGCGGGCGCAAAACGCGCACTTCCACTGGCTGTAAGCGTGCCTTCTCACTGTGAACTAATGAAGCCTGCAGCAGAAAAACTGGCTGCTGATTTAGAAGCTCTTGCATTCAATACACCGAAATCAAGCGTGATAAACAACGTTGATGTTGCCAGTGAAACAGAAGCAGCAGCGATTAAAGATGCGCTAGTACGTCAGCTTTACAGCCCTGTTCGTTGGACTGAAACAGTTCAAGAACTTGCAAAGCTTGGAATTACACAAAGTTATGAATTCGGCCCTGGTAAAGTACTGAGTGGCCTAGTTAAACGTATTGATAAGTCAATTGCATGTGCATCTGTGAACGATGCAGCAGCAATTGAATCTGCTAAATAAGAAGAGATAAAGAATGAGCAATCTATTTTCATTAGAAGGTAAAATTGTTTTAGTAACAGGTGCAAGCCGTGGTATCGGTAAATCTGTTGCTAATGCACTAGTTTCACAAGGTGCGATTGTTGCGGGTACTGCGACGAGTGAATCTGGCGCTGAAAGAATTAGTGAATATTTAGGCGAAAACGGTAAAGGTTACGCGCTAAACGTGACGGATGCTGATTCAATCACAGCAACGTTAGCGGCAATTAAAGCTGATTTTGGTGATATTGACGTGCTTGTTAACAACGCAGGTATCACACGTGATAACCTACTTATGCGTATGAAAGACGATGAGTGGAACGATATCATTGATACCAACCTAAGCTCTATCTACCGTCTTTCTAAAGCGGTTCTTCGTCCTATGATGAAGAAAAAAGCTGGGCGTATCATTAACATTGGTTCTGTTGTGGGCACAATGGGTAATGCAGGTCAAGCAAACTATGCTGCTGCAAAAGCGGGTGTAATTGGTTTTTCTAAGTCTCTAGCGCGTGAAGTGGCTTCTCGTGGTATTACAGTGAACGTTGTTGCTCCAGGTTTCATTCAAACCGACATGACTGACGAGCTAACTGACGAACAAAAAGCAGCAACACTTGCTAACGTGCCTGCAGGTCGTTTGGGTCAGCCGGAAGAAATCGCAGCTGCTGTATGTTATTTAGCGTCTGATGCGGCTGCGTACGTATCAGGTGAAACTTTGCACGTAAATGGTGCGATGTACATGGTTTAATTGCTGTAGATCATAAAAAACATTCAATTAATTTTTTATGATCTTGCTGCAATCTTACTTGAAATTGCTATTAAAATAAGCGATAAAAGTATAAATTAATTTATAACAGGTTTGACCAGATCAAAATATCTGAGCAAATCCTTGAAACACAGAATTATGCGCCGTACACTACGCCGCAATCTGAAAATAACGCAAATGCGTTTTAATAAAGGAAAGAAGAATGAGCGATATCCAAGAACGCGTAACGAAAATCATTGTTGAGCAACTAGGTGTTAAAGAAGAAGAAGTTAAAAACGAAGCGTCTTTCGTAGACGACTTAGGTGCTGACTCTTTAGACACTGTTGAGCTAGTAATGGCTCTAGAAGAAGAATTCGACACTGAGATCCCTGACGAAGAAGCAGAGAAAATCACTACTGTTCAAGCAGCGATCGACTACGTTACTGCTCACGCTGAGTAATCAAACGTATCACTTGGGGCAGCATTCGCTGCCCTTAGTCTTTTCTACCCCCTCATAAAAATAATCAATCCCTTTTGGAGGAAACCGTGGCTAAACGTCGAGTCGTAGTAACTGGCTTAGGTATGTTGACGCCGCTAGGTAATGATGTTGCATCAACCTGGCAAGGCTTACTAGAAGGCCAAAGTGGCATTTCTAACATCACGCACTTTGATACCACAAATTTTGGAACTAAATTCGCAGGTCTGATCAATGACTTTGAAGTCACTGAGTACATGCCTAAGAAAGAAGCCAAAAAAATGGACTTGTTTATCCAATATGGTGTAGCAGCAGGGGTTCAAGCTTTAAAAGACTCTGGTATTGAAATCACTGACGAAAATGCACCACGTGTAGGTGTAGCTGTAGGTTCAGGTATCGGTGGTTTAACTTTAATCGAAGAAAACCATGTAAAACTACTCAATAGTGGCCCACGTAAGTTGTCACCGTTTTATGTGCCTTCGACAATTATCAATATGATCTCTGGTCACTTGTCTATCATGCATGGCTTGAGAGGTCCAAATATTTCAATCGTAACTGCTTGTACAACTGGTTTGCATAACATCGGCCATGCTGCGCGCATGATTGCTTATGGTGATGCAGATGCGATGGTTGCAGGCGGTGCGGAAAAAGCATCTACGCCAATTGGTATGGGTGGTTTCAGTGCAGCACGTGCACTTTCAACACGTAATGACGATCCACAAGCTGCTTCTCGTCCTTGGGATAAAGACCGTGATGGTTTTGTATTAGCAGATGGTGCGGGCGTGATGGTACTTGAAGAGTACGAACACGCAAAAGCACGCGGAGCAAAAATTTATGCTGAGCTAGTTGGCTTTGGTATGAGTGGCGATGCATTCCACATGACGTCACCACCTGAGGATGGTTCAGGTGCGGCACTTGCGATGGAAAATGCTCTTAAAGACGCTGGTGTAAACGCAGAAGAAGTGGGCTATATCAACGCACATGGTACTTCAACGCATGCGGGCGACAAAGCTGAAACGCAAGCGGTTAAGTCTATCTTCGGTGCTGCTGCTGATAAAGTGATGGTTGGTTCATCTAAATCAATGATGGGTCACCTTCTTGGCGCTGCAGGCTCTGTTGAGTCAATTATCACAGCGCTATCGTTACACGATCAAAAAGTATCACCGACCATTAACCTAGATAACCCAGATGAAGGGTGTGATCTAGATTATATTGCTCACACCGGTCGTGACGCAAAACTTGAGTACGCTTTATGTAACTCATTTGGTTTTGGTGGAACCAATGGCTCGTTGCTATTTAAAAAGGTATAATCCTTAAATACGGCCACAAACTACTAAAGAAAGCCTGGCGATGCCGGGCTTTTTTGTGATTAAAATGAGCTTAAAAATAACAACCACAATCACACCTCAAGACCGCGGCTTTCAATATGGCGATGGCTTTTTTACCACTGCAGCCATTAAATCAGGCAAAGTCGAACACTGGGATTTACATCTCACACGCCTGCAATCATGTGCCAAAGTGTTATATTTTCCAAAAATTGATTGGCAACAGTTGCAATTCGAGTGTGAAAAGCATGCTATAGGTCATGAATTAGCCGTATTAAAAGTGGTTATCACTAGAGGTGAAGGAGGGCGTGGTTACCAAGCACCTGACGAGCCAAGCCTCAATGTTATTGTTTCCGTCCTTCCTTTTCCTACACATTATGCTGATTGGCAGGCTCAAGGGATCAAAGTAAGTACTTCAAACGTAAAATTAGGTCATCAGCCATTGTTGGCTGGTTTAAAAACGTTAAATAGACTTGAACAAGTAATGATAAAACAAGATGCCAAGCAGTTTACTGATAGCCATGATGTGATAGTGTTAGACATTCATAATCAAGTGATTGAAACATCAGCAGGAAATTTAATTGGTTTTAATAATGGTGAGTTATTTACGCCTAAATTGTCAAAAGCAGGAATAAAAGGTGTTTACCTTAGTGCATTGCAGCAATTAAATACCATTACTGAAGTTGAAGAGAGCATCGGTTTTTGGACTGACATGGACGCGATGTTTACTTGTAATAGTTTGATGGAGTTAGTGCCAATTATTCAATTAGATGCGAAACAGTTTGAGCTTGAAGCTGCTTTAATCGTCCAACAGAGTTTAATGAGTTCCTTACATGCTTAAGGAGATAACCGCAGCCTTTGTGCTTTTGATGTTATTTGCTGCAGTATTCATTCAACAGCAAATCACACAATTCAAGCAGTTACAACTGACAAACATCCCTGAACTGTTTGAAGTTAAACGTGGTACGGGTGTTCATCGACTTTGTAATGGGTGGTTAGCGAAAGGTAATATTGATTCGTGTTTTGCACTACAAGTATATGCCAAGTTATATCCTGCGAACACCTCGCTAAAACCAGGCTTATATGAGCTACAAAATTTAACCGTGTTAGAGGCCATTGACAAAATTCACCAAGGTCAGCAAAAACAGTTTAGTTTTACTGTTATTGAAGGTGACACTTTAAAAATGGTCCTCAATAAGCTCAAATCGGCTGATTTTATCGATTACGATATTGACGAGGCAAAGCTTTCAGAGCAATTAGGAGTGATTAACTATGCGGAAGGCTGGTTACTACCTGAAACTTATTTTTATCATGCAAACAATAGCGCATTGTCAATAATTACTCGGGCACATGAGGCAATGAAAACAGAACTCGCGCAAGTGTGGGAAAATCGAGTGGCTAATTTGCCGCTGAAAAATGCTTATGAGGCGCTAGTATTGGCATCGATCATTGAGAAAGAAACGGGTTATGCTGGAGAGCGCAAAAAAATCGCTTCAGTGTTTATTAATCGACTCAATAAGAAAATGCGTTTGCAAACTGATCCTACTGTAATTTACGGATTGGGAGAACGATTTGATGGCGATATTAAACGCAAAGATTTAAAAGAGCATACGCCTTATAACACATACAGAATAAATGGTTTGCCGCCAACACCCATTGCCATGCCTTCAAAAGAGGCCATCATAGCGGCGACTCAACCTGATACAACTGATTACTATTATTTTGTTGCCAAAGGCAATGGCCAGCATCAGTTTTCTAAAAACTTAACGGATCATAATAAGGCCGTAAGACAGTATATTTTAAAGAGAAGTAATGACAGCTAAATTTATTGTGATTGAAGGTCTTGAAGGGGCTGGTAAATCAACAGCAATGCAAATTTGCCAGCAGTTTCTAGCAGACAAGCAAATTGACTTTATTAACACCCGTGAGCCGGGTGGCACGCCAATGGCTGAAGCACTTCGAACGCTCGTTAAAAGCCAGTATGAAGAAGAGGTGGCAGGTGAAACTGAGCTTCTTATTATGTATGCTGCACGCGCGCAGTTAATTCATAATGTGATCAGACCAAATCTTGCTGCCAACAAGTGGGTACTGGGTGACAGACATGACATGTCTTCACAAGCATACCAAGGTGGTGGCAGAGGCTTAACCCAAGCAACATTGAATAGTCTTTCTGATATTGTGTTACAAGGTTTAAAACCCGATCTGACTTTATATTTGGACATTT
Source organism: Pseudoalteromonas phenolica (assembly GCF_005886345.1). GTDB lineage: Bacteria > Pseudomonadota > Gammaproteobacteria > Enterobacterales > Alteromonadaceae > Pseudoalteromonas > Pseudoalteromonas phenolica_A. The sequence continues at coordinate 13,001 of NZ_PNEC01000062.1, forward strand.
CACCAGAGGTTGGTTTAACACGCGCGCGTGGGCGCGGAGAATTAGACAGAATTGAGTTAGAGGCGATTGAGTTTTTCGAAAAAACTCGCGCACGTTATTTAGCATTAGCAGAATCTGATGAAAACTGCGTGGTCATAAACGCCGAGCAATCGATGGATAGAGTGCACGCTGACATTCTGGCGGCACTAGAAAACTTTTATCAGCAGGTTAGTTTGTGATGATGCCTTGGCTAGAGCGCCCTTGGCAACAGTTCAATACGAGCTTTAAAGCGGGTCGCTTTCATCATGCTCAGTTACTTGCAGGGTTGCAAGGAGTAGGCAAGTTAGCATTAGCACAGGGGCTAGCTGATGCCATTCTGTGTGAAAATACTTCAGAGCTTTTGGCATGTGGTCAGTGTAAAAGCTGCGCCTTAATTGCAGCACAAACTCACCCTGATAAACTGCTTGTCGGCTCTGAGGGGGCGACCATAGGTGTCGATGAAATAAGAGCAATCGCCGATTTCATCTATCATTCAGCGCAGCAAGGTGGCAACAAAGTGGTTATAGTTCACCAAGCACATAAAATGACGCATTCAGCGGCCAATGCGCTGCTAAAGACCCTTGAAGAGCCAAACGCAAAACGCTTTTTAATTTTAACTTGTGATGATGTCGCGCAATTGCCAGCGACGATTGTGAGTCGCTGTGCAAAGAGCGATATAGCGGTTCAATCCGAGCAGCAAGTTAGGGCTTGGTTGACGCAGCAATTAGGTGATTTTTCTGAACAGCCATGGATTAACTTGTTTATATCGCAGCCTTTAAAAATTGAGCATTGGTTTGAAACGGGTCAAGTTGAACAAATTAACCAATTATTCCATAGTATTGACACACTAAATCATGCGGCGGATGTGTCGCAATGTGTTGAATTATTGATAAAATCGCCAGAATTGGTCAATGAAATGGGGCGCTTTGTTCAAGGGCGAATAAAGCAAGCTTTATACGATGGTGCTGACTTCTCAAAGATTACATTCGCACAACAGGCTTTGGCTGACTTTATAAAGGATCATCAACAGATCCCAGGCTTGAATTTACAATTAGCCTTGCTTAAGTTATTTACAGCGCTAAAACAGGCTTTGCAGTAGGGGAGCACTATGCAAATTTTACTTCTAGATTTTGAAGATTTTGACGAGTTATATCGTTGTTATATGCCCGCATTAAAGCACGGCGGCTTGTTTGTTAAAACTAACTCTCGTTTTGATATGGGGCAGCCTTTATCGCTTCGCGTGACTTTGCCAGATGCATTAGAAGAAGATGTAATTGAAGGTAAAGTAGTATGGATAACACCGCAAGGCGCACAAAATTCAAATCCACCTGGCGTGGGCGTTGGCTTTTCTGAGGGCAATGAAACCGTCAACGATAAAATCATTAAGTTGCTGGGGACAGCACTTAATTCAGAAAAACCCACCTACACCATGTAAGAGTAGTTATGATTGTAGATTCGCACTGCCATTTAGATAGATTAGATTTCGATAAACTTGGTTTATCACTCCCAGAAGCATTAGATGCAGCAAGACAAAAGCAAGTCGAGCACTTTTTATGTGTGAGCGTCACACTTGATCAATTTCCGAGTATGCTTGAAAAAGTACAAGTATTTGATGATATTTCAGTCTCATGTGGTGTGCACCCTTTAAACCAAGATCAAGCTCTCGATAAAAGTCAGTTATTGTCATTGGCTCAACACGATAAAGTGGTTGCGATTGGCGAAACGGGCCTAGATTATTATTACTCAAAAGATACGCATTCAGTGCAACAAGAGAGTTTTGTTGGACACATTGAAGTGGCCAATGAACTACAAAAGCCACTGATTATTCATACTAGAGATGCCAGGACTGATACCATCGAATTGATGAAAGCCCATGGTGCCGATAAGTGCGGTGGTGTTTTGCATTGTTTTACTGAAGATTGGTCAATGGCAAAGCAAGCTCTTAATTTGGGTTTTTATATTTCAATCTCAGGTATTGTGACATTTAAAAACGCGGTTGAATTAAAAGAAGTGGTGAAACAAATTCCACTAGATAGATTGCTCATAGAGACTGATTCACCTTACCTTGCACCAGTACCTTATCGTGGCAAAACCAATCAGCCAGCTTATGTGCAAGATGTTGCTTATTATATTGCTGACTTAAAAGGCATCACATATAAAGAGCTCGCAACGGCAACAACAAACAACTTCTATGATTTATTTAGCTTAGCCAAGCGCAAATAATCGTCATGTCAGTTGTAAACACACATCTTCCTGAACTTTTACTTGGCCCGATGGTTCGTCGGGCGGAAATTAATAATGTGTGTTTGCAACTTGTTACCTCAATGCCTCGGGCTGTGCGTTTTGAGTTTACGGGCACTGAGGTTGAAAACGAAGTACTCGAAATACCACTGGGTAAGCATTGTTTTTTCTACATAGTGAATGTAAAACCAACAAGTGGTGAGCTTATTGCCGATACAGCAATAGGCTATACGTTGTATCTCGATGAGATTAAAACGGATTTATCAGCTTATTGTTACCCTGATGCAGATACGCCTAAGTTTGTGATCCCAAATGTTTTAAAGCAGGTATTACACGGCTCTTGTCGCAATCCGCATTATCCTGTTGAAGATTCGTTGGCGAGTGCAGATGAAACGCTTTCTCAGGCGAGACTCAATCAAACAACAACACCAACCTTATTACTGCTTTCTGGCGATCAAATCTATGCCGATGATGTGGCTGGGCCAATGCTTCAGGCTATTTACACAGTCATCGAGCAACTCGGTTTATACAAAGAAGCACGGACTGAGTATATAACTTTGCCTGATAATTTATCAGAGCAATTATTTGCAAGAACGCCGTACTTACCAAAAACACCATGGCAAGATCGTTCAAAGCGCAGTTTAGGATATTGGCTTCGCAAAGATGATCCACACTTCACCAGCAGCCATGCGGTGAATCACCTCATTTATCTTGAAGAGTTTGTTGCTTATTACTTATTGGCGCATAGTGAAGCATGCTGGCAGTTATTTGATTTTGAAAAAGCACATTTCAAAACTGCCAACGCCAAACAAACTGAGTTATATGAATTACAAAAAAATAGCCTTAAGGGGTTTGTAAAGAGTTTACCAAAGGTAGCAAGGTTATTTGCTAACATCTCAACTTTAATGATGTTTGACGATCATGATGTTACCGACGATTGGAATTTAACCGCTCAATGGGAACAAAACATTTCGTCTAACCCTGCCAGTCAACGCATTATCAGCAATGGCTTGCTCTCTTATTGGCTCTTCCAAGGGCTGGGTAATGACGCAGGTTCAGTGTCTAAAACGCTGTTAACCCATTTCAGCTCCAGCTTAAAGTCAAGAGAATGGGATCTGACAAAGTTTGATATGCACCTTCATCAGTTCGATAACTGGCATTACTGCCTTGAAACAACGCCGAAGCTGGTTGTATTAGATACAAGAACCCACCGTTGGCGCAATGAGCAAGACTTTAATGAGCCCAGTGGCTTAATGGACTGGGAAATGCTGATGTTTCTTCAAACTCAACTTCAGCATCAAAAAGAAACAATTATAGTGTCTCCTGCGCCAGTATTTGGGGTAAAAGCCATTGAAGCGGTGCAAGCCATTTTCAACGCCTGTGGGCATCCTTTGGTGGTGGATGTTGAAAACTGGATGGCCCATGAAGGCGCGGCAAGAAAACTAATGGACATTTTTAGACGTAGTGACACGCCGATAGAGACCATTATTTTGTCTGGTGACGTACATTATTCGTTTTGTTTTTCTGTGCAAGCACGCTTTGGTCAACACGATAACCGTATTTGGCAATTAACTGCATCAGGGATTAAAAATGAGTTCCCTAAAACCCTGTTGAAGTGTTTTGACCACTTAGACTCATTTTTATATGCGAGATGGAGTCCGCTCAACTTTTTTACCAAGCGCTGGCAAATGAAAGTGACCAAGCACCTATGCCGTTCTGAGCACTTGCGATCACCTTATCTCCTATCTCACGCTGCAATTAGCCTTATAAAGCTTGAAAACAATAAACTCGCAGGCTACTACCTATTACACGCTGACGGCACAAAGAGCGACTTTGAACTCTAAAAACTTGTTTATTTTTTAGTGAGTTTTAATTGCTTTGCTATATTTAAAACACTTTGGTGTGTTTGATGGCAGGGTATGAGAGCGACAATTCTATCTTTTTTATTTCTGCTTTTTTCTAGTCAATTGGTACTGGCTGTGCCTCAGTTTACCGATACGGCGCAGATTATGCGGTCTTACGATTATAGTGCCGGCCTTACGCAAAGCTCTATTACAGCGCTAGCTCAAGATCAGTTTGGTTATATTTGGGTTGGCACGCAAGCAGGTCTAAATAGATTTGATGGCCATGAGTTCAAGCAGTTTCAACCAAAACAGCAAGATAGAAATAGTCTCTCTGGCGGCTTCGTCAACGATATTTGTATTAATGGTCAAGATGTGTGGATTGGAACACATACAGGTCTGAGTCGATATAATACACAAAATGGTCAGTTCACTTCATTCTTAGCAAATGATTACAAAGCCATTAATTCTGACAGGGTACATCACTTAGCATGTCAAGGTGCGTTTGTTTTAGTTTCAACAGCCAACGGTGAAACTTATCAAGTAGAGAAAAGCAATTTATCAGTAACAAGCACTGGGCTTAAAGGCAACTTTATACGCTCACCAATTATCACTCAGTCAAACATTTTTTATCTTACCGACCAAGGGTTAACAAAACGTGATGATAAACACGAAATTAAACTGTTACTCGAAGGTGAGTTTAAAATGCTTAAAGTTCGAGAGCAGAGAGCTATTTTGATCACAAAATCAGAAGAGCTGTTAGTGTATGACTTACTTTATGATCGTATATTGTGGTCTAAAACATTTGCCGAAGTCCCTAACATTACTTTAAACAATTTAAATATTTCAAATGATGAAATTTTACTTGCAACTAACAATGGTGTTTATCTATTCCAATTTAGCGGTAATTTACTAAATCATTGGTACAAACGACAACAAGCAAATGGCTTACAAGATAACAACATCTTGTCAGTAATGAGAGATAAAAATAAGGGGTTATGGATTGGCACAGAAACAAGGGGCTTACATTTTTTTAGTCAATTAAGTGAATCATTTGGTCATGTCAGTACAGACAACTATCCGGATTCACCGCTTTCTACACCAGATACGAGAAGTTTTGCGATTGATAAACAGGATAGGGTATGGATTGCAACGTCTTCGGGGTTGTTTACTTTTAATGGTGAAGGCTTTATTGAATCTCATTTTATTTATAAGCCTCTTAATCAAATTCAAGGAAGTTTTGTCACGAAATTGCTAATGCATAATGATTCTTTATGGGTTTCGACGCGTGGTAATGGAGTATTTCGTTTTTCATTTAAAGACGAAAAATTAACACATTTTAAGCCTGACTTTGGAAATGGACCAGAGTTGAGCTTTAATGACATTATTTTGTTTGACGATATTTTATTACTTTCTTCAAGAACTATGGGGGTGATGTTTTATAATGAAAACACAGACAAATTGATGCCTTATTTTGCAGACACACAAGATGCCCCTTCGCATGTCTCTTCTATGTTAGTTGTCAAAGGTGAATTGTGGTTCGGCAGTATAGGCAATGGCTTATTTCGTTTCAAAGATGACGAATTACAGCAAATTGATACCTCGGATGGTTTGCTTTCTAACCTAGTTTTTATGCTGGTTGAAGATGCATATGGCAGAGTTTGGGCAGCGAGCGAGCAAGGTATAAATTTAATATTAAATGATTTCAGTATTTTTAAGACTTTTACTCAGGTAGAAGGATTGAATAATACGGCTATATGGGGATTAATTTTTGATGGTATTGGTCATATTTGGGCTGGCACCAGTGGTGGTTTGAGTCGCATAGATATCAGTAATTTTAATATTCATAATTTCTCCCCTACAGATGGCATTCAAGATAATGAGTTTAACTATAATGCTGCTTGGCTCGCACCTGATGGCCGACTCTTTATGGGAGGAGCTAAAGGTTTTAATCAATTTTATCCTCAAAAATTAGATATTGATAATTCGGCAAGGCCTTTGCTCATTAGCGAAATTGAACTATTAGGAGAATCGCTAGAACCTGCTGATAACTCTGTATTATCAATGGCTCCAGAATTATCGGATGGGTTAAAACTCGCGCACAATCAAGACATCATATCGCTTAACTATTCTAGTCTAGATTATGGTGCTGAGCAGACACAATTTTACTATCGTGTGAAAGGACTTAGCGAACAATGGTTAAAGCTTGCAAGTGGTGTTCGTCAGGTGAGTTTGTTAAAGCTCAAACCTGGTGAATATATTATTGAAGCTTATACAATTAATCGATTTAATGTTGCATCTCCTATACATTCTTTTGCCATTAATATTTCAGCACCGTGGTGGTGGAATACAAGCTCGAAAAGCTTTTATATTTTCTTTTTACTTACTTTAATCGTATCAGTCATCTATGCTCGACAACTTAGATTCAAAAAAGTAGTACGAGACAACCAAAAAATGTCTGAACTTCGGCAGCGTTTAGAGTGGTCATTGTGGGCCAGCGGTGATGAACTTTGGGATTGGCATATAAACAGTAATCAGATTTATCGTCATACAGTGTCTAGTAAAGTGGATTATGGCGATGCAAATACGGTTATGACAATTAATGATTTCGATCAGTTTGTGCATCCAAAGGATTGCATTCTGATAGAAGAAAAGCTACTCGACTGTGTAGAGGGCCGTTCAGATAGTTATGAAATTGCTATTAGGGTAAAAGATTTATCTGGGCAATGGGCCTGGGTGCTTGATAGAGGAAAAGTCGTTAAACGAGATAGTAACGGTAAAGCAACAAGAATTGCTGGAGCTTTAAAAGATATTGCGGAATTAAAGAAAAATCAAGAAGCATTACAAAAGCTAAACGAACAGTTAGAAATCAATGTCGCAATGCGTACCGATGAGTTATATAAAAAGAATCAAAAACTCGAGCAAGCTATGATGGAATTACAGCATACTCAGCAAGAGCTGATTGAAAGTGAAAAAATGGCTTCACTGGGTGGCTTGGTTGCTGGGGTCGCTCACGAAATAAATACGCCTTTAGGTGTTGCATTGACTGCCCTTACATACAACCAAGAAAGTTTGGCTGCGATAGAGCATAAGCTCGAAAATAAGTCACTTAGACAGCAAGATTTAGATAATGCAATCAATGAACAAAACCAAGGCTATGCACTGATTTTAAGAAACTTAGATAGGGCGCAAAGCTTAATTAGTAATTTCAAGCAAGTTGCTGTTGACCAATCGAGTGAACAAGCAAGAAACATCTTTATAAAATCTTATCTAAAAGAGGTATTTGATTCATTGGCCCCCTTAACAAAAGGAAAGCAACTAGAGATAGATATAGAAGGCGAAGATTTTGAATTACACACATATCCTGGCGCAATATATCAAGTAATGACTAATTTATTAAACAATTCGATGATCCATGGCTTTGAAGGCGTTGAGACCGGCAATATTAAAGTATCTATTTACCAAGACAAAGAGTTTTGGCATCTGTGTTATGACGAAAATGGCAAGGGAATGAGTGCTGAAATACTTAAAACAGTTTTTGACCCTTTTGTAACTACTAAGCGGAATCAAGGCGGATGTGGTTTGGGTATGCATATAGTTTATAACCTGATAACGCAGCTTTTAAAAGGGGAAATCAAGTGTAACTCTACATTAGGGGAGGGCATCAGCATAAAACTCAAATTACCAATCGAGTTACTTTAAAATTACTGATATACATTGCTTAATATCAACTTTTCGGCTGTGTAGCATTTTAATGTGTTACCTGATTTTATATACTCACCACTCTAGATTATTCTAATTACTTTGAGGTTATAGATGACTCAGCTTTTTCCAAAATCACGACTAAAATGGGCCTGTAGAAGGGGAATGCTAGAACTAGATGTACTGCTTGGACCGTTTGTTGATGAAGCTTTTGATGAGTTGCCTGAACCTGACAAACTAATTTTTCAACGATTACTCGAAGTAGAAGATCCTGATTTATTTGCTTGGTTTATGGGTCATGAAAAGTGCCCTGATCCAGAGCTAAACAAAATGGTTCAGTTTATACTTGGCCGCGTCAAAGTATAAAATTATATTTGCAGATAACCGGCAAGACTTCAGGGTCATAGCACTGTTCTTGTCGGTTTTAAGCTTTGCTACCTTTCTCGTTTCTGCACATCTGTTTTCTTTCTTGTTTATTAGCATCGCTACAGTTTTAGCGTTTTTACTTTTTTATAAAATTACCCAAAATACGACGCCACTTAGTGGAACGCTGTTACTTGACTGTGCAGATAACTATATTGAAGTACATAGTGAAAAGGTGGTGACTGGGAATCTTAATTCAGCACGGCTGCAGTTTTCTGTCTTATCTTTAAAAATCAGAATCAGCCAAGAAAAATCAGAAACCATACAATTTTTGGCTTCTTCGATGAGCGAAAAGGATTGGCGAAGATTGTGTCGATTCGCTTTGAATAAAAAACATACCAATCCTCAAAGTGACCCGAACATTTAGAGGATTGGTGTTGAAGAGCGAGAACAGATTTTTTTATGGTTTTAAAACAGTGGGTGTTGGGTTATCACTCTGTTCAGGATAGTCGAGTGTGTAGTGCAAGCCACGACTCTCTTTACGTTCTAACGCACTACGAATAATTAACTCAGCAACTTGTACAAGGTTTCTAAGTTCTAACAAGTTATTACTAACCCTGAAGTTGGCATAATATTCTTGGATCTCTTGTTGTAACAGCTCAACACGTCGCAATGCACGTTCTAATCGTTTTGTTGAACGAACTATGCCGACATAATCCCACATAAATAGCCTCAGTTCGTGCCAGTTATGGGTGATCACGACTTCTTCGTCTGAATTGCCTACTTGGCTTTCATCCCATTGAGAAATTGTTGCTGAATTCTCTGCATTTTCAAGTTTAGATAAAATGTCTTTCGCTGCAGCATGTGCAAAAACAATACATTCAAGTAAAGAATTACTCGCCATACGGTTTGCACCATGTAAGCCAGTATATGCCACTTCACCGATGGCATATAAGTTCTGTAGATCAGTTTTCCCGTTAAAGTCTGTCATCACGCCACCACAGGTATAGTGTGCAGCAGGTACTACAGGTATTGGTTCTTTCGTGATGTCTAACCCTACACTCAAACACTTTGCATAAATTGTTGGGAAGTGCTCAATGATAAAATCTTTATCTTTGTGTGAAATGTCGAGATATACACAATTGGCACCCAAACGTTTCATTTCAAAGTCTATTGCTCTGGCTACAATATCACGAGGCGCTAATTCTTCTCGCTCATCAAAATCTGGCATAAAGCGTGTGCCGTCAGGGCGTCTCAAATATGCTCCCTCACCACGCATTGCTTCAGTGATCAAGAAGTTTTGTAATTCAGGATGATAAAGGCTGGTTGGATGAAATTGATTAAACTCCATGTTAGCAACACGACAACCAGCGCGCCAAGCCATTGCGATACCATCGCCACTAGAGACATCAGGGTTTGAAGTATAAAGATAGACTTTACTTGCTCCACCGGTAGCTAGTGCGACAAACTTTGCTGAAATGGTTTCAACTGAATCTTTACTGCGGTTATACGCATAAACCCCTTTAATAGGTTGTGTAGAATTCTGAATGTCTTTTACTAAGTCAATAGCATTATAATTTTCTAGCAGTTTTATATTTTTGTGGGCTTGAACTTGGCTAACTAAGGTTGTTTGCACAGCTTTGCCTGTTGCATCTGCTGCGTGCAAAATTCGCCTATGGCTATGGCCCCCTTCTCGGGTTAAGTGATAACGCTCTTTGCCTTTGCTATCAAACTCCATATCAAACGGTACGCCTTGCTCAATTAACCATTTTAAACAGACTTTAGCGTTACTTGCAGTATAATGCACTGTTTCTCTATCACATAAGCCACCACCTGCAGCAAGGGTATCTTCAACATGTGATTCAATACTATCATTCTTTTTATCAAAAACTGCCGCAATGCCGCCTTGTGCATACAGTGTTGAACCTTCTTTTAAGGAACCTTTACTGATGACTGTAACGTTACAATGTTCAGCAAGTGAGAGAGCAAGGCTCAGTCCGGCAGCACCACTACCAATGACAACTACGTCGGTATCATGGTTATTGATTTGTTTCATATTTGAATCTTCGTTTTTTCTATGTGATGTACACCTACTCAGTGTACTATGATCGTAAAAGTACGAAAGTAAAGCCAAAATAGACTTTGTATAAAAAGCTCTTTTTAGGCGTTTGAATGATATTTTAAAAAAAATTTCAAAAAAACAGAACTTTTTATTTATTAGTGTGTCTCAATTGCTGTGAATTATGGCAACTCACATTTAGTTACAATTACAAAAAGAGGAGTACCGGCTCGAATGAGCGAGCAGGAATTGGATTTAGCATTGGTTAAGCGGGTACAGCAAGGAGATAAAAACGCCTTCAACCTCTTAGTTGCCAAGTATCAAAACAGGATCGCAGGTCTTATCTCTCGATATGTATCAAATCAGAGTGATATTGCAGATGTGGCTCAAGAGGCATTCATAAAAGCATATCGTGCATTGCCTAACTTTAGAGGTGAGAGTGCTTTTTACACTTGGCTGTATCGAATAGCGGTTAATTGTTCAAAAAATTATTTGGTGGCTCAAGGTCGTAAACCGCCAGCCAACGATATTGATGCTGAAGAAGCTGAACTCTACGACAACGCAGATTCTCTTCGTTCAAATGCATCACCAGAGAATTTATTGCTGAGTGATGAAGTTAAAGCGGTTATTTATAAAACCATTGATGGTTTGCCAGATGACTTGAAAACTGCCATCACCCTAAGAGAGATTGAGGGTATGAGCTATGAAGAGATTGCGGTTATTATGGATTGTCCTGTAGGGACGGTACGTTCACGCATCTTTAGAGCTCGAGAAGCAATTGATAATAATTTAAACCCAATAGTTAGTGAGTCTTAAATATGACCCAAGCTAATAAAGCTGAAAATAAACAAACATCTACATCTGAGATTTTTGACGGTGAATTTGCTTTAACTGACGCTACCTTAAGTCAGTTGGATGACGAAAAGTTTTCGCGCTATGCAATGATTGGCGATGCTATGAGAGCAAAAGCAGGCGGTGATATTACGATTGATATTACGGCTAGCATTACAGCAGCTTTGGCTGACGAGCCTTGTCATGATGTTAAAGGTATTGAAGAAGCAAAAACTAACCCTAAAAATTCAAATGTGGTAAGTATCAGTAATTGGAAAAAGCCTTTTTCTCAAATTGCGATAGCTGCAAGTGTTGCTTTAGTGGCTGTATTGGGTGTAAATACCATGCAACAATCACCGGTTGTGTCTGACGACCTACCAGTATTACAATCAATACCAGTTGCTGGTGGCGTAGCACCTGTTAGTTTTTCATCGGAAGGCACAGCTTTACAAAGTGCTCAACAAGGCGTAAGAGCGCTTCAACAACAACGTATTGGTGCATTAGTCTTAGAGCATCAGCGTCAATCAAGAATGGCTCAAGCACTTCATGAAGTGAAGTCTGAGCAAGAACAAGAGAGTAAAGACCCTAATTAATGAAGCAGTTCATATTTTTTATTATCTTTAGTTTTACATTGGTGGTTCAAGCTTCTGAGTCACCATCGGCTAAGCAACTTCTTCAAAACATGGCTACAGCTGTGCATCAAAGAAACTTTGACGCTTCTTTTGTAGTAATGAAAGAAAAAGGGATGGAACCATATCGTTGGTTACATGGGCTTCACAATGGGCAAGAGCTTGAATTACTAAGTTTACTGAATGGTGCTGGGCTTGAAATTGTCAGAGTAGATAATAAAGTGACTTACTTTGAACCACAATCAGCACCATATTCAATTCAAACAAACTCTATAACAGGGCCAATTCCAGAAGTCCTTTTTAAAGATATCTCAGTTTTGAATAAAGGTTACGATTTTGTCTTAGGCGGAAAGGGCAGAATTGCAGGACGTCCAGCTCAATTAGTACGATTAGAGTCAAAAGACAGTAACAAATACAACTATTGGCTTTGGATTGATACAGATTCATCGCTGCTCTTAAAAGCTGCTTATGTCAATCAAGCAGGAGAATTACTTGAGCAACTTCAGTTGACGCATATCAGCGTATCACCCGAGCCCGGTGAGCAATTGTTAGAGTTGCTAAGTAAGAGTTTTCCAGAAGCGCGTAAATTGGAAAATAATACGCCGCCGACCTTAAACAACTCCAATTGGCAAATAGAATGGTTACCTGATGGTTTTACACTATTAAAAGCCGATAGACACAAATTAGACCTTAATAATGAGTTAGCAGACTATTATTTATTTTCAGACGGGTTAGTTGAGTTTTCAGTGTTTGTGCAAAGACCGCTGGCTGGTAAAAGACCGAGTGGCGCGTTATCATCAGGCGCAACAACTGTTTATGTTCACAACTCAGGTGCTTTTGATGTATCTGTGGTAGGTAAAATTCCACCGCAAACAGCGAAGAGCATTGCCGAGTCTGTAAAACGAGCTCTATGATAGAACAAACCTTAAGTGTCGCGAAAATTCGCGGCACGACTGCTTATCTTCAAGCCGAACCAAAACCAGCCTGTGAAGGGTGTAATGGTAAATGTGGCTCACAAATATTTAGCCGTCTTTTTGGTACACATAAGAAACTCTTTCCCATTGACCTAAGTGAGCCTGTTAAAGTAGGTCAAAAAATAAAACTCTCTCTTGATGATAGCCAGCTAGTAAATCATGGCGCGTGGGTCTATATGGCACCGTTAATGGGCGCATTTACGATGATGTTTATTGGCGCGCTGTTGTTAAATTTATCTGAACCGTTACAGATTTTGTTTGCGCTTATGGGTGGGGTGTTGGGGTTTTTAGTCGCTCGTTATCGAGTTAGTCGCATTAAGCACCAAGTAAAAGTGGTAAAAATTTACCCAATTAGTTTCTCTGTGAAGCAAATAGATGGTGATTAGCGCAAATAAAATGTAAAATCCCGCCCTAATATCTAATTTAATGACTTAAGAAGTTTAGAATCCAGAAATATGAAGCATATCCGTAACTTTTCTATTATCGCCCATATCGACCATGGCAAATCAACTTTGTCTGACCGCTTAATCCAAGTCTGTGGTGGTTTAACAGATCGTGAAATGCAGCAGCAAGTTTTGGATTCGATGGACATCGAGCGTGAGCGTGGTATCACCATCAAAGCTCAGAGTGTAACGTTAAACTACACAGCTGATGATGGTGAAACTTACCAACTTAACTTCATTGATACGCCAGGACATGTTGACTTCACCTATGAAGTATCACGTTCTCTTGCTGCGTGTGAAGGTGCACTATTAGTTGTAGATGCGGGTCAAGGTGTAGAAGCTCAAACCCTTGCAAACTGCTACACGGCGATTGAAATGGACTTAGAAGTCATTCCAATTCTAAACAAAATTGACTTACCTCAGGCCGATCCACTTCGCGTTGCTGAAGAAATTGAAGAAATCGTGGGTATTGACGCGTTAGAAGCCGTTCAATGTTCAGCAAAAACAGGTATTGGTATCAAAGATGTACTAGAAAATATTGTTCGCGATGTACCACCGCCAGTAGGCGATCCTGAAGCACCTCTTCAAGCGCTTATTATCGATTCATGGTTTGACCCATACCAAGGTGTTGTATCACTGGTACGTATTAAACATGGTGAATTACGTAAAGGCGATAAAATCAAGATTATGTCAACAGATCAAACACATATTGCTGATCATGTTGGTATTTTCACGCCTAAACAGACAAACACGGGAGTGTTGAAAACGGGTGAAGTAGGTTTTGTAATCGCAGGTATTAAAGATATCCATGGTGCACCAGTTGGTGACACAATTACTCTGACACAAAACTCTGCGCCAGAACGTTTACCTGGTTTCCAACGCGTTAAGCCTCAGGTTTATGCGGGTATGTTCCCGATTGCTTCAGACGAGTATGATGCATTCCGTGATGCGCTTAACAAACTAAGCTTGAATGATGCATCATTATTCTTCGAGCCAGAAAACTCAACGGCACTTGGTTTCGGTTTCCGTGTAGGCTTCTTAGGCATGCTACACATGGAAATTATTCAAGAGCGTCTTGAACGTGAATATAACATGGATCTTATCACTACTGCGCCGACAGTAGTGTATGAAGTAGAAACAAAAGATGGCGTTATTCAAATTGATAACCCGTCAGAGCTACCACCAGTCAACGACATTATCGAAATTCGCGAGCCGATTGTGGAAGCAAATATCCTTGTGCCGCAAGAATACCTTGGTAATGTAATTACACTTTGTATTGAGAAGCGTGGTGTTCAAACTAAGATGGCTTACCACGGTAACCAAGTTGCTGTGACTTACGAGCTACCAATGGCGGAAGTTGTGATGGACTTCTTTGATAAGCTTAAGTCAACAAGCCGCGGTTTTGCGTCACTAGATTATAACTTTAAGCGCTTCCAAGCTTCTGATATGGTTAGGGTTGATATTCTAATCAACGGCGACCGTGTTGATGCATTGGCGATTATCGCGCACCGTGAAGGCTCGCAGCAGCGTGGCCGTCAGCTGGCTGATGCGTTGAAAGAGCTTATTCCTCGTCAAATGTTCGATATTGCGATCCAAGCAGCTATCGGTACGCATGTTATTGCGCGTACAACAGTTAAGCAGTTACGTAAAAACGTAATCGCGAAATGTTACGGTGGTGACGTGAGTCGTAAGAAAAAGCTACTTCAAAAACAAAAAGAAGGTAAAAAGCGAATGAAGCAATTGGGTAACGTTGAAGTTCCTCAAGATGCATTCTTAGCAATCCTTAAAGTAGGTAAATAACAGGATTTATTAATGGCAGGCTATTTTTCTGTATTCTTGGTGCTTTTGACTCTTGGGTCTGGCTTGATTTGGTTGATTGACCACTACATGTTCGCACCAAAGCGAAAAGAACGAATTGCGTTGGCACAAGGTGCCACGCAAACTCCTCTTGATAATGATGTGATTGCGCAGATAGCCCCTGAGCCTGCCATTGTAGAAGGTGCAAAATCGATTTTTCCGATGATTGCTGCGATCACCATCTTCCGTTCGTTTATTTTTGAACCATTTCAAATCCCATCAGGCTCAATGATGCCGACGCTATTAGATGGTGATTTTATTTTGGTTCAAAAATATACGTATGGCATTAAAGATCCGGTTTGGCGTTCACAGATGATCGAAGTCGGTGAACCAGAACGCGGTGACATTACGGTATTTAAATTCCCACTGGATGAGCGAATTGATTTTATAAAGCGAGTTATAGGCTTACCAGGAGATCGAGTTGTATACCGTAATCGTCAGTTATTTATTAAGCCTTCTTGTGAAGCAGGTCAAGAACGTAAAGATAATCTTATATGTGGTGAATATAATAAGATCGCACTTGATATTGTTGACCGTGAGTATATGCATGGGCCACGACAATTAGTGAGACTATCAGAGGATTTATCTGGCGTTCAGCACGATATTCTAATTGACCCACAGGCAGCTGAACTAACAGCAAGATATTATCAACAACCCAACACGCGTGTTGATGAATGGGTTGTACCTGAAGACAGTTACTTTGTGATGGGAGATAATCGCAATAACAGCCAAGATGGCCGTATGTGGGGTTTTGTACCTAAAGAAAACTTAGTGGGCAAAGCTGTATTTATATGGATGAGTTTTGATTTTGATAATGGTCCAGATAGTTTGTTGCCAGGGTGGGTTCCAACCGGTGTTCGTTTTGAACGCCTAGGTAATATTCAATAAAATGAAAAGAAGTGTAGCAGAATTATATAAAAAAATAGGCTATGAATTTAGTGATGAGTCACTGCTTGAACAAGCCATGACTCACCGTAGCCATAAAGGTCAACATAACGAGCGCCTGGAGTTTCTGGGTGATTCTATTTTGAGCTACGTGATCGCCGATGCGTTATACAAAAAGTTTCCCAAAGCACGTGAAGGCGATTTAAGTCGCATGCGTTCGACGCTTGTACGCGGACAAACTTTAGCTGAATTTGGTGTTGAGTTTAATTTAGGTGATTATCTTCGTTTAGGGCCAGGCGAATTGAAAAGTGGTGGTTTTAGACGTGAATCAACACTTGCCGATGCTGTTGAGGCGATCATTGGTGCAGTTTTCTTAGATTCAGACATTGATTCTTGTACTAAGCTTATTTTGTCTTGGTACGAATCACGTTTAGCGGCAATTTCACCGGGCCACAACCAAAAAGACCCGAAAACATTACTGCAAGAGTTTCTACAGGCGCGTAAACTGCCTTTACCAAATTACACGGTGATCGACACTAAAGGTCAGGCACATAACCAGACATTCACGGTTGAATGTGAAGTGGAAGGGATGGAAAGCATTATTTCTGTGGGCAGTTCTCGTCGTAAGGCGGAACAAAAAGCAGCAGAGCAAGCATTGAAGATTTTAAAGAATGACGCCTAATACGCACTGCGGCATGATCGCAATCGTTGGTCGCCCTAATGTAGGTAAATCAACGTTACTAAACAAAATTGTTGAACAAAAAGTCAGTATCACCTCGCGTAAACCGCAAACTACCCGTCACCGTATCATGGGTATTCATACTGAAGACAACTATCAAGCCGTTTATGTCGATACGCCGGGTCTTCATATTGAAGAAAAACGTGCGATTAACCGTTTAATGAACCGTGCAGCATCAAGCTCAATTGGTGATGTTGAACTGATCATCTTTGTGGTTGAAGGCACGCTGTGGACGAAAGACGATGAAATGGTACTAAAAAAAGTCCAAGATAGTGGTCGTCCAGTGCTCATCGTTATGAATAAAACGGATAACGTAAAAGACAAAGAAGCCGTGCTTCCACACATGCAGTGGTTGAGTGAACAGGGCAACTTTGTTGGCATCGTCCCAATTTCTGCTAAGAACGGTAAAAATATCGATTTAGTAAAAGATGAAGTTCGTAAACGCCTTCCTGCGTGTGAATTTTATTTCCCAGAAGATTATGTTACCGATCGCTCAATGCGATTCTTAGCGGCTGAGATTATTCGTGAAAAGCTCATGCGTTTTATGGGTGACGAGCTCCCTTACTCTGTTACCGTAGAAATCGAACAGTTTAAATGGCAAGATAACGGTGTTTGGCAGATCAATGGATTGATCTTAGTCGAACGTCAATCACAAAAGCGTATGGTAATCGGTAATAAAGGCGAAAAGCTAAAAGTTATTGGTCGCGAAGCCCGTAAAGACCTTGAAGATATGCTTGATAACAAAGTATTTCTTGAATTATGGGTAAAAGTGAAATCTGGCTGGGCTGACGATGAGCGAGCACTTCGCTCTCTGGGCTACGGAGAAGACTGATTGCATAACGACTTTCGACAAGCTTACTTGCTGCATAGGCGTCCGTACAGTGACTCTCAGGCCATGCTAAGTATGCTTGTTGAAGGTGTCGGCCATCTAACTATGTTGGCTAGACTTAAAGGTAAACAGTCGGTTAAACACAGTGCTGAACTTCAACCATTCACCCCAATTTTGTGCCGTTATGCTGGCAATTATGACCTTAAATACTTAAACCAATTCGAATTAGTACAAAACCCACTTCCCTTAAAAGGTAAGCCACTATATTGTGCTTTTTATTTGAATGAGCTCAGTTATAGAGTGATCCCAGCCAGCGAGCCGCAAGAATATATTTACGAGCTATATCAAAAGCACCTAAAACAATTAGTAGACTGTAATGACTTCGAACCCGTATTACGTTCGTATGAGTATCAGTTACTTGAAGCTTTGGGATTTGGGGTTGAATTTGACATGGATGCAGATGGTGATGAGATAAAAGATAAGTATTATTACCAATATATTCCAGAATTAGGCTTTGTTGTTACCGACAACTCGCAAATGGGCTTTAATGGTAAAATACTTAACCGTATGGCTAGTGGGGAGTTTGCAGATCCAGAGGTACGCAAACCTGCAAAGTATTTAAGTCGGTATTTATTAAAACCACTTTTAGGAAATAAGGCTTTAAAGAGCCGAGAATTATTTTTATCAAGGTAAGGCAATGAAAGATATTTTATTAGGCGTTAACGTCGACCATATTGCAACGCTAAGACAAGCTCGTGGTACCAGTTATCCAGATCCTGCACATGCGGCAGCGATTGCTGAACATGCCGGTGCTGATGGTATCACCATACATTTACGTGAAGACAGACGTCATATTCAAGACCGAGATGTCTATGTGATGGCTAAAACCATTCAAACTCGCATGAATCTTGAAATCGCGCTGACTGAAGAAATGATCAATATCGCGCTTGAAGTGAAACCCGCATATGTGTGCCTAGTACCTGAAAAGCGTGAAGAATTAACCACTGAAGGCGGCCTTGATGTAATTTCACACCAAGCAGCAATCACTGACGCTGTAAGAAAACTAGAAGCTGCGGGTATAAAAGTATCGTTATTCATTGATGCAGACAAAGCACAAATTGATGCTGCAAAAGCAACTGCTGCACCTTATATCGAAATCCACACAGGTGCTTATGCTGATGCTGAAACAGACAAAGAAATGACACAAGAGCTTGAGCGTATTCGTGAAGGCGTGAAATATGCACACAGTTTAGGGATCATAGTGAATGCAGGTCATGGTCTGCATTACCACAATGTAAAGCCGATTGCTGAAATGCCTGAAATCTATGAGCTAAACATTGGTCATGCCATAATTGCACGCGCAGCGATTGACGGCCTTGAAAAAGCCGTGCGTGATATGAAACGTATCATGTTAGAAGCAAGACAAGCTTAATAAGTTTACATGTACTCTAAAAGGCCGCCCATGCGGCCTTTTTTATATGTGTTTCATTCAAAAGAGGTCAATATGTGTTGGCAAACAGAGTTTTTAGAAAAACATAATCTGTTAAACAGTTACTCAGAAAATGTGCAATGTGTGATCGATTGGCTTGAGCCAGTGTTATCATATCAAAAGGCCCCATTTTGTTTAGCCATTAACGGTGCTCAGGGCAGTGGTAAATCAACATTATCGGATTATTTAAAGGCATACTTAGAGAGTCAAGCTATTGCCACTGAGGTTGTTTCTTTAGACGACTTTTATTTATCAAAAGCACAAAGAGCAGAGCGAGCTAATCAATACCATCCGCTTTTTAAAGTGCGAGGCGTGCCTGGTACGCACGATGTTTCTTTTGCCATTGAGCAAGTAAAACGATTTAAAAATAGTGAGGATTTTATCCTGCCTCGTTTTAATAAGGCGACCGATGAGCCATATAGCAGTGCTATGTGGTTAAAATGCACAAATAAGCCCAAGGTTCTTATTTTTGAAGGTTGGTGCTTAGGGCTACTGCCTCAAAGTTCTGACCAGTTAAATGTGCCGGTGAATGACCTTGAAGCAACGAAAGACTCAAATGGGGAGTATCGTGCTCGAGTGAACCAATTTCTATCGGATGAGTATCAAGTCTTGTTTGCACTTTTTGATAACTTGGTCTTTTTGAATGCGCAAAGCTTCGAGCGTGTTTATAGTTGGCGTTTGCAGCAAGAGCATCAGCTAATAAAACGAGCAGGGAGCGGCATGAGTGATGAAGAGGTCACTACTTTTATTCAATATTTTGAGCGATTAACCCGTTGGGGTATCGAAAGCCTGAGTGCGCGTAGCGAATTGCACATCAAGCTTGATGAAAACCGACAATTTAACTTGGCTACTTGAACTCAGTTTAAGTTAGCTCACTTCATTCAATAGAGGTTTGTTTTGACTAAAGTCGCTCAAGTTACTAACTGTCACATCAGCAATTTGCTCCAGTGCTTCTTCTGTGAAGAAACCCTGATGACCTGTAATAAGTACATTAGGAAAACTCACTAGGCGAGCGAATAAGTCATCTTGTAAAATTTCCTCACTGCGATTTTGGAAGAACAACTCAGATTCTTGTTCATAAACATCTAAGCCCAAGTAACCTAATTTTCTTGATTTAAGTGCTCGAATACAGGCTTGAGTATCTATGAGTGCACCGCGGCTAGAATTAATTAGCATGACTCCGTCTTGCATTTTGTTAAATGCAGTTTCATCGAAAATATAATGAGTGGCTTCATTTAAAGGACAGTGCAACGAAATGATGTCACTTTGGGCCAGTAACATATCTAGGCTAACTTGAGTATAAGAGCCTTCACCAATATTAGGGTCAAACACTAAAACTTCTGCACCAAAGCCATTGAGAATTCGGATCAAGGCTTGGCCAATCTTCCCAGCACCAACAATACCGACTGTTTTCTTATGTAGATTAAAACCGAGTAAGCCATTTAGGTCGAAGTTATCTTCTCTAACACGGTTATAAGCTTTATGGGTTTTACGGTTGAGTGTTAGCATTAAGGCAATACAGTGTTCTGCTACGGCTTCGGGGCTGTAGGCCGGTACACGAACCACGGTGATACCGAGTTTTTTAGCGCATGCTATATCGACATTATTAAAGCCTGCGCATCTTAATGCGATACAGCGTATGCCCTGATCAGCTAATAATTCCAATACTGGGCTTGATAAGTCATCGTTTACAAAGACGCAGACAGCTTGAAAGCCCGAACATAGTGGTGCAGTTTGCACATTTAATGCTTCGCTAAAATGCGACACGCTAATATTACTGGTATTTGATAATGCGTGTTCGAAATAGGGCTGTTCATACCTTTGCGAGCTGAACAAGGCGACTTTCATCATAAAGCTGACTCTCAATAGCTGTTTTTAGTGATTCAGGTTTAGTTCTAGGCGCATAACGTGCGACGAGTTCACCTTTTGAGTTTACTAAAAACTTAGTGAAATTCCATTTAATTGCCCGATTTTGCACTATGCCACGTGTATGCGTTTTCAAATAGTTAAAAATAGGGTGTGCATCAGGGCCAAGCACATGATGTTTCTGAGAAATATAAAAACTGGCAGTGAAGTACTTATTATAAGAATCGAGTAAAGGCTCACCAGACAAAGGTTCGCTATGACCAAATTGATCACAGGGTACTGCTAATATTTCAAAACCATCTTTCTTGTATTCTCTATAAAGAGACTCTAATCCGGCAACTTGGTTTGCAAAGCTGCATTTACTGGCAATGTTTACGATGAGCAAGGTTTTACCTTCAAAGGTACTCATTGGAAGTTTTTTGCCATTAAGTAAATCAATACTGTATCTATAAATGTTATCCATAATTAATACATCCAAAGCGAGTAGATTGCTTTTTATTTTTAATCCGCATGTGTCTATTTCATTTGCCATACCCAAGCGTCTTGGGTATAAAAGCTCCAATCTTCATACCCTAACAAACAAATAGGACAATTTTATGTCAATGAATGTGGCTTTTATCGGTTTAGGTGTCATGGGCTTTCCAATGGCTGGACATTTACAGAAAGCGGGTTACCAGGTAACCGTGTTTAATCGCACCACAGCCAAAGCTGAAGCTTGGGCTAAAGAGCATGGCGGTGATTTTGCAATTACGCCAAAATTGGCAGCTGAACAGGCTGAAATTGTATTTATGTGCGTTGGTAATGACGATGATCTACGCTCGGTTGTGTATGGTGAAGAAGGCGTGCTTGCGGGTATGAAGTCAGGTGCTATCTTAGTCGACCATACAACCACATCGGCAAAAGTCGCGAAAGAAGTGGCTGAAAAGGCAACAGAGCAATCAGTTGCATTTCTTGATGCGCCAGTATCAGGTGGTCAGGCAGGGGCAGAAAATGGCGTATTGACTGTTATGGTCGGTGGTGAACAATCAGTGTTTGATAAAGTACAACCTGTCATGGCTGCATTTAGTCGTTTTAGCCAACTATTAGGGTCAGTTGGTGCAGGTCAAACCTGTAAAATGGTCAATCAAATTTGTATTGCAGGTGTAGTACAAGGTTTAGCAGAGGGACTCCATTTTGCTAAACAAGCTGGCCTTGATGGTGAAAAAGTGATTGAGACAATTTCAAAAGGCGCTGCTGGTTCATGGCAGATGGAAAACCGTTATAAAACCATGTTAGCGGGTGAATATGAATTCGGCTTTGCGGTAGATTGGATGCGTAAAGATTTAGGTATTGCCCTTGATGAAGCGCGAAACAACGGCGCAAGTATTCCACTGACCGCAATGGTTGACCAATATTATGCTGACGTTCAAGCTTTAGGTGGTGGACGTTTTGATACATCGAGCTTATTAGCACGCTTAGATGCGATTCACGACAAGAAGTAATTTAGGTCGAGCGTAAAACAAAAAAGGTATGCGTATAGCATACCTTTTTACTTTTAGAAGAATACGATTATGCGTTTTCTTTTAGGAAGTTAATAACGACTTCGTGATGGTCTTTCGTCTTAAATTTATCAAACACATGTTTGATTTTGCCATCTTGAGACACTAAGAAACTAATTCTGTGAATACCGTCGTATTCTTTACCCATAAACTTCTTTAAACCCCACACACCGAAGGCATCTGCAATGGCATGATCTTCGTCAGATAATAGCTCAAAGTTTAACTCTTTCTTAGTTTCGAAGTTCTTTAAACGCTTGATTGGATCTGGGCTAATACCAACCGCAACAGTATTAAGTTCAGCAAGTTGTGCTTTTTCGTTACGCAGGTTTTCAGCCTGTACCGTACAACCAGGCGTTGACGCTTTAGGGTAGAAGTAAACTAAAACTTGATTTGATTCTAATAAGGTGTTTAGCTCGATTGTTTCGTCATTTTGGTTTTGTAACGAGAATAAAGGTGCGTTGTCACCTGCTTTTAATGTGTTCATATATATCCTTAGCGAATACGTCTTAAAATGTAATCTACATTGAGTGTACTTGAAAGTGCTTCGAATTGTACTTTGAAATCGTCAAGATCGATCTGTGCAGGTAAATTTAATTCTAACTCGCAGCGCATATGTAATTCGTTATCTTGATCGTATGTGTCAGATTTTAAAGATGCAATACTGACATTGTGCTCAGCAATAAAACGAGTAACTTTGCTTAATGTACCAGGAGTATCGACACCTGAGTATTCTAAATTATATGCACCTATGTAATCGTCTTCACAATGCGAGCTGGTGCGCTTCATCATAGTTAACAGGCCTAACTCCATGCCTTTAATTGGTAATGTGTGCTCGACACGGCTCATAGCGGCCATATCACCACTAAGTAACATGATGAAAGTGAATTCTCTACCTAGTATGGCTATGCGACTATCAATGATATTGCAATTACAATCACTTACTAATTGAGTTAGTTCACTTACTATACCTGAACGGTCTTCGCCAATGGCGGTTAAAACTAATTGTTGATTTGTAAACGCGGTCATTAAGCTGCCAAATTAATTTGTCTCTAATGAAAATCATCATTAAACCTAACAGTACGAAGGAATAGAGGTTTCAATGATACTAATATGCATATTTCGGTAAAGTTTTGATTCTACAATAAGGCTTAGACACTTCACCATCATAAAAAGCCGCGCGAGAGTCTAGCATATCGGAGCAGATAACGCGAAAGCATTCATTATTAGCAATAGCACTTTCTTGTGTTTAAACCAATAGACAAGTAACATATTGAGAATTTTTTAATAAAGATATTCTAAGTGGTTAAAATTTATAAAGAAGTTTAACCACATTAATAATTTTCGCTTTTACAGTGAACCAAACTAAGCATTCCCGACTCATACAACTAAATAAAAGGGTCTGCTAAGGAGAATAATCAGTGCAGTATTGGATCCCAAAAGCGGTCGCGTTAGGCGTGGTCCTTGGTTTATCTGGATGTAGTGTTTTTACAAATGACACCCACCATGAAAGAAATTATCGTATTAATAAAGCCGTACAAGTACCAGGTGATTTAAAACAGCCTTATAAAGATCCAACTTATGAAATGTCTGAGGCGCAATACAATAATGATCTGGAAGCACTTGCTTTGAGACCTCCTCAGCAGGTACTCACACTGGCAACCGGTTCTTGGGTGGAACAAAAAGATAAAATAGCTCGAGTTTTCTTTGATAAAAACGATGGTATTGAAGACTTGCAAGATTTTATTTGGCAAGCAGTAGAAGGGGTTGCTCAAGATGAGCAATTCACATTTGCGCAGAAAAATAAGTCTGAAGGTGTTGCTGTTACAGACTGGTATTCAGTTATAGAGCCATCTTCAAAATGGTTTTGGCAAGAAGAGACTACGCCTTCGACGCAGAAATATAAGTTCACAGTTTCACAAAGTGAGCACCAAAGAACCGCTTCTTTGCAAGCCGAATTAGTTGACTACCGAAGTGATGACATTGAGCTGACCGATTTGCTTAAGCAGCAATTAGAAGTACGCGCATTAAACCAAGTGATTGCTGAGTTTGATTTTAAATATCGTATTCTACTTGTTGAACTGCGCAAGCAACAAGGTGAGTTGGCACTAGATGTGGGCTTTGACCCCCAAGGTAACGCCGCAATGGTTGCGCCACAATCTGCGAACTTGGTACTTGTAAATCTAAGTAATGTTCTCGAAAGGTTAAACTTCATTGTTATCAAGGTGGACAGTGAAGAAAATGAGCTACATGTTCGTTATGAAAAGCCTGAAGACAGTGTTTGGGATTCAATTTGGGGTGATGAAGTAGTCGCTTTACCAATAGAAGATGGTGATTACAAAATCAAGATATCTTCACTTGGAGATAGGCAATCTTCGGTGACTTGGCGAGATAATAATGCTGATTTATTATCTGCAGAGCAACTAGCTCAGCTGCAACAGAGCTTAGCAAAAGCAATTGGTAACAAAGGCTTATCTATTTAATTTTTAATTAAGTTTGATTCAGAAAAGAGCTACGGCTCTTTTCTGCGTTTTTGAAGGTATATAAAAATGACAACTGAGCTGTACCAGCAATCTAAAGTACATTGGCGTACTTTGTTTGCTTTTATTGTGCCATCTCTAATTGGCGTATTTTTGTTTATGACACCAATTTCAGAAGGTGAGGGGATGACTATCCCTATCGCAAAATTAGCCAAAGAGTTACAGGCGTTTATTTCACCTTTTGTTCAAGCTATGATTGTGGGGATTGTTTGTGTTACTGCAGTTTTTAGCTTAATAGCTAAGCTTTTGAAACCAAAGGTTTTGATGAAGTTTACTCTGTTTAAACATTTGTTTGATGTGAGTTTGATTTGGTTAGTTACCCGTTTGTTGGGTGCAGCATTTATATTAATGACTTTCTTTAAAGTGGGTCCTGCTTTTATTCATGCTGAGCATACCGGTGCATTGGTATTAAATGATCTTCTGCCTGTTCTTTTTTCAGTCTTTGTTTTAGCGGGTTTATTACTGCCACTATTACTTAATTTTGGTCTACTTGAACTCGTAGGTACTTTGCTTACTAAGGTAATGCGTCCACTATTCGGTGTGCCAGGTCGAAGTGCAGTTAACTGTGTTGCTTCTTGGTTAGGTGACGGCAGTGTGGGTATTTTAATGACAGCTCGCCAATACGAAGAAAAGTATTATACACAAAAAGAAGCTGCCATTATTGGGACGACTTTCTCAGCTGTTTCGATTACTTTTTGCTTAGTTGTAATTGGCCAAGTGAAGCTTGAGCACTTATTTGCACCCTTCTATTTAACTGTATGTTTAGCTGGTCTAGTGGCTGCGATTATCGTGCCTCGATTACCGCCTTTAAGCTTTAAAAAATCAACTTATATTGATGGTACTGAGCCTGCTCATGATGCAGAAGCAGTACCAGAAGGTAAAACCTTATTCCAACATGCGTTATCTGTTGCACTTCAAAAAGCTGAAAAAGCACCAGGAGTTAAAGGCACAGTGAAAGAGGGGATGACCAACGCACTCGATATGGTCTTTGCTGTGCTTCCAGTGGTGATGGCGGTGGGGACGTTTGCACTGATCATTGCTGAATATACGCCTGTTTTTCAGTATTTAGGGATGCCATTCGTTCCATATCTTGAAGTGTTACAAGTGCCAGAAGCGGCGCAAGCTGCACAAACTATCGTTGTTGGTTTTGCTGATATGTTTATTCCTTCAATTCTTGCTGCAAGCAGTATTGAAAGTGATGTAACGCGCTTTATAGTTGCAGCTATGAGTGTGACACAGCTTATCTACATGTCTGAAGTGGGTGCTTTACTTCTGGGTAGTAAAATTCCGGTTAACATCCTTGAACTATTCACAATCTTTATTTTAAGAACCTTAGTAACACTTCCTGTTATTGCTTTAATGGCGCACTGGTTAGTGTAAGGTGTTCAGGAAGAGTAAAGGTTGTAAGCTTTACTCTTCTTTTTCATTATCTGGTTTTATCTGCTTATCAATTTTCTTCTTTATATCAAATTTAGCTGAGTATTTGAGCAGCGCGATATTACTCCAAATAATACCTAGAACACCAATAATGATAAGGATGACTTGCCAAGTCTCGAATTTAGTTGATGCCATGATAGGGCCCTTAAATCGGTTTCAAATTATATTGTTATTATAATTTCGAAAGTTTCATTAAGATACCTTGAATTCAGCTGAAAAAATAAGATTTTATATATATGAGCTGCTATGATCTGCGCATTTAAGATTAATACAGATAGCTTCAAACTTTGTGAGTAATTGATGGAAAAAGTTTTAATTTGGCCTGCACAATATCCATTACTTCTTAAAGGACTTGCGGAGCAAAATGGCGCATTCATTCTCGATGCACTAGAAGCTTGGCCTGAATGTCAGACCTTAACCGATGAGCAAGGCGTTGAAAGTACCATTTTACCGCCAGTTTTCTATTTGATTTGGCTTAAGCCACTCGACCCATTTGAAGCGTGTCATTTTCAACATATCGATGAATATGAAGAAGAGCACCGCACGTATACAGAAATGCTGGTTTCTCATTTCAATCAGGCAGGGCTCGATCATCAAGCAATCGTTTTAATGCTCATTCAGCGTCTAGCTCAATACAGTCAAATTAACGCCCAGCTCAACTGTGTTTCATACCCTGATTTTTTCGAGTTGTTGTCTGATAAAGCTATGGCTGGTGTCATACTTTGGACGATTCAAGATGGCGTAAATTTGTCACCAAAACAACTGCTCACCTGTTGGCGACAAGATGTTTTAAAAGAGCCACTGATAGCACTTCTTCCTGACTGTTTGCAGGGTCTAGATGAAACGACCCAATATTTACTTGCTCAAACTAATACAGAAGAGCCTGTTTTTGATTTACTAAGCCACTTAATTGATGAAGATGAAGTAAAGAATCTTTTAGAACAAGCTTTACTCAATTTGATCACCTCTGAGCATGTAAAACAAGCAGAACTGATTGAATATATTAAGCAAGGTGCAAGAGGTACATTAGTTGACGAGCAAGGCAAAAGCGCATTTATGTATGCCATTGAGCAGGGCTTTGTGAGTATTGTCGAACAACTTATTGATTCACAAGTTCTTAGCCAAAAAGACTATAAGGACAACGGGTTAATGCACTTCGCGGTTCTGTCTAATTCTTCAGCTATGATTTCTTTGCTATTTAAGCATGGTTGCAAGGCAAAAGTTGTTAATGAATTAGGGCAGACACCTTACCGTTTAGCATTGAAGCACGGTGCATTTATTGCCAAAAAGACGCTTGAACAGCATGGGATTAAAGAGCTGTCTAAACATGAGCAGTATAATAAAATCAGATTAGTGCATATATTCGTGGCAATAGTGTGCTTTGCATTTCCACTTCAGTTGTCGTTATTCTTTAGTGATACTTTTGATTATAAAAGCGAATCTGTATGGCTGTTTTCTATCATCAGTATTTTGTTAGTGATCTTATCTAGAAAGATTAAAAATGGTTCGTTATATCCTGTAAAGCATCACCCCTGGTCCCTCAAGTTACTCTATGGCAAAGCTTATTTGAGTACCAGTTTGCAGGTGTTGTTATCATTGCTTGTTTTATTTACTGTATTAACGAGTTAATTGATAGTTTGTTTTAACAAGAAGTAAGGTAAATAAAAAAGAGCATCGATTGATGCTCTTTTTTATTAAAGACTTTTATTGCTCATCATTATGGTCGTGAGCAGCTTTTTCGTCTGCGAGGTCTTGTTTGAGTTTACGGATTCTTAACCCCAGTTCTTGGCCTCGATGTTTCGCGTAATAAGTACAGCCAACAAACATCAAACTTGCAAAGAGTAGCTCTAACAGCACCCAAAGCAGTTCATCAGTTGCAATCCACAGTAACGTAAATCCATGTAAAAAGTAAATTAATACTATAAAGTTAGCCCATGCATACGTATAAGGGTTATCTTTGATAAACCCTCGTAAAGGTAATAGCAATGGAAGAATATATACTGTAAACATAAACCCAAGGCTATGACCTTCTCTTGGAGAAAGTACAAACAGCCACAGTGGCATTAAGATCAGTAACCCTACATAACCAACTAAGGCCATTTTTTGAAAGCGCTGAGTTAGCGGCTTTTTTTCTATAGATGTCATTTTAATTTATCAGCAATAGTGATGAGACGTTTTCCAACAGAGCGACAGATTTTCGTTTCTGTTTCACTGAGTATTGATGTATTTGCAGTGCCTGCGACATGACTGGCACCATAAGGTGTGCCGCCGGTCGTGGTTTGAGACAATTCAGGCACATCATAGGGTACACCTAACAACATCATGCCATGATGAAGTAGTGGCAGTGATAGATTCAACAAGGTTGCTTCATTACCTCCATGCATGCTACTTGAAGAAGTAAACACGCAAGCCGGTTTGTCAATAAGCTGACCTTTTAACCAGATATCACTGGTTGTTTCCCAAAATTGTTTAGCTTGAGCTGCCATCATACCAAACCGAGTCGGTGTGCCAAATGCAAGTGCGTCACAACACAATAAGTCGTCTTTTGAGACGACAATGTCATAGGCTTCTCGTTTCTCGAAAGTACGAAGCAAAACCGTTGCGCCAAGTGCCTCAGCAGCTTCTGCAATTTCATTGGCCATGGCCCTTACAGAACCATGACTAGAATGAAATAAAACCAGTAATGTGGTCATTAAAGAATAGCTAACACTGATTCTGGTGGACGACCAATCGCTGCTTTATTGCCTTTTACTACGATAGGGCGCTCAATCAGTTTAGGGTTGTCTAACATGGCTTGCTTAAGCGTGGCTTCATCTGTGTCTTTATTAAGACCCAATTCTTTGTAGAGCGTTTCTTTACTACGAACAAGTTGGTGGGCAGATTCGAAACCAAGTTGAGTGATCAAAGTGTCTAAGGTAATCAAATCGACAGGTGTTTTTAAATATTCAACAACATCTGGCGATACGTTATGGCTTTCTAACAATGCAAGTGTTTCACGAGACTTTGAGCAGCGAGGATTATGATAAATGGTAACTGACATAACTGAGTCCTATTAATTTTTTGCGTATTCTAAGGCAAGCTAGCCAAGACTTAAAGCTTGGCTATTTCTTTCTGCATTTGACGGTATTGTTTAAGCAGCGCCTTAAGACGTGTTTTTTTAACAGTTTCAGATGCTTTCACATGATTTAAAGCACGCTGAATTTCGTCGGCCGCTTTTAAGAAAGCACCGTATTCAGCCAATACATCAGCTTTAGCTTCGTAATATGCAGATTTGTTATCACTCCCTTTATAAACTTCAGTGAGTAACTCTTTGGCAAGGAGATGATTTTGTTCACTTAGTAAAAACAGTTTCAGAGTTTGCTCTGCTTTAGCGAATTTCTTCGCTTTAATTGCCGCATTGGCATAATTTAAAGCTAATACCTGGTTGTTTGGGCGAAGCTCATTATGATGTGTTAAATATTCTACAGCTTTTTTTGCTTCTCCTTTGGCGATTAAAATATCTGTATATACATCAAGATAAAAAAGGTTATTTGGGTCATCCTTTAGAAGTGGATAAAGTAGTTTTTCTGCTTGTTGAATTTTTTTCTGATCCAATAAACTAATCGCTAAGCCATAATGTAAATATGCTTTGTTTAACTCACTAGATTTTTTTAACTCATTTTCAAACAGTGCCTGCGCGTCTTTGCTATCAAGTTGGTACCTCGCTATGATGCGACTTTTTGCTAGTTTGAACTTTAAGCTTTCTTGTATTTGTTTCGCACTATATTGCTGAGCGCGTAAACGTACGTCAGAAACACGGGTATCAGGCAAAGGGTGAGTCAGTAAAAAAGTGGGTGGTTTAGTCTGGAATCGAACCTGATTCGCTAATTTCGATAAAAACTCACCGGCTTGGCTTGGGTCAAATCCAGCTTTATAAAGTGTTTGCATACCAAAACGATCGGCTTCTTGTTCAGCTTTACGGCTGTGCGAAAGTTGGCTGATCCCAGCTTGAGTTGTGCTCGCTGATAAAATTGCCATACCGGCATCTGGCGCAATGACTGCGGCAAGAATACCCGTAACTATGCCAGCGACAGTTAACGCAGAATTATCTTTTTGGTGTTGTAATCTTCTTGCAAGGTGTCTTTGAGTGACGTGTGCAATTTCGTGTCCTATAACCGAGGCAAGTTGACTTTCGTTATCTGATTGTGCGATTAGACCTGTATGTATCCCAACATGACCACCATAAAATGCGAATGCATTAATTGCCTGGTTATTGATCAGAAAAAATGTGAAGGGAAACCTGACATCATTAGCGTTTGCAACTAACTTATTACCTAATGATGTAATATACTCATCTAAGACTGGGTCTTGAACTAAAGGTGAGCCACCACGGATCTGCATCATCATGACCTTACCAAGTGCTTTCTCTTTATCTATAGGTAAGACCTCTAATGCAGAGGAGCCTAAATCAGGCAGTTTAAAATCTGTTTGTGCTTGAGCAAAACTGCTCAGGAAAACTGTTGAGCTAAGTAATCCGCCCAACAAAAAACGTTTGAACATACTATTCCTTATTACCGCTAAGTCCGAGCATAATTTGTGCTAAATCTACTTCGTCACTACACATGCGGCTATCTTTCTCGCAGAGTTGATAAAATTCTTTTATTGAGACACCTTCTACTTTCATAACGTTCATTTCTTTTTTTAAATAAGTAATGATTTTATGAACCACTTTATGTGAGTGTAGGATTAGAGCTTTATCGGCTACATCACCTCGTTCAAAATAGAAGGCGATAAATTTATGCAACTGATTAAAGCGCAGAAGTGTGCGCATTGAATGCGGGTCCCAAGTATTAAACTCAATGAACTTGTTGTCTTTAATGAGCATATCAGTTTCTAACTGTTTATCCTTGGCATAAGGCACAGCCCAAAGCTCAAAGCCGCGTTCAGTAAAGACTTGATGAATGGCTATGCGAGGTTTGTTGTCGCAGAAAATCGTCCCATTATCATCTTCATAGCCATCTAGAAGTGTAAGATTCCAATTTCTTTTATCTATTAAGCGAGTGACAGCGTTATCAAAGCCATGTTGAAAAATACCTTCACTTTCACTGACTGAAGAGGCAACCAAATGGTAAAAAGGAGGCAACTCTCCCCAGTTTAATTGTTTTTTATACCAGTTGATGTCCTTTAGCGTAGGGTTATCCGGTAACCTTGCTTTATTATTAACTCTTGCCATAAATACAACGTATAAAAAAATAAACTCTTGTTAAGAATAAACGATTGTTGCCAAGCTATCTACATAGAAGATAGTTAAGTGAGAATTTTTAGTGTTACACTGTGAGAAAGATGTTTTTATTAAACAACCATGCAGTTGAAAGTAGATTTAAGAGCTTATAAGTGCCCGCAAATGTTTGTTCAGTTTAGGTTCAACTTAAAACAAGCTGAGCAAGAGTTTCATTCAATCCGTTTCATTTACGAAAACAGCCAAAGAATTGATGATATTCTGGCTTTTTTAAATACAAAACAATATAAATTTGTGCACTGTCACAATACCGACTCTTTCTCTTACATTGAGGTAAATCTTTAATATGTTTGAACTTGTATCAAAGTGGTATAAAAATAAGTTTTCAGACCCGAACTCAGTTACGTTACTACTGATAGTTATCGCTTTAGCCACGTCATTATATTTTTTCGGTCCTTATATTTTACCTGTACTAGTCGCTTTAGTGATTGCCTACTTGTTGGAGTGGCCGGTTTCTAAAATTGAACTAGTAATAAAAAATCGGGTACTGGCAACAAGCTTTATTATTTTACTGTTCACAGGTGTTTTATTAGCGATGACTTTGGGTTTAATCCCTGTTTTATGGCAACAATTAAGTAACTTATTACAAGAAGCCCCTGCCATGCTAGAAAAGGGAAAGGAGTTTTTATTACATTTACCTGACCAGTATCCAACATTGATTTCGATAGAACAAGTTAAAGGGCTGGTGGCAACGACTGAAAATAAAATCTTAGAAGCAGGGCAAGTGATCTTATCTTTTTCGCTTACTTCTTTAAAAGATATTGTAGCCTGGATGATTTATTTAATTCTCGTGCCTTTGCTGGTCTTTTTTATGTTGAAAGATAAAGCTGTTTTAACGAAAAGTATGTCTGTTTTAGTACCAAAAGATCGTAGATTGATCCAACAGGTATGGCACGAAATGGATCATCAAATCATGAACTATATTCGCGGTAAAGTACTTGAAATACTTATCATTGGTACATCAACGTTTGTTGCTTTCTGGGTTTTAGATTTACGTTATGCAGCTCTGCTAGGGGCGTTGGTCGGCTTTTCTGTGCTTATTCCTTTTGTAGGCGCAGCCTTAGTGACTATCCCAGTTGCTGCTGTTGCGATGTTTCAGTTTGGCTTAGACACTCAATTCTGGACCATTTTGGTTGTGTATGGGGTTATTCAGGCTCTTGATGGTAACGTGCTAGTGCCTTTGTTGTTTTCTGAAGCGGTAGATCTAAATCCGGTCTTCATTATTGTCGCGGTGTTATTTTTTGGTGGCTTATGGGGGTTTTGGGGCGTCTTCTTTGCAATTCCAATGGCATCCTTAGTTAAAGCTTTATTTAATGCTTGGTCTGATAACTGGAAGCCTCAAACACCAGTCTAATTGTTCTCTATTTTGCGCTGCAGACACTGCAGCGTAAAAATTTTTTTGTTTTTCCCTTGAAGTTATTTTAGCTCGCCCCATATACCTCATAACACTGTGCAAATACTGGTTTAATCGGAGATAAAGATGACCACAGCTCAAAAAGAAACATTAGGCTTTCAAACAGAAGTCAAACAATTACTAAACCTAATGATCCACTCTTTATATTCAAATAAAGAGATCTTTTTACGTGAATTGGTTTCAAACGCATCGGATGCAGCTGACAAGCTGCGTTTTTTAGCGTTACAAAACGGTGATTTATACGAAGGTGATGCAAATCTTAGAGTTCGTGTTAGCGCTGATAAAGAAGCAAATACAGTAACTATTTCTGATAACGGTATCGGCATGACCCGTGAAGAGGTAATCAATTCTCTAGGTACGATTGCAAAGTCAGGCACTGCTGAATTTTTCCAAAACTTATCTGGTGATCAGTCAAAGGATTCGCAGTTAATTGGTCAGTTTGGTGTGGGTTTTTACTCTGCATTTATTGTTGCTGATGCAGTGACAGTGGTCACTCGTAAAGCTGGCGAATCAACGGCGACAGAATGGTATTCAAAAGGCGAAGGCGAGTTTACCCTTGCTGAAGTGGCTAAAGAAACTCGTGGTACTGAAATTACACTTCATCTACGTGAAGACGAAGCTGAGTTTTTGGAGGAATATCGTTTACGAGGTATCGTTACAAAGTATTCTGATCATATCTCTATTCCTGTTGAAATGTATAAGCAACCAGTTGAAGAGTCTGAAGGACCTGACGGTGATAAAATTCCAGCCCAACCAGGTGAATGGGAGGCTATCAACCGGGCTACAGCACTTTGGACACGTGATAAGTCTGAAGTAACGGAAGATGAATATAAAGAGTTTTATAAGCATGTAGGCCACGACTGGGAAGAGCCTTTAACTTGGGCACATAACAAAGTTGAAGGTAAAACTGAATATACCAGCTTGCTTTATATTCCAAAAAAAGCGCCATTCGATTTATGGAACCGAGACCGTCAAAGTGGTTTGAAACTTTACGTGCAACGCGTGTTCATTATGGATGATGCTGAGCAGTTTATGCCAAGCTATCTTCGTTTTGTGAAAGGTCTTCTTGATTCAAACGATTTACCGCTAAATGTATCTCGTGAAATTTTACAAGATAACAAGATAACCCAAGCAATTCGCAAGGGCTGTACGTCTCGTGTGCTTAAAATGCTTGACCGAATGGGTAAGAACAAACCAGAAGAGTATCAAACATTTTGGAATGAGTTCGGTAAAGTTTTAAAAGAAGGCCCAGCTGAAGATATCTCTAATAAAGAAGCCATTGCGAAACTGCTTCGTTTCAGCTCAACACATACTGATGAAAGCACTGAAAATGTGTCTTTAGAGCAATATATTGAGCGTATGAAAGAAGGCCAAGATAAGATTTACTATGTAGTTGCAGATAGCTTTGAAGCAGCTAAGAGCTCTCCTCACTTAGAAATTTTCCGTAAGAAAGGTATTGAAGTTTTACTGATGGCCGATCGCGTTGATGAGTGGATGATGAGTCATCTAACAGAATTCAATGACAAGCAGTTCGCGTCAATTACACGCGGTGACTTAGACCTTGGTGATTTAGACGACGCAGAAACAAAGAAAGCGCAGGAAGAAAGTGAAAAAGAAGTTGAAGGCTTAGTAGATCGCATTCAAACCGTACTAGGCGATAAAGTAAAAGAAGTACGTTTCACGCATCGCTTAACTGATTCTCCAGCATGTGTGGTTGTTGATGACAACGACATGAGCTCACAAATGCAAAAACTAATGGAATCAGTAGGTCAGGCAGTACCAGAAGCAAAGCCAATCTTCGAGTTAAACCCAGAACACCAACTTGTGAAGCATTTAAACGTTGAGCAAGACGAAGATAAATTTGCGCAATGGTCTGACGTATTACTTGACCAAGCTTTACTAGCCGAGCGTGGCAGCCTGAAAGATCCTGCAGCTTTTGTCGCTAAGCTTAATAAATTAATGCTCGATTTGAGTAAGTAAGTAAGTAAGTAAGTAAGTCGTATTCCGACGAGTAAAGGGGTTAATGTTTTGGCATTAGCCCCTTTCTTTTGTTTACATAATCAGCAATTAGTATAAGTTGCTTGAGATAACAAGCAGCTTGTGAAAAAATCTCATTAACTTCGAATAAACTCCCGATAAAGAGGAACACACTATGCGCATCATCCTTTTAGGCGCGCCGGGTGCAGGTAAAGGCACTCAAGCTCAATTTTTAATGGACAAATACGGCATTCCACAAATTTCAACTGGTGACATGTTACGTGCTGCAATCAAAGAGGGCACGCCTCTGGGTCTTGAAGCAAAGAAAGTAATGGACGCAGGTCAGTTGGTTTCTGATGAAATTATTATTGGTCTAGTGAAAGAGCGAATTGCTAAAGCTGATTGCGAGAACGGTTTTTTACTTGATGGTTTCCCGCGCACTATCCCTCAAGCAGATGCAATGAAAGAGAATTGTATTGCAATCGACCACGTTATTGAATTTGACGTTGCAGATGAGATCATCGTTGAGCGTATGGGCGGTCGTCGAGTACACCCTGGTTCTGGTCGTGTTTACCATGTAGTTTATAATCCACCTAAAGTGGAAGGTAAAGATGACGTAACGGGCGAAGACCTTATCATTCGTGATGATGACGTAGAAAAAACAGTACGTAAGCGTTTAGGTATCTACCACGACCAAACTAAACCGCTTATTGATTATTACCAAGCAGAAGCAGAGCAGGGTAATACCAAGTACCACCGTTTAGATGGTACTCAGGCTGTAGAAGCGGTAAGCGCTCAGCTAGGTGAATTACTAGGTTAATTAATTTTGTAGCCAGCAATTAAAAAGCCGCATTCGCGGCTTTTTTGGTTTTATTCAGTGCCAGTTTTTGGTTCTGTTGTTTTGCCAGACAGCTGATTGAGGTGTGTGATAACCTCTTCGTAATTTGGCTCTTTGGCAAGATTTGACACTAGCTGTTTATATGTAACTTTGTGCTCTTTGTCTAAAACCACAATAGCTCGGCTCAAAAGACCCATATCTTTTATATAAAGTCCATATTGCTTACCGAAATCACGCCAAACTGAATCAGATAACGTTTGAATTTTATCTATGCCTTCGGTTGCGCAAAACCTTTTCTGTGCAAAGGGTAAATCAGCACTGATTGTTAACATTTCAATGTTAGGGAATTTTTCAGCGATTTCTTGATTAAAGAATTTAGTTTGTAAACTACACACCCCAGTATCAAGGCTAGGGACTATACTTATTAATACAGCTTTTCCTGAGTAATCATTTAACGTAACAGTTTTAAAATGCGCATTAACGACTTTAAAGTTTGTTGCCTGTTGCCCAATTTTTATACCTTTTCCCAACAAAGTAACCTCTTTACCTTGCGCAAATACTTTACCTTTATCGATCTGATTCTCTTCGATTTCAAATGCAAGAGTTGTTGATGAAGCTAAACTTAATGTCAGTATGATTTTTTTCAGCATAAAGTATTCCTTATTGGGTTAACTTAATTATTTTAACTGTATTATACTAATAATTGGGTGATTTATTATTAAGAATAATTGCGTTGTAAATCTAAGCCAAATTTATTAACATTTGCAATCGTTTTGCACTTCAAATAATAATCAAAAGAGAATTACGATAACTTGTAGTTCAACGGTGAAGAGAGCTTTTATGTCAACATTGGTATTAATTTGTGATGATTCCAAACTTGCGCGTCGGCAATTGGCCCGTTCGTTACCAGAAGACTGGGATATAAAAGTTGAATTCGCTGAACATGGTTTAGATTGCCTTGAAAAAGTCAAACAGCTCTCACCTGAAATTCTTTTTCTTGACCTCAATATGCCCCACATGGATGGTTATGAAGTCTTACAAGCCATTAACGAGCAGGGCTTAAATGTTTTAACTGTAGTTGTGTCTGGCGATATTCAACCTAATGCTCATGAACGGGTCATGTCTTTGGGGGCTATCGACTTTATTAGAAAGCCATGTGATAGCGAAAAGCTGATAGAAATTATTGAGCAACATGGTATTCGTGATAGGGCAATCAGAGAAAGTCTAGTTCATAAACTCGGAGAGCAAGTTGACTCTGATTTACGTGACATCTATCAAGAGCTAACTAATATTGCAATGGGTCAAGCTGGAGATTTACTAGCCCGATTACTTAATGTGTTTGTAGAGCTACCAATACCTAATGTAAATGTGCTTGAAGTCAGTGAACTTCATATGGCACTACAAGCAATTGATGCAAACGCTTCAACTTCAGGAGTCTGTCAGGGATTTATCGGCGGAGGCGTGTCAGGTGAAGCTTTATTACTTTTAAATGATTCAAGTTTTAAAGAAATCGCTTCATTAATGAATTATTCAGGGGAGCTCAATGATAAAGTAGAACTTGAGTTACTTATGGATATTAGTAACATTCTAATCGGTGCTATTTTATCTGGTTTATCTCGTCAACTCGATATGCCATTCAGCCAAGGCCACCCAGTCGTTTTAGGACAACATTGTGAAGTTTCAGATTTAGTCAAAGCGAATAAAGAACGTTGGCAAAGAACTTTGGCGATAGAAATTAGTTACGGTATCGAAGCACATGATATTAAATGTGATTTGATGCTGTTATTTACAGAGGACTCTATCAAGACCCTCAAATATAAAGTTGCTTACTTACTAGAAGAATAATTTTATGCCTGCTGCAGATTTTGACATGAATGAAGTTCATTGGCTTATGGATATGTTTAATACCGTAGATATAGGTCTGGTGGTGTTAGATAGAAATTACCAAGTCTGTGTATGGAATGGTTTTATGGAGAATCATTCAGGACTATTGCCGAGCGCAGTTAAGGATAAAGACATTTTTGATTTATTCCCAAGTCTCGATGAAAAGTGGTTTAGGAGCAAAACTGAGCCTGTTTTTGTGCTTAAAAATCGCTCTTTTACTATTTGGGAGCAGCAACCTTATATCTTCAAATTCAAGAACTACCGCCCTATAACAGGTAAAGCTGATCATATGTATCAGAACTCAACCATTATCCCATTAACGACTCTGACTGGAGAAGTGAGTCATATATGTTTGATAATTTACGATGTCACGGATGAAGCGGTTAATAAACAAGATCTTGAATTGGCTAATAAACAATTAGAAAAAATGAGTCGTACAGATAGCCTTACTAAACTTTCTAATCGAGGATATTGGGAATCTCAATTAAAGAAAGAGTTTATGCGACTACAAAGAAGCCAGGGTATGAGCAGCTTGTTGATGTTTGACATAGATTTCTTTAAGAAAATAAATGATGAATATGGTCACGGTGGAGGAGATGAAGCCATAAGACATATTTCAGATTTACTTAAAAAGACATTGCGAGAATCAGATACAGCGGGTCGTTATGGTGGTGAAGAATTTGCAGTTACCTTGGTGGATACACCACAAGATGGCGCTGTTATGTTTGCCGATAGGCTAAGATGTTTAATAGAAAAGTCTTCAATTTTTTATGATAACAAAGAGATAAAAGTGACAGTAAGTATTGGTGTAGCTACCTTTTCTAGTGACTTTACTAAACATGAAGAATGGATAGAAGCAGCTGATACCGCTTTATATCACGCTAAAGAAACAGGTCGTAACAAGGTTGCGAGCTATAACTCAGATATGAAAGAGTAAGCTGATAAGTCAGCTTACCTTTTGAGCTTCTTCTGTTGGGCACTGTGCAATAACTTCAACACTATCAGAGTCGTTAACTTGTTCCAATTTTACTTTAAATCCCCATAGTCTGTACAAATGCTTCATAACTTCATCTTTAGATGTGTGTAATGGAATGCCATTCTGAGGCACGTATCTTAAAGTTAAAGAGCGATCGCCTTTTACATCAACATTATAAACTTGTATGTTTGGCTCATGGTTACTTAAGTTATATTGAGCTGATAAAGCTGAGCGTACTTTTTGATATCCTTCTTCATTGTGAATAGCCCCGACTTCTAAATGTGGTGCTTTTTGTTTATCGATAATGGTAAAGAGCTTGAAATCTCTAATTAGTTTCGGGGATAAAAACTGACTAATAAAGCTTTCATCTTTAAAGTTCTGCATGGCAAAATGCAGCGTATCAAGCCAATCTGCACCAGCAAATTCTGGAAACCAACGTTTATCTTCTTCGGTTGGGTTTTCACAAATACGTCTAATATCTGTCATCATATTAAAACCAAGCGCATAAGGGTTTATACCTGAATAAAATTTACTATTATAAGGTGGTTGATAAACAACATTTGTATGGCTTTGCAAGAACTCAAGCATAAAGGCATCCGAAACTTTACCTTCATCATACAGATGATTGAGAATAGTGTAGTGCCAAAACGTGGCCCACCCTTCATTCATTACTTGGGTTTGTTTTTGTGGGTAAAAATATTGTGAAATTTTACGAACAATACGGATCACTTCACGTTGCCAGGGTTCTAATAGTGGTGCATTTTTCTCTATAAAATATAGAATGTTTTCTTGAGGTTCAGATGGAAAGCAAGATTGATTTATTGTCTCAGTTTGTTGGCTTTGAGGTATTGTGCGCCAGAGTTCATTAACTTGAGACTGTAAGTAGTCCTCCCTCTCTTTTTGCCTCTTTTGTTCCTCATACATAGATATTTGCTGAGGGCGCTTGTATCTATCAACACCAAAGTTCATAAGAGCATGGCATGAGTCAATTAAGTTCTCAACTTCATCAATGCCATATTTTTGTTCACATTCTGCTATGTAATTTTTTGCAAAAAGTAAGTAATCAATGATAGAGGAGGCGTCTGTCCAAGTCTTAAAAAGATAGTTACCCTTGAAAAAGGAGTTGTGACCATAACATGCATGGGCCATAACTAGGGCTTGCATGGGTAAGGTATTTTCCTCCATCAAATAAGCGATGCAGGGATTTGAGTTAATTACAATTTCATATGCAAGGCCCATTTGGCCTCGACGGTAATTTTGCTCAGTTTGGATAAACTTTTTTCCGTAGGACCAGTGACTGTAACCAATAGGCATACCTACACTTGAATAAGCATCCATCATTTGTTCAGCTGTGATCACTTCTATCTGATTTGGATACGTATCTAAACGATAATGCTCCGCAACACGTGCAATTTCAGCTTGGTATTCTTCTAGTAATTCAAAGGTCCAATCTGGACCATCGTTGATCGGATTATAGGTCATAACCCCTCCTTACAGACTATGCAGCGCCTTGTTGTTGCTTTTGATTCTTTTTAAACAACTCTCTAAATATTGGATAAATATCTTCAACATTTCTAATATGTTGCATTGCAAAGTTATCATGTGTTTGCGCAATACCTTGATATTCTCTCCAGAGACTTTGGTGCGCTCGAGTTGTTATTTCTATATATGCGTAGTAGCGCACAGTTTTTAAAAGTTGATTGGTTAAAATGTCGGTACAGTGTGGTGAGTCGTCAGCCCAGTTATCTCCATCAGATGCTTGTGCAGCATAGATATTCCAATCACCCTGTGAATAACGTTCTTTGACAATTTCATCCATTAATTTAAGTGCACTTGAAACAATTGTTCCACCGGTTTCTTGAGAATAGAAAAACTCTTGCTCGTCTACCTCTTTAGCTTGGGTATGATGCCGAATGTAAACGACTTCAATGTCTTTGTAGGTTCTAGTTAAAAATTGATAAAGTAGAATATAAAAACGTTTAGCCATATCTTTAGTCGCCTGATCCATTGAACCAGATACATCCATTAAGCAAAACATAACGGCTTTACTGGTCGGGTGGGGACGTTTCTCATAATTACGAAAACGTAAATCATAATCATCGATAAAAGGCACAGCTGCGATTTTTCGTTTTAATTCTTCTATTTCTATTTTGAGATTATTAATTTGATGCTCAGGAGGTACGTTTTCATTCATCAATGCATTGAGTTCCTCCTCAGCCTTTTTTAAACGACGCTTTTTCCCGGCAGACATTGCAACTCTTCTTGCTAATGACCCTTGCAATGAACGTACAATATCAAGGTTACTGGGCATACCATCATTACAAAACCCAGCTCTGTGAGTTTTCATCTGAACCAGTTTATCCAGCTGACTCTGCTGAAGGTTTGGTAATTCTAGGTCTTCAAACAATAAATCAAGATACTCGTCTTTTGAAATCGAGAACACAAAATCGTCTTGTCCTTCACCCTGATCACTTGCTTCACCTTCACCACCACCTCCTCCTTGTCCAGAAGGTGGACGTTGTATTTTGTCACCAGTACTAAATTGATCATTACCGGGGTGGATCATATCTCGATCGCCCCCTTTTCCTTGGTGAAAAATAGGTTCACTGATGTCCCTCTGTGGAATTGAGATACTTTCACCACTACTTATATCAGTGACACTTCTTTTGTTGATAGCATCTGAAACAGCTTCTTTTATCTGTTTTTTATATCGCCTGATGAAACGCTGGCGGTTCAACGTACTTTTATTCTTCCCATTCAGGCGACGGTCTATAAAATGTGCCATAAATCACCCTCCAAGAATATGAATCT
Source organism: Pseudoalteromonas phenolica (assembly GCF_005886345.1). Taxonomy (GTDB): domain Bacteria; phylum Pseudomonadota; class Gammaproteobacteria; order Enterobacterales; family Alteromonadaceae; genus Pseudoalteromonas; species Pseudoalteromonas phenolica_A. The sequence continues at coordinate 54,457 of NZ_PNEC01000062.1, forward strand.
ACTGAGACTTTCTTACTCTTAAGTACCATTCGGAAAGCAAGCGAACTTGCTTTTCAGTGTAGCCTTTTTCAACCATTCGATTTACAAAGTCTTCATGTTTCTTTTGATCTTCAGCGGATGTCTTGGCATTAAATGAAATTACTGGCAATAGATCCTCAGTGTTTGAGAACATTTTTTTCTCAATCACGGTACGTAATTTTTCATAACTCGTCCAAACTGGGTTTTCACCGTTATGATGCGCTCTTGCTCTTAAAACAAAATTAACGATTTCATTTCTGAAGTCTTTCGGGTTAGAAATGCCAGCAGGTTTCTCAATTTTTTCAAGTTCAGCGTTTAAAGCCGCTCTATCAAATAATTGGCCTGTATCGGGATCTCGATATTCTTGATCTTGGATCCAGAAGTCAGCATAGGTAACATAACGATCAAATATATTCTGACCGTATTCTGAGTAAGATTCTAAATAAGCGGTTTGTAACTCTTTTCCTATAAACTCAACATATTGAGGAATTAAATAGCCTTTCAGATGACTTAAATAGCGCTCTTGTATTTCTGCACTAAACTGTTCTCGCTCAATTTGTTGTTCTAAAACATAAAAAAGATGTACGGGGTTGGCAGCTACTTCAGCATGATCGAAATTGAATACGCGTGATAAGATCTTAAATGCAAAGCGCGTCGATAGTCCTGTCATACCTTCATCGACACCTGCATAATCTCGATACTCTTGATACGACTTAGCTTTTGGATCTGTATCTTTAAGACTTTCACCGTCATAAACTCGCATTTTGGAATATAAGCTGGAGTTTTCAGGTTCTTGTAACCTTGAGAGTGATACAAACTTGGCAAGTGTTTCAAGTGTTCCAGGTGCGCAAGGTGCTGTAGATAGTTCACTGTTATCAATAAGTTTCTGATAAATTTTGACTTCTTCAGAAACTCTTAGGCAATAAGGGACTTTAACAATATATACACGGTCTAAAAAAGCTTCATTGTTTTTGTTGTTCTTAAAACTTTGCCATTCAGACTCGTTTGAGTGAGCCAAAATCATACCATTGTAGGGTAAAGCAGAAATGCCTTCAGTGCCGTTGTAATTACCTTCTTGTGTTGCTGTTAATAAAGGGTGTAACACTTTAATCGGAGCCTTGAACATCTCAACAAACTCCATTAGGCCTTGGTTCGCCAAACACAAAGAGCCTGAATATGCATATGCATCAGGATCATTCTGAGCGTAATGTTCAAGTTTGCGTATATCAACTTTACCAACCAAAGCCGAAATATCTTGATTGTTTTCATCACCAGGTTCAGTTTTTGCAATCGCAACCTGATCAAGAATAGACGGGTAACGTTTCACGACTTTAAATTGAGTGATGTCTCCACCAAACTCATGTAATCTCTTGGTCGCCCACGGAGACATAATTGTTTTTAGGTAGCGAGGCTTAATGCCATATTCTTTCTCTAATAAATTTGCATCTTCAACTGGATTGAATAAAGAAAGAGGGTGGTCGTTAACTGGTGAACCCTTTATGGCGTAAATAGGAACTTGCTGCATTAGGTATTTCAGTTTTTCTGCGATCGATGATTTACCACCACCAACTGGACCTAACAGGTAAAGAACTTGTTTACACTCTTCTAAACCTTGCGCAGCGTGTTTTAAGTAAGAAACGATTTGTTCAATGGCTTCTTCCATACCATAAAATTCGCTAAAAGCAGGGTATCGAGCGATAACACGATTAGAAAATAAACGGCTTAATCTTGCATCTGTTGAAGTATCAACCATCTCAGGCTCACCAATAGCCATGAGCAGTCGTTCTGCCGAGCTAGCATATGCCGATTTGTCGTTCTTACATATTTCTAGAAATTCAGCGATTGAATATTCTTCTTCTTGGGAAGCTTCATATCTGGCTTGATAATGTTCGAAAATTGTCATAACGACCTCCAAATAACCTGTGTGAGCTTAGAATAAGAAACTATTTAATAGTAAAAGGTATAATTAAAGCTTAGACATGAAATTAGGAAATTGCCTAAAAAATCCAGATATTTAATTGATGAATGATAAAGAGGGAAATATAAAAAAGGCGTCTATAGACGCCTTTATTCAATTATCTGCAATGAAAGAGGTGTTAAGCTAGGTTGCTGTTAGCAAATTCCCAGTTTACTAGTGCCCAGAAACCTTTTAGGTATTCAGGACGAACATTGCGGTAATCGATATAATAAGCGTGTTCCCAAAGGTCAACAGTTAGGATAGGCGTTACACCTTCTTCTGTTAGTGGTGTAGCTGCATTTGAAGTATTTACGATATCTAATGAACCGTCAGCTAGTTGTACTAACCAAGTCCAGCTTGAACCGAAGTTGTTAACTGCTTTGTCGTTGAAAGCTTCTTGGAATGCTGCGAATGAGCCCCATTTCGCATTAATTAGTTCAGCAACTTTACCAGTTGGTTCGCCACCTGCATTTGGTGCAAGGCTGTGCCAGTAGAAAGTGTGGTTCCAGATTTGAGCTGCGTTATTGAAAACGCCGCCTTCAGAGCTGCATACTACTTCTTCAAGAGTTTTATCAGCAAAGTCAGTACCTTCAACTAAACCATTTAATTTCACTACATAAGTGTTGTGGTGCTTACCGTGGTGAAATTCTAAAGTTTCTTTAGAAATATGTGGTTCTAGCGCATCGATTGCATAAGGTAATGACGGTAGTTCAAAAGCCATGGTTATCTCCATTTGTTATGTATTTTGCTAATTACGACTGAAACATAGACTACTGAAGCCCAGATTTCTATACGAATTAACTTTATAGTGATACTATAATTCCTGAGTATTTTACTCAAGTTTAGGCAAACAGCAATGGCGTAGTTAGAGACTATTTGTTTTATTTGCCAAAAATGCGTGTTTTACCGCGCAACGAATTCGATTTTTCATGGCTACGCATCGTCACATAGAGGTTAATAAATGGAAACCATTGATAAAATTAAGCAACAAATTTCTGAAAACCCAATCATTCTATATATGAAAGGCTCACCTAAATTGCCTAACTGTGGTTTTTCTTCACAAGCATCTCAGGCATTAATGGCTTGTGGTGAACAGTTTGCTTATGTTGATATTCTTTTAAACCCAGATATTCGTGCTGAGCTACCTCACTACGCGAACTGGCCGACTTTCCCTCAGCTTTGGGTTGAAGGTGAGTTAATCGGCGGTTGTGACATTATTCTAGAAATGTTCCAAAAGGGTGAGTTACAGCCGTTAATTAAAGAAACAGCTGATAAATATAGAGAAGAAAGTGAACAGGCTTAATCTATTTTTGCTCAATACCAAGAGCCCGGACTGATGTTCGGGTTTTTTTTGTCTGAATTTTGTTCTAATGAAAATTAGGTAAAAAAAAGCCCGCTAAAAAAGCGGGCAAAACAACAAGTTGAAGGAAGTAATGAGGGAACTCTAAATACAAAACTGTATTTAGATGAACCATATGACAAATCAGAAATCATATGGCTTAAAAACTGTTTCGGTAAGCTGTCTTACTGGAACGAGGAATATAATAAGGATAATCGAAAAATTGATCAAACTAGAAAAATTACAATGTTCACATTAGAAAATTTTATCCGAAGTGTTTTTTTTGTTTTGATTTAGATCATTTGTCTGAATTTGATTTTTACTAAGTTGTTGTTTTTGGGTGTTTAAGTTGCTTTTGGTTATCTTTTATATGATTAGAATATTTGTTGTAAATTGGTATGACCAAGTTGTTTTTGTGGGTTTATTCATATTTTTTGAATAAGTACTCTGTTTTATGCAAGCTGTATAGATAAATAAGCGTTCATTCATGTTTGTTGCTTTAATTTAATTGACGACACGTATGTTATTTGTAGGTGTTACTAATTAACAATGGCCCTTGTTATCAAAGAAGTAAAAAATATTGGAATTTAAAAATGAAATCTAAAGCTAATAATTTATGGGTGTTTCAATGATAATTCATCGCTTTGTCGATAAATCGACTCAATTCATAGTAATCAGATTGTCAGTAAAGTAATGACTGGGTAAACTATCTGAACCTTCAGCTTTTTATATTGTCGATAATCAAGCTGGTGGCGCTGAATGCCCCAACACAACTATTTTAGGAGTATAACAAAGTGGAATCGGGTCTTAATTTTATTGATCTTATTTTAAAAGCAAGTTTATTAGTTCAATTAGTCATGCTTACCCTTGTTGGAATGTCTATAGCTTCATGGGCGATTATTTTTCAGCGCAAGTCTATTATTTCAAAAGCATTAAATGATACGAAAAAGTTTGAGCAAAAGTTTTGGTCGGGTATGGAGTTAAGTAAACTCTATAATGAGATCACGGCTCGAGCAGGAAATGCATCTGGTTTAGAAGCTCTATTTGTTTCTGGCTTTAAAGAATTTGCAAGGCAAAAGAAAAGTAGCAATCAGTCTACCGGCTTAGTTATTGAGGGTACGCATCGCTCAATGCGCGTGGCTCTGTCACGAGAAGTGGAAAAACTAGAATCAAGTTTATCTTTCTTAGCAACGGTAGGCTCAATTAGCCCATATATCGGATTATTTGGGACTGTTTGGGGCATCATGAATGCATTCATTGCTTTAGGCGAAGTAAAGCAAGCAACGTTACAAATGGTTGCGCCTGGTATTGCTGAAGCGCTTATTGCAACGGCAATTGGTTTGTTCGCTGCGATACCTGCTGTTATGGCATATAACCGTTTTGCAAAAAATGTTGAAAAGCTTGAAAGTCATTACGTAAACTTTATGGAAGAATTTGCTAACATTTTGCATCGCCAGGCCGCAAGTTCTGCCGAGGCAAAGTAATATGTATTTACGTAAAAAGCGCAGACCCGTTGCTGAAATTAATGTAGTGCCCTACATCGATGTCATGTTAGTTCTTCTTATTATTTTTATGGCTACAGCTCCTTTAATTACACATGGTGTGAAAGTTGATTTACCAAAAATGTCTGAATCAGATTTAGTTGATACTAAGGACGCCCCACCAATTATTGCGAGTATTGACGCACAAGGTAGATATTATGTGAGCGTAGGCACAGATCCAGAATCACCAATGGATGCAATAGAAGTTGCTGCAGTGATAAAGTTGAAGTTACAGCAAAACCCTGAAACACCTGTGATGATTAAAGGCTCAGGTAAAGTATCTTATCAAGAAGTTCTCTTACTTATGGACTTCCTTAAAAATGCGGGTGTACCTTCTGTAGGGTTAATGACCAAGTCATTTGAGGAATAACCATGGAATCATTAACTAGTGGATTTATTAAATCTTTTTTTCTGCATATTGCTTTAGGCGGTTTACTGTTTGCTACTGCAAATTTTGAGATGCCAACGTCTAATGTAATGCAAGTGCAATTAAATCCAGTTATGGAACAGCCAGAAGAAAATGTAGTGTCAGCTGTTTCTGTTGATCAGCAAATGGTTGAACAAAAGATTGCAGAACTTAAACAGCAAGAGATTAATAAAAAACGAGCTGAAGAAAAGCGTATACGCGATCTTGAAAAGCGTGCTCAACAAGCGCGAAAAGACCGTGAGGCTGAAGCGAGGAGAATCAGAAAGCTTGAACAGCAAAGGCTTGCCAAGTTAGAAGAGAAGCGTAAAGCAGAGGCTCAAGCAAAAAAAGCGAGAAAAATTGAAGAAAAACAACGTGCAGATGCAGAGAAAGCACGTGCTGAAAAGTTAGCCGCTGAGAAAGCAGCAAAAGCTGCATCTGATAAGCGAAAAGCTGAAGAAGACGCACTTAAAAAAGCCGAAGACGCTCGTAAGAAACGTGAAGCAGAAGAAAAGCACAGAGCAGAAGAGGCTGAAAAAGCGCGTTTAAAAGCGATAGAAGAACAATTACTTCAAGAACAATTAGCGCAAGAACAAGCAGCTAGAAATAAATTAAGAAGGCAACAAGTTCTTGGTGAGGTTGAGAAGTATCAGGCACTGATTTCACAGCGTATTCAATCTAATTTGTTAACTGACGAGGCAATGCGTGGTAAGGAATGTCGAGTCAATATCCGTCTTGCTTTCAATGGCTTAGTGACCAGTGTTAAGTCACTTGGAGGTGACAAGTTAGTTTGCGATGCCGCACTCAGAGCAATTCGTCTTGCTGATACGTTACCCGTTTCTAAAGATAAAGACGTGTTTGAACAGCTTAAAAATATAAACTTAACAATTAAACCAGAATTATAAGGAAAACTATGCTCAAGCGATTAAAAGTACTATTAGTTTGCTTAGTTTTATCTATGACTAACCTAGCACATGCTGCGTTAGAGATTGTCATTACTGAAGGTGTTGATAGTGCGAGACCTATTGCCATCGTGCCGTTTAAATTTGAAGGGGTGGGTGAGTTACCAATGCAGTTAAGTGATGTCATTGCTGCTGATTTAACTCGTAGCGGTAAGTTTAAGCCTTTGGCTTTAGCTGATTTACCACAAATGCCTTCCACAGATGAAGATATTGATTATGATGCTTGGGTCTCTAAAGGTGTTGAAGCAGTATTAGTGGGTTCTATTACTCAACAGCCAGCAGGTCGCTATTTAGTAAAATATGAATTAATAGATGTTATCAGAGCACAAATCACGGGTGGTGAAACCCGTATGATGAGCAATGGTAAATTAATGAAGAGCCAAGACCACATACAAGAAGCACGTCAATCAATCATTAATGCAGCAGGCTTTAGAAGCTATGCCCATCAGATAAGTGATGTTATTTATGAATCGTTAACGGGTGAAAAAGGTGCATTTAGAACTAAGATTGCTTATGTCATTGTACGAGACAGTGCAGATAAACCTTATCAGTTAGTTGTTGCTGATTATGATGGTTATAATGAGCAAGTATTACTTCGCTCAAAAGAGCCTTTAATGTCTCCAGCTTGGTCACCAGACGGTACTAAACTAGCGTATGTAACTTTTGAAAATCGTCAATCACAAATTATTTTACAAGACTTATATACAGGTAAACGTGAAATCATTACCAGTTACCCTGGTATTAATGGTGCACCACAGTTTTCTCCAGATGGATCAAAGCTATTAATTGTTTTATCTAAAGATACTGGTGGGGCAACAGAAGTCTATTTATTAGACTTGGTGACTCGTCAAGAAACTCGCTTAACTAAACACCGTAGTATAGATACCGAGCCATCATGGCACCCAAATGGTAAAGAAATTGTCTATACATCGGAAAGGGGTGGTAATGCTCAGATATATAAGTTAAATTTACAAACTGGTAGATCTAAGCGTGTTACCTTTGATGGTGATATGAATTTGGCTGGCTCAATTACGCCTGATGGAAATCAGTTAGTAATGGTTAATAGGACGCTTGGCAAATATCATATTGCAAAGAAAGAATTAAATTCAGGGCTATTCCAGGTGTTAACGCGTACTCGTTTAGACGAGTCACCAAGTATTGCGCCGAATGGCTCTATGATTATGTATAGTACCTTGTACAATAATAAGCAGGTATTAGCTTTGGTATCTATGGACGGCAGGTTTAAAGCCCGTCTACCTGTTACAGATGGACAGGTTAAGGCACCAGCATGGTCACCATTTTTACAGTAGTTTTACTGGTATAAATTTTTGATATAGGAATATACTCGATGCAACTTAACAAAACCTTAAAAGCTTTATTGGTCGCTTTACCAGTAATGACGCTTGCTGCATGTAGCTCATCTTCAGGCGTTGACGAAAGTCCAGCTAACCTTGATAACGGTGCAAACGCGTCTCAAAATGGTAGCAATGTAGATGTAAATACACTAACACCAGAGCAAGCTGCAGCAGAGAAACTACAAAAAAAATACGAAGCATTACGTCAAGAGCAGATCGTATACTTCGATTTCGACAAGTCTAGCATCCGTGGTCAGTATGCTGAATTACTTCAAGCTCACGCTGATTTCTTAGTAAAGAATCCAAGTGTTAAAGTACTAATCGAAGGTCACGCTGATGAGCGTGGTACGCCTGAGTACAATATTGCACTAGGTGAAAGCCGTGGTAAGTCAGTTGCTAAATACCTACAAAGCCTAGGTGTTTCTGACAGCCAAATCTCTGTAGTGAGCTACGGTGAAGAAAAGCCAATGGTTAAATCTCGCACTGAAGAAGCTTTTGCTAAAAACCGTCGTGCGGTTTTAGTTTACTAATTTGAAAGATTGATTATGAAGCCGAAATATATTTTGGCAGCCATAATGATGAGCGGGAGCACCCATGTATGGGCTGCTCCCGCTCCTGTATCTGAGGCTGCAAATTCAACTCAAACAATTGAACAGCGTTTAGCACAGCTAGAGAGCATGATGAAAACGCGTAACTTGCTACAAGTCGAACTTCAGCAACAACTTAATTTGCTACAAGATGAAGTATCTCAAGTGAGGGGGGTGACTGAAGAGCAGAGTTATAAACTTGAAAAAGTGTTACAAAGACAACGAGAGCTGTATCAAGAAATTGAAAATCGTGTGTCTAAGGTTTATGAGCAATCAAGTGTCACGACTTCTTCAGAGGTAGCGGTTGATAGTTCGCAAGCGATCAGCAGCGACTTATCTGAAAACGAAGCCTATGACCGAGCTGTTGCTTTGATCATGAAGGACAAGCGTTATGATGCCGCCATTCCTGAATTACAAAACTTTTTAACAGTTTTTCCAAATTCTGTGTATATGCCAAATGCGCACTATTGGCTAGGGCAGTTGTTTTCAATTAAGAATAACGATGCACAAGCGCGAATTCACTTTCAAGATGTAGTGAACAATTACCCAAATTCAAATAAACGCCCTGATGCTTTATTAAAGTTGGGAATCATCTTCCAAAAAGAAAACAACTTTGAAAAAGCTAAAGAGTTGTTAAATACTCTAATTAAAGAATACCCGAGTACGACGGCTGCAAAATTAGCAACTGAGCGTCTTGGTAAGATGTAATGGCATATTATTTTGCCACTATGGTTTAAAATTAGGCGCTTAGACACAAAAACTGAAAAAAACTACGCATTTCAGTTGCACTCATTTTTTAAATAAGTATTATAAGCGCCCGCAGCAGGCGATTGATTCAAATCACTTGTTGCACTAAGTGGGTCATTAGCTCAGTTGGT
>NZ_PNEC01000063.1 GCF_005886345.1 Pseudoalteromonas phenolica
ACTTTTAGTGGGTAACACCAAAATCACTATAAGATATGACCAAAGGCGTATTGAAGATTTCATTTACTTGATCAAAGCTAAAGACATGTGGAGCTTTGTGTTAAATAGTTAACACACATATATAAGATATTCACGGCCTAATTGAAATCCTAGAGGTGTGCTATGGAAAAGCAGCAGAGACAAGATATTTTAACTTTAAGTTGGTCAATTCATGATCAGGTTGAAGAAGCTATCAGGACGCACCCTGCAAGTCGTGCTGATGACAATTGGCAAGAAAAACAACGTTTGCTTATGGCGGATATAGCTTTGCATTTATTGCAAACAGCATTAAAGCCGGGTGAGTTACAAAAAGAAAAGTTAGTAAATAACTTAAATGCAATTCTGACGTTGAGTGATGACTATATAGATAATGTGGATTTAAGGAAAGTGTCGGATTCTTTATATGAAACACATAAATAAACCGATATTCAGTGAGATAAATATCCGGCTTGATATCGCCGGATATTTAGTGAGTCTGCTCTTTATAGCTCTTCAGGGCGGTATGTTTTCATCATGATATAAACGTATGCATTAACAAATGCCGTTTCTTGATATTTTTTAAGCCCAGTTTCTTCAAAGTCGATTGGTAAAGGGTTACGCTTCAATTGTTCTTTAATTTCAGTTGCAGATAAAATTTTAACATCTACATCTTTTATTAATTGAATGGCAGCTTCGATTTTGAAACCTGTTGCACTACCTGCAAACTTACCCTTTGGTGCGCGTTGCTTTATAGCAACAGAGTCAATTTGGTAATCTTCTAATAATTTTGCAAAATCAAATTGGAATTTGCGCATATCTTCAGTGTCTTGGCCAACTTGTCCAAGGGTAAAACGTGTTTGACGTACGTCACGAATATCAAAAACGTCTTCTTCTTTTGTCAGCAAGCATAAAAGTACTTCACTGCCTGTGATTTCAACACCACATGTTCTCATAATCTTTCCAATATATTGAAACTTGTTGGTAATTATAACGATGAGTGGAATAAAGCAAAAGCTTAAACTGATAAATCGATCATGATGGCGGCATGATCTGAATAACGAATGTCTTCACCGTCTCTTTGCGTGGTTAAGTGTCCATCAAAAGTAGTGTAATTTAATTCTTTAATTACACAGTTATCATGAACAGGATCGAAGTGTTGAGATAGTAAAATATAATCTAATACATTACCTTTACCACGATAAAAGTGTGTTGCTGGTTTCTGTTTTCCTTCCATTGCTTGTTGTGAAAGTGTGTAACTATCAATTAAGCCACTTTCAGAAGGAACGTCTTTGAACGAATGATCATTTGCTATATTAAAAGGTAACAAACTGGCATGTTCAAGGTTATGATTAAAGTCACCTAAAACGACAACAGGCATATTTTGATTATTGGTCATCACATCATGCATGATTATAGAGGCTTCTAAAGAGCGATCTTGGCTGTTTCTAAGTAATGCAAAAGATTGTTCGTAGTAGTGACGAAGTTTTGGTTCTGCATTGATTTGCTCGAATAGGTTGCCATCAGTGATAAGGCGCTGTGATTTTAAATGGACCACATAAAAACTGACAAAGCCAACGTCTGGCAGGTTTATCTTGCACTTGATTGGTGTCCGATTAAAACCAAAAGGTGTTTGATGACCAAAATAATCGAGCAAGTCCTTATTTGGCAGCAGACAATTTAAAGATTCAATTGGGTATTTAGAAGCGATTGCAACAACCGGTGAATACAGTACATCGGGTTTTAACGCTTCATGTTTTACAGCCGAAACGGCAGAGAAATAGGGGAGGCCTTTCTCTTTACAAATCTCTTTTAGTTCCTTGACTGAAAACACTTCTTGAAAGGCAACCACGGTTGGCGACATATGAGCCAATAATTCAGAAATAAATAAAGTTTTAGATTGCCACTGGCTGTGTGTGTAGCCTTCAAATTCAGAATAAAAGCGATAAGGCGGCGCTGCAAAATTAAGCAGATTTAACGTAGCAATTTTTATAGATTTTTGTTCAGGCATTTAAAATTTCATTTATTCATCGATTTACAGAGTTAATTTTAGTCTTTCCCTTGAATTTAGTCACTGTGAAGGCCAAAATAAGCTTCGCTTAAAATCCTTAGTTAACTTAGTAAATAAGTTCATCAATGCTTATTCGTAAAAGCGTTGTAAAAGGTACTCACTTTTTTAATTTTAATACACGTGATACTTGGTAGGTGTCACCACTGTAAATAGGAATTATCATGCCTGTAATTACGCTTCCTGACGGCAGTCAGCGTGCTTTCGAAAACCCAGTAACAACATTAGAAGTAGCTCAAGATATCGGTCCTGGTCTTGCAAAGGCAACCATCGCTGGCCGAGTGAATGGTGAAAGAGTTGATGCATGTGATTTAATCTCTGAAGATGCAAATCTACAAATCATCACAGCAAAAGATGAAGACGGCTTGGAAATTATCCGTCACTCATGCGCACACTTAATTGGTCATGCAATTAAACAGCTTTTCCCTGATGTAAAAATGGCGATTGGTCCGACTATCGACAATGGTTTTTACTACGACATCGATTTAGATCGTTCATTAACTCAAGAAGATCTAGATGCAATTGAAAAGCGCATGCTTGAGCTTGCTAAAACGAATTACGACGTTGTTAAGAAAACAGTCACTTGGCAAGAAGCAAGAGACACTTTTGAAGCACGCGGTGAGACTTACAAAATTGAAATCCTAGATGAAAATATTTCTAAGGATGACAAACCAGGTCTTTATCATCATGAAGAATATGTAGACATGTGTCGCGGTCCTCACGTGCCAAACATGAAGTTCTGTCAACACTTCAAGATCATGAAAGTAGCTGGCGCGTATTGGCGTGGTAACTCTGATAACAAGATGCTACAGCGTATATATGGTACAGCTTGGGCTGATAAAAAACAGCTAAAAGCTTATTTGAAGCGCCTTGAAGAAGCAGAAAAGCGTGACCATCGTAAAATTGGTAAAGCATTAGACCTATGGCACTGGCAAGAAGAAGCGCCTGGTATGGTATTTTGGCACAATGATGGTTGGACAGTTTATAAAACTGTCGAAGACTATATGCGCGACCAATTGGTTAAATTTGGTTACGAAGAAGTGCGAGCTCCCTTAATTCTTGATGTAGGTATGTGGGAAAAGTCTGGTCACTGGGATAAGTACGGGGACATGATTTTCTCAACTGAATCAGAAAAACGTACTTATGCTGTAAAACCAATGAATTGCCCAGGGCATCTGCAAATCTTTAACCAAGGCCTTAAATCTTATCGCGATCTTCCATACAGAATGGCGGAGTTTGGTCTGGTTCACAGAAATGAGCCATCTGGTTCATTGCATGGCTTGATGCGTGTTCGTTCGTTTACGCAAGATGATGCACACGTTTTTTGTACTGAAGAACAAATTCTTCAAGAAGTGTCAGCATGTATCGAAATGGTATTTGACACATATAAGACATTTGGTTTCGACGAAATTGACATCAAACTATCAACTCGACCTGAACAACGTGTAGGCTCTGATGAAATTTGGGATAAAGCTGAGAAGTCTCTCGAAGAAGCACTTGAAGCTAATAACCTTAAATATGAACTTCAACCAGGTGAAGGTGCATTCTACGGTCCGAAGATTGAGTTTACTCTTCACGATTGCTTAGGTCGCGCGTGGCAATGTGGCACAATCCAGCTTGATTTCTCTATGCCTGGACGCTTAGGTGCTACATATGTTGGTGAAGATGGCGAAAGAAAGACACCTGTTATGATCCACCGTGCAATTTTAGGTTCATTAGAACGTTTCATCGGTATATTAACAGAAGAATATGCAGGTCTTTTCCCAACTTGGTTAGCGCCAAAGCAAGTGGTGATCATGAATATCACCGATAAACAAGCTGATTATGTGCAAGAAATTGTGCAAAAATTAAATAAACTTGGAATTAGAGCTTGTGCTGACTTGAGAAATGAGAAGATTGGCTTTAAAATTCGCGAGCATACTTTAAAACGTATTCCGTATTTACTTGTTGTTGGTGACAAAGAAGTTGAACAGCAAGAAGTTGCGGTTAGAACACGCAAAGGTGAAGACCTTGGCAAGTTCTCGGTTGATGACTTTATCGCAAAGGTAAGCGAAGAGATTAAAGACCGTAAATAAAACTATGGCGTGTAGCTAACAAAAATATATTAAGCTACACGCTTTATCTTTTGATTTTTTGGAGGAACGTACCATTAGAGGCGGCAAAAAAGGGCAACCAACAGCTCAAAAACAACATCGTATTAACGAAGAAATCACAGCGAGAGAAGTTCGCTTAACAGGCGTTGAAGGCCAGGAACCAAGTATTGTTTCGTTAAGAGAAGCTCAAGCTATTGCTGATGAACTAGGTGTAGATTTAGTAGAAATTAGTCCAAATGCTGAACCGCCAGTTTGTAAGGTGATGGATTACGGTAAGTTCCTTTTCGAAAAAGCAAAAGTACAAAAAGAACAAAAGAAAAAGCAGAAGCAGATCCAAATTAAAGAGATTAAGTTCCGTCCGGGCACTGACTCTGGTGACTATAATGTGAAACTTCGCAGTCTGAGAAAATTCTTAGAGGGTGGAGATAAAGCTAAAGTTACAATCCGCTTCCGTGGCCGTGAGATGGCTCACCAAGATATTGGTCTAGATTTACTAAACCGTGTTAAAGCTGATTTAGAAGATATCGCAACAGTAGAGTCTTTCCCAAATCGTGTTGAAGGTCGTCAAATGATTATGATGTTGGCACCTGTTGCTAAAAAAGCATAAACACGGCATAATACGCTCCGATTTTGAACTAGGTCACAAATGCTTAGGCTACCTAGTTCAACTGGTCTGTAAAAAGTAGATTAATTTCTCACCAGAACTTAGGTTGTAATAAGGCTCTACAAGTGGTTTATCCCGCCTTGTTACATTGATTAGCGCAATACATTTGGAGTTATTGCAATGGCTTACAAGCTAAAAACACACAGAGGCGCAGCTAAGCGTTTCAAAAAGACTGCTTCAGGCGGTTACAAGCGTAAACAGTCGCATCTTCGTCACATTCTGACTAAGAAATCTTCAAAGCGTAAACTACACCTTCGTGCTAAGTCTATGGTTCATAAGAATGACCTAGGCCTAATCGATCGTATGTTACCATTCGCTTAATAGAGGATATCAGAAATGGCAAGAGTTAAACGCGGTGTTATCGCACGTGCACGTCACAAAAAAGTATTAAAGCAAGCTAAAGGTTACTACGGAGCACGTTCACGTGTTTACCGCGTAGCATTCCAAGCAGTAACTAAAGCAGGTCAATACGCTTACCGTGACCGTCGTGCTAAGAAACGTACTTTCCGTCAACTATGGATTGCACGTATCAACGCAGCTTCACGTCAGAATGGCCTTTCTTATAGCCGTTTCATCAATGGCCTTAAAAAGTCATCTGTTGAAATCGATCGTAAGATTTTAGCTGATATCGCAGTATATGACCAAGTAGCTTTCGCAGCTTTAGTTGCTAAAGCAAAAGAAGGCCTATCTGCTTAATAAGTCTTGAACTTATTGATTTAAAAGGAGCCAATGGCTCCTTTTTTAGTTTAACGATTCTTTATTAAAATTTTATCAAGTAATCTAGTACTTAATATTCTTCGCATCACGCCCATAAAGTAGGTTGGGAATGTCACGTAGTAGCGCGGCTTAGGCTTTTCTGCATTCATTGCATGCAAAAGTTTTTCAAGAACAGCTTCAGGACCTAGGGTAAATTTTTGTGGTGCAGTTTGACTTTCAAGTCTGTTTAACTGCGCACGATAATTATCACTATGTGCACTTTGTTCAATACTGATATTTTTGATAAAAGCCTGTTTCGCATTATCTCTAAATTTAGAAGCAATCGGTCCTGGTTCAATTAAGCTAATGTGGATATTTGTATCTGCTAATTCCATTCGTAATGTATCTGTCAGCCCTTCTAACGCAAACTTACTGGCATTGTATGCACCTCGATAAGGTAGGGCTACAAAACCTAACACGGATGAATTGTGAATAATTCGACCATGTCCCGTTGAACGCATATGTTTAATTGCCAAATTTGTGAGGTGGTGCCAAGCAAAAAAGTTGACTTCAAATTGTGCGCGTAAAGTATCTGTTTCCAAGTCTTCTACTGCGCCGGGTTGTCCATAAGCACCATTGTTAAACAATACATCTAACTGCCCATCACACATATCAAGTGCTTTTTTAAAGCCTTGGTCTATGCTTGTCTGGTCCGCTAGATCTAATTTAATACAGGTTAAACCTTGTTCTGAGAGCCGCTCAACATCTTCATTCTTACGGCAAGTAGCTATGACTTTATAACCTGATTTCTGTAGTTCTTTTGCACAGTGATAACCGATACCGGTAGAGCAGCCCGTGATCAAGATTGATTTCATTTTGTTATTTCGCTGTATTAAGATAGATAAAAAATGCCAAATATGTCATTTGCTGCATTTTTTTGTTGAATCACCGCACATTCTAAATTGGTTTGTAAAAGATTGATATAATTCATCTAACTTATAAATTATTAATGAGTCTTTTACATGTTTGCAAACGTTATTATGTTATCCACTATGTTGAGTATGAATGGTCATTTACCACCATTAATTCCTTGGCAAGGGAAAAGTTTGCAACTTATTCAAAATTCTGGTCCTTTAACGACAGACTTTGAACTAAGTGACGGTGAAGCATCGCCGACTTATGAAGACACTATGAAATTTGTTGATAGGTTGATTGCAGCAAACCCAACCCAGTTTAGCAGTACAACAATTGGTGAGAGTTTTGGCAAGCGTGAAATCAAAATGATAGTTGCAAGCGAAAATGGTCAATTTTCTGCAAATATGATTAAAAGCAATGGTAAGCCAACAATTTTAATTCAAGCTGGTATCCACTCAGGTGAAATTGATGGTAAAGATGCTGGTTTTATGCTGTTACGCGATATTGCAACTGGTAAACGCAGAGACCTCCTTTCTAAAGCAAATATTTTGTTTATTCCAATATTGAATGTAGATGGTCACGAGCGTCGTAGTAAATTTAATAGGATTAATCAAAGAGGCCCAATTGAAATGGGTTTCAGAACTAATGGTAATAACCTGAATTTAAATCGTGATTACACGAAAGTTGATACGCCTGAAGTCAAAGCCGTTTTACAAGTCATCAATTCATATAATCCTGATTTATATGTTGATGTACATGTTACTGACGGCGCAGATTATCAATACGATATTACATATGGCTATACACCAGCATTTGCAAGTGAATCTCCGAAAATAGCATCAGTTTTAGAAGAAAAATTCCAACCCCATATAGACAATACTTTATCTCAACAAGGACATACTCCTGGACCATTGGTTTTCGTAATGAACAAACGAGAGTTCAAAGAAGGGTTAGTTGGTTGGATTGCCGCTCCTAGATTCTCTAATGGCTGGGGAGATATTGCCAATGTTCCCAGTATTTTAGTAGAAAATCATTCACTTAAACCATACAAGCAAAGAGTATTAGGCACATATGTATTATTAGATGGAGCGATTGACGCTTTGTCGATTCACCACCAGGCTTTGAAGGCTGCTACCATGGCTGAGCAAGTGACTCCAAGAGAACTTGTTGTTGAAAGGCGATACGCAAAGGAGCCAAATTATATCCCTTTTAAGGGGATTAAGTATAAAAGGTTTGAAAGTGCTTTGTCTGGTCAAACAGAAGTAAAGTATCTCGGTGAAGCACAAACTTATCAGAAACTACCAATTTACTGGAAAAAAGAGATTGTTAATAAAGTCACGGTGCCAGACGCATTTTATATTCCAAGTACATATAGCTTTATCGTTGATAAATTGAAGATACAGGGTATTGAAATTGATTTGATAACAACCGCAGAACCAGTTAGTAATATTAAACAAGCCGAGGTTAGTGACTATAAATTTGATCGATTACCATTTGAAAGCCGCTTCAGAGTTAAAGCAGAATTCAATTATTTGAGTGTTGATCCTAAAAACCTAGAAGGGTGGTATAAAGTTTCAACTGAGCAAGGTAGAGGTAAGTTAGCCACACATTTATTGCATCCAGAAGCACCTGATTCATTTTTTGCATGGGGTGACTTTCAAACTATATTCCAAAGAACCGAGTATGTTGAAAATTATGCATTAGTACCTTATGCCCGTTCAATGTTAAAAGATAATCCTAAACTTGCATTGGAGTTTGATAAGAAGCTAAGAGAAGACAAAAACTTTGAATCAGACCCTAAAGCACGTTTAAATTGGTTGTATTCAAAAACGCCATATTATGATCAAGGTTACTTAAAATACCCAATTTTGATGCAATATAAACCAAAGCAACTAGAAGTAGAGAAATAAACAGTGAAAGTCGTTACCAAGCCTGTCACTGCATTTATGCAAAATACGCGTTTCATTACTTGTGAAGAAACCGGTGATACAGCAATACTCGATCCCGGTGGAGATGCACATTTATTATTAGATCACATAGCTAGTAATAATCTTACAGTTAAGTGTGTTTTGTTAACGCATGGTCATCTTGATCATGTTGGTGCAAGTGTAGAATTAGCAAGCAAACTTGATATTCAAATTATTGGTCCAACGGAAGAAGAGCGTTTTTGGTTTGATGCTTTGCCGATGCAATCGCAGATGTTTGGATTTGCTCCTCATGAAGTGTTTTACCCAGATCGTTGGTTAGAACATGGTGAAGTTTTTAATTTAGGTAATTTAAACTTTGAGGTAAGACATTGTCCAGGGCATACGCCAGGCCACATTGTTTTTTATGAAGCAAGCAAACAAGTTGTATTTGTAGGTGATGTATTATTCAAAGGCTCGGTTGGTAGAACTGACTTTCCGAAAGGAAACAGTGAGCAATTAAAAACCTCAATCAAAACACAGCTTTTTACCTTACCAGATGACGTAAAAGTTTTTTCTGGGCATGGACCAAATACTTCAATTGGTTATGAGAAGGCACATAATCCTTTTATGAGTGGCCGATTCGGCTAAAACGCACTAAAATTTAATCTATTAAAGAGAATAAAATTCTCATAATTTTAAGAGAACGTATTAAATATGTCTTTAAATCAAGTTGACAGACAAATATTGGCCTTAATCCAACAGGATGCAAGTTTATCAACAGCAGAGATTGCAGATAAAGTTGGCCTTTCACAATCACCATGCTGGCGCAGAATTGCAAAGCTAGAGCAAGATGGCTACATCAAAGGTAAAGTTGCTTTGCTAGATGACAAAAAGCTCGGCTTTGATATGTTGGTTTATGCCAACGTTAGATTGTCAAACCACGGCCGAAATAACCTTGCCGAGTTTGAAGAGCTAATTTTAAGCTATGACGAAGTGACAGAATGTTACACTATGGCGGGTACTATGGATTTCATGCTCAGAATCATTTCAAAAGGCATCGATGGCTACGAGCGCTTCGTCCGTGATAATTTACTTAATTTGGAATATGTTCAAGAAGTACATTCAAATGTAACTATGACGTGTGTAAAGAGAACAACGGCTTTACCACTTTAAAACCTCTGTCACGTATTTCGACTACACTTATCTGATGTAGTCAGTTTGTTAAAAGCGCTGGTTTTCGCTATAATCCAGCGCTTTTCTGTTCATAATTATTATAAATACACATCTAACACATCGAGGAAATGAATGTTTAATCTAATAGGCAAAGCGCCAAGCTCTGCTAAAAACGATATCCTTTCCGGCTTAACTGTTGCATTAGCACTGGTTCCTGAAGCTGTAGCATTCGCATTTGTTGCGCATGTTGATCCCTTAGTTGGCCTATATGCGGCCTTTATCGTCGGCTTAATCACCTCTATTTTTGGTGGTCGTCCAGGCATGATCTCAGGTGCAACGGGTGCGTTAGCTGTTGTTATGGTGAGCTTGGTAATTGAGCATGGTGTTGAATATTTATTCGCTACCGTTTTATTAATGGGTGTGTTGCAAATATTGGCGGGCATATTTAAGCTCGGTAAATTTATTCGAATGGTTCCACACCCAGTGATGTTGGGTTTCGTTAATGGTTTGGCGATTGTTATCTTCTTAGCCCAATTAGGTCAGTTTAAAGTAATGGACGGCAATGGTCAGCTTCAATGGATGCAAGGCTCAGAACTTTATGTTATGGGTGGTCTTGTTGCTTTAACAATGGCGATCATTCATTTTCTACCTAAACTTACAACAGCCATTCCATCATCGCTTGCTGCTATTTTAGTAGTGACTGGCCTAGTGATTGGTTTAGACCTAGAATCTCGCACTGTACTTGATTACTTAAAAGACATGTCAGGCGATTTGAATGCAACAATTGCTGGTGGATTCCCTCAGTTCCATATCCCGGCTGTACCATTTAATTTCGAAACTTTCAAAATTATCTTCCCGTATGCACTTGTATTAGCAGCAATTGGCCTGATTGAATCGCTTCTAACTTTAACACTAATTGATGAAATTACAGAAACGCGCGGTAATTCAAACAAAGAGTGTGTTGGTCAAGGTGCTGCAAACGTAACTTGTGGTGTGTTTGGCGCAATGGGTGGTTGTGCCATGATTGGTCAATCAATGATCAACATTAATTCAGGTGGTCGAAGCCGTTTATCTGGAATTACAGCAGCTGTATTACTGTTATGTTTCATTTTGTTTGCTGCAAGTTTAATTGAGATGATCCCTCTAGCAGCTCTGGTTGGTGTGATGTTTATGGTTGTTTTAGGTACTTTTGAATGGTCTAGTTTTAGATTAATGAAAAGAATCCCTAAGACAGATGCATTCGTGATAGTACTAGTATCAGGTGTTACTGTTGTTACAGATCTCGCGGTTGCAGTCTGTGTTGGTGTAATTGTTTCAGCACTGGTATTCGCTTGGGAACATGCAAAGCATATTTATACAAACAACTACATTGATGAACAAGGCTCAAAAGTCTATGAGCTGCATGGCCCATTATTCTTTGGTTCAGTCAAAAACTTTGCTGAGCTTTTTGATGTTAATAATGATCCACAAGATGTAATTATAGAGTTCAAATATAGTCGAGTAGCAGATCACAGCGCTATTGAAGCAATTGATAGCCTAGCTGAGCGTTATAAAAAAGCGGGTAAAAAATTACATTTACGTCACTTGAGTCCAGACTGTATTGAGTTACTTAACAAAGCAAAAGATTTAGTCGAAGTAAATGTTATTGAAGATCCTAAATATAAGGTTGCTTCAGACAAACTTGCATAAAAATTTAGTTAATTAAGATAAAAGGGCACTAAGGAGTGCCCTTTTTATTTTGCGTTAAGGCGATGGTATTTTGAGTTCGGCAACAGTGCCATCAAGAAACACATTTCGTATAATTTTGTTAGTGAATAGGAGGTTTTTAATCCATTGAAATGGCAAGCTTTAGTCGATAATCGACAACGATTCTTTTGGGTGCTTCAAGTTGCAGGCTGGATTGGTTATGCACTTGTTAATTACATAGGCTCGAAAGTATTTGAAATGCGAGATATATATGTATTCGTCATTGTATTGAATGCTTATGCTGGTTGTTTGATGACGGTACCCCTTCGTTACTTATATAGAAAGGTCTGGAACTCTAAGCCTTGGGTTCTTATTCTTGTTGTATTCAGTGCGTCATATTTTACAGGTACGTTATGGTCTGTTGTTCAAAAGTTTAATCTATGGGAAATTTATCGCCATGGCTATAGGCCAACAGAATGGTTTTATTATTTTCAACAAGGTCTAGATTCTGTATATATTGTACTTTGTTGGAGTGGTTTATACTTTGGCATAAAATATTATCAATTACTTCAGAGTGAACGTCAAAAAGCACTTAAAGCGAATACTATGGCGCATGAAGCGCAGCTTAAAATGCTTCGTTACCAACTTAACCCACATTTCTTATTTAATACACTTAATGCTATATCAACGTTGATTCTTGTAGAAGAAAATAAAGACGCAAACCAAATGGTCGCTAGGCTAAGTGAGTTCTTACGTTATACACTTAATACAGATCCAATAAAAAAGGTACCTCTAGAACAAGAGATACATGCTTTAAATTTATATCTCGAAATTGAAAAAGTTCGTTTTGATGAACGCTTATCCATAGATGTAGATATGACGGATGAAGCAAGACAAGCATTAGTACCAAGCTTAATTTTACAACCGCTGATTGAAAATTCGATAAAATATGCCATCGCACATATGTCGGAAGGCGGAAAGTTAGAGATAAAAGCGCAAGTTTTTGCTAATGAATTACTATTGGAAGTGGGTGATAATGGTCCAGGAGCTGAGCTAGAAAATGGCAAACTATTAAATGCTTCAGGAGTCGGAATTGCGAACACTCAAGATAGATTAAAAACATTATACGAAAATAATTACTCGTTTGCGCTATCGCATAATATTCCAAACGGGCTGAAAGTTAATATACGCGTTCCATACGAGAAGGCAGATTGTAATGAGTAGAATTAAAACATTAATCGTAGATGATGAACCTTTAGCTAGAAAAGGCTTAGCTGTTCGTCTTCAAGAATTTGAACAAATAGAAGTTGTTGATTTATGTCCGACAGGTGAGGCTGCAATTAAAGTCTGTAATGATAAAGACATCGATCTTTTATTTCTTGATATTCAAATGCCAGGCATGAATGGCTTTGAAGTAGCAAAATCTTTAAGTCAAAAAGCAGGTCCTATGCCTGCAGTTGTATTTGTAACAGCTTTTGATCAATATGCTGTTCAAGCATTCGAAATACATGCCCTCGATTATATTTTGAAACCCGTAGATGACAACAGATTAGAGCAGGCGGTGGAAAAAGTGCAAACCTATCTAAAAACACAGCAAGATAATGCCCATAAAAAGAAATTAGCCAGTTTCGTTGCTGGAATAACAGGAAATAATTGTGAAGAAATTCTAAAGAAGCTTGCTACAGGCGACACTTTAGAAGATAAGAAATATCCCGAATCACTTGCCGTTAAAGAGCAGGGCGAAATTATCAGAGTTACGACTTCATCAATTCAATGGGTTGATGCTGCAGGTGATTATATGTGCTTGCATTGTAGTGATGGTAAAACCCATATTCTACGTAAAACCATGAAGGAGTTGGAGCAAGAACTAGATCCTGCATTGTTTGTCCGTGTTCATCGATCGGCAATAGTTAATACCAAACAAATTAGTAAATTAGTAACGCAAACAAGTGGTGAGTATTTATTGGTATTAGATAACGGACAGGAGCTCAAAGTAAGTAGAAGTTATCGAGACAAGGTTAAAGCTGCGCTTGCAAGCTGAATAATGAATTTGCACTTTTAAGAAAAGAGCTAAGCGTGATGCTTAGCTCTTTTTAAATTAAACGGTGATAATTTTCATTGTATTTGTAGCACCAACAGTTTCCATTTTGTCGCCATGTGTTAAGATAACGGTATCACCTTTTTCTAAAGAACCTCTAGCTACAAGTGTTTCTAAAGCGTCTTTGATCATACATTCTTGGTCGTGTTTTGTAGAGTCAAAGTACACAGGATACACACCGCGATATAAAGCAGTTTGACCTAAGGTTGAAGCATGTCGAGATAACGAGTAAATAGGGTGAACTGAACTGATACGAGACATAAGTTTTGCAGTCTTTCCTGACTCTGTTAAGGTCACAATTGCTTTAACGCTTTCTAGGTGATTAGCAGCATACATTGCAGATAAAGCTAAAGTTTCAGACGTGTCAGCAAACATACTATCTAGACGGTGCTTTGATACATGCGCTTCAGGTTGTGATTCTGCGCCTAAACATACTCGAGCCATTGTTGCGACTGTTTCTTCTGGGTAATCACCAGCCGCTGTTTCGGCAGAAAGCATAACAGCATCAGTACCATCTAATACGGCATTTGCAACGTCCATAACCTCAGCTCGAGTCGGCATAGGATTATCAATCATTGACTCCATCATTTGCGTTGCCGTTACAACTGTACGATTTAATGAACGAGCACGGCTAATAATAAGTTTTTGCTTACCAACTAACGCTGCATCACCAATCTCAACACCTAAATCACCACGTGCGACCATAACGGCATCTGATGCTAAAACAATGTCATCAATAGCTTCAACTGTATCCACTGCTTCAGCTCGTTCAATCTTTGCAAGTAATTGTGCATTTGAACCTGCTTTTTCAGCTAAAGAGCGTACATAACGCATATCATCACCACTGCGAGGAAATGAAACTGCGATATAGTCAACACCAATTTCAGTAGCAGTAATTAAATCTTCTTTATCTTTATCAGTGAATGCTGGGGCTGTAAGGCCACCTCCTAAACGATTAATACCTTTATTATTTGATAAGACTCCACCGACAGTAACAGTCGTTTGTACCAATGCACCTTCTACAGAGTCAACAGTTAGTTGAATTAAACCATCATTTAAAAGCAATAAATCACCTTGTTTAACATCTTGAGGTAATTCTTTATAGTCAATACCAACAGCCTCAACGGTG
Organism: Pseudoalteromonas phenolica; assembly: GCF_005886345.1. Lineage (GTDB taxonomy): Bacteria > Pseudomonadota > Gammaproteobacteria > Enterobacterales > Alteromonadaceae > Pseudoalteromonas > Pseudoalteromonas phenolica_A. The sequence continues at coordinate 14,445 of NZ_PNEC01000063.1, forward strand.
CCTTGTCCTTTTTCCATTTCTGCATCAAGTGTGAACTTGGCACCCACATCTAAATTTACTTTACCGTCTTTAAAAGTTGATACTCTGATCTTTGGGCCTTGCAGGTCAGCAAGTATAGCAACATGTTTGTTTAATTTAGCAGCGATTTCTCTTACTGCTTCAGCTCTATCTTTATGATCTTGAGCAACACCATGAGAAAAGTTAAGACGTACTACATTAGCACCGGCTTTAATGATTTTTTCTAGGTTATTATCGCGGTCTGTGGCTGGTCCAAGGGTAGCTACAATTTTTGTGCGTCTAAGCATCAGGGTCTCCTGTAGGCCTTTTTATAGGTAGATATGTTTTTAAACGTAAGTATTCGTAAAAAATGAGCAGAAATTGCCTAAATATTGAATAAAAACGCAATAGATGTTGAAAGAATCTGTATTAGCTCTTTTTAACATCGTCATTAAGTTATATGATCTATATGTCATCATTATGACACCGGTGTCAGTGTGCGTCAATCACAACATTTTGGTGTCTATATACATATTAGTTTGTTGAACATTAATCAATGTTAAGCATATTTAAGTGCATTAAACATTGCCTGTTCTTAACCCCGTAACGAATTAGTGTGCTGATAGACAAATTTTGAAGCGTAGTAAATTGGTATCTTGCCTAGCTAAGACATATAATATGCTACGAAGTATTGCTCAAATTAGTTGTTACCGAGGAGGAACTTAATGCAAGTTGCATTAGTTGGTTTAGGTGTGATGGGTAAAAACCTTGCGCTGAATCTCATTGAACAGGGTTTAACGTTAGTTGCCTACGATAAAAACCCCGACGCAGGTGCTGAGTTATTAAGTTGCGCTCAGTCACTTGGTATAGCAGAGCGCTTGCACATTGTTTCTGATCTAGGTGACATGATCCGTCGTCTAGAAACCCCTCGTTCTATTTTGCTACTAGTACCTGCCGGTGAGCTAGTTGATAAAGTATGCTCAGATTTGGTTGAAGCAGGCGTAGATAAAGAGGATATCATTGTTGACTGTGGTAATAGTAACTACAAAGATGGTATCGCACGAAAGCTTAAGTACCAAAATAAATTTGAGTTTGCGACAATGGGGATCTCCGGTGGTGCCGAAGGGGCACGCCACGGACCTGCAATGATGGCCAGTGGTTCTGAAGGCGGTTGGGAACGAATTATTCCATGGTTCGAAAAAGTCGCTGCAAGCTATAATGGTGAGTCTTGTTTTGCTCGCGTAGGTCAGTCTGCTTCAGGTCATTTTGTAAAAATGGTCCATAATGGCATTGAGTATGCCTTAATGCAGCTAATTGCAGAAATGTACCAACTTCTGCGTCATGGTACAGGGCGCTCGCCTAAAGAAGTGGCAGAAGTTTTCCGTTCATGGTCTGAAGGACATTTAAATAGTTATTTACTATCTATTTCAAGCCACATCCTTGAATTAGAAACTGAAAAACAAGATTCTTTAGTAGATCTAATCGATAACAAAGTTGGTGCAAAAGGTACGGGTCTTTGGACTGCACAAAATGCTTTAGAACTAGGTATTGCTGTTCCTTCACTTGTTGCTGCTGTTCAAGCTCGTCATTTGACAAACACCATTGACACACATGCTGCAAAAGAAATGACATATGCTGGTCAGCAAACGGCTAAAATAGATATCGATTTAGATGAATTAAAATCAGCTTTTTATCTAGCAAGTTTATTATGTTATCGACAAGGTTTAGCTTTAATCAAAGGCGCGTCTCGTGCACATCAATGGAAAGTAGACTTAGGGAAAACATTACAAACATGGCGTGCAGGTTGTATTATTCGTGCTGACTATCTAAATGATATTGCAGAGGGTGTTGAGTTCATTGATACACTAACAGATGAATCACTTGCTTTACGCAAGGTTACAGGTTTAGCTATTTCATCAGGCTTAGCGTTCCCTGTATTGAGTTCTACTCAAACTTATATTGCTACACTGAGCACGCCAAGTAACGGTCATCTTGTACAAGCACAACGTGATTACTTTGGTGAGCATGGTATTAAGACACATGCAGGTGAAACTTGTCACTTAACTGATTTAGTCGAAATTGATACTAAAGTTAGATAATCAAATACCGTATTCTCTACGAAGAAAAGGTCAGCGTTGCTGACCTTTTTCGTTTACCGAGTTAATTCACCACGTAAGTTATCTTGCATTAAGTGCCTAACGGTCTCTAATTCTAATTTTTGACTAAATAAATAGTGTAGCTTTGTTAAACAAGCCTCTAATGTCATATCATATCCACTTATAACGCCACAATTTAACAGCGCATTACCCGTTGCATAACCGCCCATATTAACCTGACCTTGAATACATTGGGTTAAATTAACAATAACAGTGCCGTTATCAGTTGCTTGTTTTAGTATTTTTAAAAATTCAGGTTGTTGTGGTGCATTACCAACACCAAAACTAAGTAATATAAGCCCTTTAATATCTTCAGTGACCATGTTTTTGACCATTTCTGATGAAATACCTGGGTACAAATATAGGATAGCTATTGATTGTGTCTCAACTGGCGTGACTTGTAATGCTTGTTCAACATATGGGCTAAGTTTACCTTCGATCAATTGGATGTTTATTCCTGATTGAGCTAATGGGGAAAGGTTTGGAGATGCGAACGCATTGAAACCATCAGCATGTGCTTTTGTCGCTCGATTACCTCTGAATAGTTGGTTGTTAAAAAATAAACTTACTTCAGCAATGGGGTAATTGGCCGCTAAGTACATGGCGTTCAATAAATTAACTTGTCCATCGGAGCGTAACTGAGAGAGAGGGATTTGTGAGCCAGTAACGATCACTGGCTTAGTTAAATTTTCAAACATAAATGACAATGCAGACGCTGTATAAGCCATGGTATCTGTGCCATGTAAAACAACAAAACCATCATATTGGTCATATTTTGATTTGATATCATCTGCGATAAGTTGCCAATGATGTGGCGACATATCAGAAGAATCGATAAGCGGGCAGTATTCGTGTATATCGAATAGAGGCATTTCTTCACGTGTAAATTCAGCATTACTTTTTACTGTTTCAGTTAAGTAACCTGCTACTGGTACATAACCACGTGAAGACTGCTTCATACCTATAGTACCGCCAGTGTAAGCGATATAGATTTTTTTTCTTTTCATAAAAATAAGCCCAGATTTAAATCTGGGCTTATTATATTCGTAAGCTAATTGATATAACAGTAAATCAGTAAATTACATCGCAAGTTAAACAGCGAGAATATATACCTTTAGGGTCGTTGAACTGATTTATTTCATCAAATTGCTCAATCATTTGCTCACCTAATCCGCCAAACGAACTAATTACTCTTTGTAATAAATTGTTAGATGAGGGCTCAGGTAAAATATAAGTCGATACGAGTTTTGTATTAAAAAGCTCTTTTAAGAATTGGTCTTTCTCAGAGAGCGTTTGCTCTATTGTAATAACATCATAGTTGTCTAGTTGAGCTAGCTGTGCAGCTGCATCAATAGCATCTTGCTTGTTACCTAACTTATCGACTAAACCAAATGATTGAGCTTGAGTTGCAGTCCAAACTCGGCCTTGTGCGACTTTATTAACAGCTTCTTTTGATAACTCACGCTCTTGAGCTACTAGAGTGATAAATTTGTCATAAGCATCTTCAACACCCAGTTGGAAAACATCAGATAAATCTTCAGAAATACCTCTAGATAATGAGATATTATTTAACTCAGTCGTAGCAACACCATCAGAGTATATACCTAAAGAATTAAGAGATTTTTCAAAAGTAAGAATTGTTCCAAATACACCAATAGAACCAGTTATCGTACTTGGTGCAGCCCAAATTTCATCTGCTGACATGGCAATCCAATATCCACCTGAAGCGGCCACAGAACTCATAGAGGCGATAACAGGTTTTCCCGCTTCTTTTATCGCGAGCACTTCGTTACGAATGATTTCAGACGCGAACATACTACCACCGCCTGAGTCTATTCTAAGTACGACGGCTTTAACGTTATCATTCAATCTTGCTTTTTTAAGTAAAGCCGCAGTTGAATCTCCACCAATCTTTCCTGCTTTCTGTTTGCCATCAACAATATTACCTCTTGCAACAATAACTGCAACGGAGTCTTGAGAAGGTAATGTAAGAGCTGCTGGTGAATTTAACGAGCTAAGATATTTATTGAAACTAATATTCTTGAATGTTTTTCCTGAAAAACTAGAGCCAGCTTCTTGAATCAGTTTTGCTTGTAATTGTTGATCTGTTTGAAGAACATCAACCCAGTTATTTTGTAAAGCATATTGAGCATAGTCACCGCTTACTTGTTTCATTTTTGTAAGATACTGATCGGCTTTATCATCAAAATTAGAAGTTTCAAACTTTCTTGCTTCAGCAATATCAGATTTATATTGTGACCATAATTCGTCTAACCATAATTGATTTGCTTCTTTAGCAGCCGGCGACATGTCATTTCTTATGAAAGGCTCGACTGCTGACTTATATGTACCAACGCGGTATATATGTTGAGTAATTTTCAGTTTTTCTAGTGCATCTTTAAAATACAACGGATAGTTAGCAAATCCTCGAATTTTAATAGCACCATACGGATGAAGTGAAATTTCATCAGCAGTAGATGCTAGAAAGTATTGACTCTGTGAATAATAAGAACCGTGTGCAATTATTTTCTTTCCAGATTGTTTGAAGTTGATTAAAGCTTTTGAAATAGTGTCTAGTTTATTGAGGTGAGCGCCATGTAATGATTGTAAATCAAGTAAAATCATTGAAATACGAGAATCATTTGCTGCATTGTTGATGACTTTCACAACATCATCTACTAGCACTTCCTTGGGCTGGTCATTACTAGAAAAAAACTCTCCGAATGCAGCATCGACAGGGTCAATGTATGTTAATTCTTCAACTAACTTTCCTTCAAAATTTAATTTAAGTACAGCACCTTCAGGAACCTTTATTGCACCATTTTGTTGTGGAATAGACAAAACAATGACAGCTAAAAGGCCAAAGAAGATTAAATTGAGAATTAGTTTTCTCGAAAAGTTTATTGCAGACCAGAGGCCTTTAAAAAATTTACCAATATAAATCAAAGCTCACCTTTAAATATCAAATTTTTTTCTTCTACACACTTGTAATAATAACTGAGTTAAATAAAGAGTGTTACATCTAAAACGTAACTAAGTATTTATAAGCTTATATAACATACAGTTCATGTTAATTTGGTCTTTTTAGCACGATAAACTTTGAAATTTTGTTAAAAATTGCTAATGTCTCAGCAGGTACGACCAGTTTTGAGAAATTAATCTATGTTAGAAGCACCACTAGAATTAAAAAATACAAGGTTGCGAAATAGACTTGTAATGGGTTCAATGCATACAGGCCTGGAAGAAGGCTGGGCAAATAGAAAGAAACTCGCTGCATTTTATGAAGAGCGCGCAAAAGGCGGCACCGGTTTGATCATTACAGGGGGATATAGCCCGAATATAAGAGGTAAGCTTACGCCCTTTGCTTCGTCTTTCAATTCACAGTTTGATGTCTATAAGCATAAAGCTTACACAGATGCTGTTCATAAGCACGACGGAAAAATTTGTTTACAATTATTACATGCAGGTAGGTATGCTTATCACCCCTTTAGTGTCGCGCCAAGTGCACTTAAAGCTCCAATAACACCTTTTAAGCCAAAGGCCATGTCTAAAGGACAAATCAAAGGAACTATTAAGAGTTTTGCTAAGTCGGCTCAATTAGCTGAAAAAGCCGGTTATGATGGTGTAGAAATAATGGGGTCAGAAGGCTACCTACTTAATGAATTTATGGCACCTCATACGAACAAAAGACAAGACCAGTATGGCGGTTCACTAGAGAACAGAGTACGTCTGGCGATTGAAATTGTTACTGCTGTGCGAAAAGTAGTATCAGATAAATTCATGATTATCTTTAGGCTTTCAGTTATGGATTTGATCCCAAATGGCTCAACGACTGATGAAGTAGAATATCAAGCTAAAGAGTTAGTCAAAGCAGGTGTAGATATTATAAATACTGGTATTGGTTGGCATGAAGCAAGAGTACCAACAATTGCCAGTATGGTACCACCAGGTGCATTTAGAGAAGCATCAGAAAGATTAAAGAGTTGGGTTGATGTGCCTGTAATTGCGGTTAATAGAATAAACACACCAGAAATTGCCAATGATATTTTAAGAGATAATCAATCAGATCTTATCTCTATGGCTAGACCATTACTCGCAGATCCAGCGTTTTTTAATAAATACAAAGAAAATAAATCTGAACAAATAAACATCTGTATTGGTTGTAATCAAGGCTGTTTAGATCATGTTTTCAAAGGGCAACGTGCCACTTGTCTGGTAAATCCACAGGCTTGTTTTGAGTTAGAATATCCGTTAGAAAAGACCAAAAATCAAAAACAAGTATTGGTTGTCGGTGCAGGCCCGGCTGGATTATCAGCCGCAATATATTTGGCGAAAAAAGGACATCAAGTTAAAATAATAGAAAGAAATAGCCACGCTGGTGGTCAATTCAATTTAGCTATGCAAGTGCCAGGGAAAGAAGACTTTAAGAAAACCTTAAAATACTTTTTGCAAGAAGTTGAAAGGCTAAAAATAGACCTTGAACTCAATTGTGCATATTCTTCAAACATGGATAAACACTATGATGATGTTGTTTTTGCATCAGGTGTGAAACCACGGTTGGCAAATTTCCCTTGTTACGATGATAAGCGAGTATTCCATTACGATGAAGTTATTCGTGGGGAAGTTGAAATAGGTGAAAAAGTTGCAATTCTTGGCGCTGGTGGAATTGGCTTTGATATGGTGGCTTTTTTACAAGAAAAACCAGAGCAATCTATTTCTGAGTTTAAATCTCAATGGGGAATTGAAACTGAGCAAAGCCACACAGGACCCGAAAGAAAATTATATATGCTAAAAAGAAGTGAAGGGCGATTTGGTTCTGAGCTTGGTAAGACTACAGGATGGATACATCGTCAAGTTGCTAAACAACATAATGTTAAACAATTAGCTGAGTGTGAATATCTAAGTTTTGACAATCAGGGACTTAAAATAAAGCATAAAGGCGAGGAACAATACCTTGACGTTGATACAGTGATAGCTTGTATTGGCCAAGTCTCTAATGACGGTATCTTCAATAAAGATGAGTTGCCAAAAAATCATCATGTTATTGGTGGAGCAAAACTCGCTGCAGCAATCGATGCTAAGCGAGCTATTTTCGAGGCGCTACAAGTCGCACGAAATATTTGATTTTATTCTTCTCAATAAGCCTATCAGGTATTTGATAGGCTTGTTTCAAATATAGTAACTGACGAACTCATAATCTTGTTTATACTAAATTTGTATATTACAAAGTGAACTCGTTTGTAGAGCTGTAATTCAAACCTGCTTACTTTTGATTCATTAACTTTTAGCAGTTAGGATCAATCATGTGGCGCAATTTTCTCTCTGTAGTCTTTTACTATTGGTTAACTTTGTTTTCGACTTTCGTATTGTCGTCTCAAAATTTCACAAATATCTATGAAGCCTATAATCAAGCAAAATATTTAAAAGCACTACAAATTGCAGAGCCTTTTTTTGATGAGCATGCTGGCACACCTAAGTTTGATAAAATATATGGTGCGATTTGTTTAAAGCTTAACAAAATTGATGAGGCTGTATTTGCTTTTGAACGCGCTATTTCACAGAACCCCGAGGATTATCAATCACTATATTTTTTAGCTCTGAGTTATGCTAAACAACGTAATTACATTCAATCAGAGCAAGCACTTAACGCGCTTTTATCTTTAGAGCTTACTCCTTCTCTAAAAGCTAATATTATTGAAACACTCCGTTTGGTAAAAGCAAATACTCAGAAGTTAGAATCTAATATCTCGAATAAATTGAGTGTGTATTTTGGTAATGATTCTAATGTGAATAGTGGTGCTTTAGACGACCGAGTTGTGGTTTCAGGCTTAGAGATTTTACTTGATGAGGAAAGTTTAAAAACTTCAGACCAATTTATTAGATATAGTTATGATCTAAGAGGCAAGTGGAATAGAACGCAATATGATTCATGGCTATTAGATTTTAAGATTGCGCAACAGTCGCATCAATCATTAAGCCAGTACAATCGTACAAACAGTAATCTTAATTTTGGTTATGAATATGGCAAATTACCCTTCAAAATAAATGTTAATAGCTTTTTCTCAGTTATGGCCTTAGACGAAGCAAGTTATCAACAAGAATTTGGTTTCCATTCTAATCTTCAGTATCAATTAAATAAAATGTGGTTAGCTGAAATAATGACCAAGTTTTCTAAGGTAAATAACGTTGAAAATGACAGCCTTGATAGTGATATCTTTGATGCCGGTTTGTCTTTCATCTATCTAGGGAAGCGCTTTTTTTCAAAATATAGTTTTATATCTGGAGAGCAAAAAGCAGATTTAGAATTAGCTCAGCACTTCGGTAGAGATTACTTAAACCACTCTTTGTATCTTGTTTACAACGCACAAACTAAATTATCGTTTTTCATTAATGCTCAAAAAAAGCAAATTGAACATCATGCAATGCATCCATTTTTCCTCATTCTTCGTGATGAAGACCAGAGAAGTATGTCAATTGGGGCTAATTACAAGCTTTCTAACCATTGGCAATTAAACTCCAAACTTAGCCATTATGACAAAACCAGCAATATTCAAATTTATGAATATGATCGTCTTGAATGGTATTTAGGAGCAAGTTATGAATTTTAATCTAATAAAGATTTTAGTTATATCTAGTTTAGCTATATCGCTCCCTTTTGTTACGAATGCTCAGAATGAACAAGCAGGAAAAACATTGTTAGCGAAAGGCCAAGTTGAGGCTTTGTCAAAAGATACTCAAAGCAAAAGAGCGCTTAAACGAAGGAAGCCAGTTTTTAAGGTTGATAATGTAAAAACGTATGAAAATAGCCAAGCGCAATTGAAGATGATTGATGGGGCTTTGCTAGCATTAAAAGCACAAACAGAGTTAAACATAGAAGAATATTTCTTATCAAATGATAAAAGTTCTGGTTCTGTGGTAATGGAGTTAGTGTCAGGGGGATTAAGAACTATAACTGGTTCAATAAAGGGAAATACTGAAAATTATAAACTGAAAACACCTGTAGGCAGCATAGGGATCCGAGGAACACATTATGAAGTAGAAATTATTAATGGTGATGTTTTCCTAGCTGTATGGGACGGGTCAATTGAGATAAGTAACCTGAATTTACCTGAACCATTAATATTGGGGAAAGATGGAACACATTCATTTGCCAAGCTAGATAATACTGGTGAGGTTAAAACGTTTTTAAAGCCGCCTGAACAATTGTCATCATTATCTTCGCCTACATCTAACAGCAAAACAAAACAAACAAGTAATAATCTATCTGAACTAACATCGACAGTAGTTAATATGCCACAGCAAATAGACAAACAAGATGCATATTTAGATGATATTCCATCATCAGAAAAAATCCAAAAAACCATTGAAGATACGAACTTTTTAAATGAAGACAGCTTAGATAGCTTTGCCATTGAAGATATAGAAGAGTTAATCGAAGAAAGAACTGGAACTGTTATTTATGATCAAGTTGAAAGGTTTGAAATAAATTCATCAGTAGGTCCTGTAAATGATTTTAATATGCAAATGAGTGTCGATTTTGATGCCGGTACAGTCCCTCTAGGTCAGTTATCATTTTTGGATAGCGGTGGCGAATGGTTTGCTACATTCAATGGCTTGATTAACACACAAGGAATGCGCTTAGGCATAAATTACGCGAGTCATGGTCAGAATTTAGCGACAGGTAATATAACAGCGCAGTTCAGTGATGAATTAAGTAAAATTCGCGGAAATTTTAACCTTTATGAAATTAATGACATTGCCACACGTTCTAGTGGCCTATTTGTAATTAAAGAAAAATAGGTGTTGTAATGAACAAATTAAATAAAGTTCTTGCTGCATGTTTATTTTGTAGTTTAGTTGGATGTGGAGGAGGAGAAACTGAAAAAGCAGGTAATGAACAAACAATTCAAGATATTAAAAATGATATAGGTGTAGAAACTAATAGCAATCAAAATTTTGTATCATTCGATTACTTTCGGAAAGTGTCTGGTAAGAAAGTTGAACCTTCTTATGTCGTCAACAGTGCATTTATGAATGCAGCAGCAAATATTGAAAACCTATCAGATAATGAGCTAGTAAAAGGCAATATAACCGTTGTAATTAATGACGTAGAAGACCCCGAAGGTATACAAAAAGTGTTAGTTGGGTTTTCAGGAAGCGATGTTGCAAAAATATTATGTGAAAACAACTGCGATACAAACACCGAAATCTTCGAAACTGGGTTAAATCCATTTAATTTTGGGCAGTCCCCGGGAACTTTACAATTACAAATATGGGTTCAAGATGGTGCGGGAAACCTTTCATTAGCAAAAAGTAAAGTGATTAACTGGTTACCTAATACAATTTCGGTCTCAGAGATATTAAGAGAAGGCGAGACTCTAAACTTAACTTGGAGAGAACAAGCAAATTCAATACGTTATAATGCTTATTTGAGTGACAACACAATTAATAGTCTTGATAACTTCTCTTTAACTTCAAATAACAAAAGGTCGCTCTCTTTAAGTGAAAGTAATCATACATTCTCTGACTTAGAACCAAAGAAGAATTATTATGCTTTAATAACAGGCATTGATGGCAGTGGAGAGAGTGCTTTTAGCGAGCAAGTTTTCATTTCTGCAAGTGAAATTATTTTACCCACAGCTGTAGATGATAGTTTTGAATTAGAACAGTTTTCGACATTACAAGGTTCACTGCTAGACAATGATTTAGACAATGGTTTAGGTCCTTTGTTGATTAATATTGAACCTATAATCACCCCAGAACATGGAGTACTCACCATTTTTGCAAATGGTGAATTTACCTACACGCCGAATGGTAGCTTTTATGGTCTCGATACATTCAGATATCAAATCAAAAACCCGCAAGGGGCCATAGATGAAGCAAATGTCTCAATTAAAATAAAAAAAATTAATTCAGATCCAATCGCCTTATTTAATGAATTCTATGTTCTTCAAAATTCGTCACTGACTTTAGTTGGGAATGAGTTAATTCTGAATGATATAGATTTTGATGGTGATAGTTTAACAATTGATACACTGCCAGTTGAAGATGTGAAAAACGGCACACTCAATTTACAAAGTTCAGGTTCATTTGTTTATACCCCTAATGAAGGGTTTATTGGTGAAGACTCATTTATTTATCGTTTAGATGATGGAAATGGAGGAAGCTCGACAGCAGAAGTATTGTTAGTTGTTTCCCCAGAATCTAGGAGACAATCTTTAATTAGTGTGAATGACGAATATGTTTTAAATGAAGACGATATTTTAACAGTTGCAGAGCCTGGAATACTTGCAAACGACATACTACCAGAACAAACTTCAATCGGTATCTTAATTTCTAAAATTGCTGAAAATGGTACGGTCGAATTATCGGAGTTAGGCGAGATGGAGTACATGCCTGCAGAGAACTTCTATGGCAAAGATTATTTTATATATCAACTGGAAGACTTAAATGGACATAAATCTGCAGCTTTTGTAACTCTAATTGTAAATGCTTTGAATGATGCACCTTTGGCACAAAATGATTCTGTAATAGTTAGTCAGGGAGAATCAGTTACAATTTCTGTCTTGGATAACGATTTAGATGTAGATAGTGAAATTAACAAATCAACCCTAACGATTATTGATTTTCCAATGCATGGCAATGTCGAACTCAATAGCCAATCAAACAGTTTCGTTTATACAAGTAATGCTGATTTTAGAGGAGAAGATTATTTCACTTATCAGGTATCTGACCGTGAAGGAAAAGAGTCAAATATCGCGACTGTTATGATCGCGGTAAACGGAGAGAATAAACCGCCTTATGCTGTTGATGATTCTGCCAATACACAGCAAGAGCAATCAATTTCTATAAATGTCTTTGAAAATGACTTTGACACTGATGGTGCAATCGATTTATCAAGCATAGAAATTACAACGCCACCTAAAAATGGCCAAGCAACCACTTCTGTCTCGCAAAGTTCAATTATATATACACCTAATGAGGGCTTTTTTGGGTCTGATAAGTTTAGTTACTCGTTCAAAGATAATGAAGGTGCAAGTTCAAATGTCGCTAATGTCACTGTTTCTGTTTCGAGGGTAAATAAAGCACCAATAGCAAATAACGATATTTACTCGGTAGAATATAATTCATCAATTACTATGAGTGTTACTGAAAATGATGTAGACGAAGATGGTTCAATAGACGCTAAAAGTATTGCTATTGAAGTTAGCCCTGAACTTGGTTCATTAGTTATTACTGAGGCCGGAGAACTTATTTATACCAATACCAGTGATAAAAGTGCAATTGACACCTTTATTTATACTGTTAGAGATAATGAAGATGCAACGTCAAATAGTGCAACCGTAACCATTAACTTAATTGCGCCTGATACTAGCCCGATTGCGACAAATGACAATCTAGTAACTTTCAAAAATCAACCAGCTTCTCTTAATGTTTTAAACAATGATGATTTTAAAGGGGTAGGTATCGCTGAAACACCCGTTGTTTTAGTGACACAAGCTGAAAGCGGGGAGGTTGAGTTTATAAATCAACAAGGAGATATTCAGTATACTCCTAATTTTAATTTTGTTGGAACTGATTCAATCACGTATAAAGCAGTCAATATATTAGGTGAAACTTCAGACCCAGCGACAATCACATTCTCGATTAATGATCAAAACTACCCACCTACTATAGAGCCAAGTGTAGTCGATATAACATCAGATGTTGTCACTGGACAATTGCTAACTACTCTAATAGCGAGTGACCCTGATGGAGATAGCATTGGGTATGAATTGCTCGGAGAGTTTTCCTCTCTATTTTCAGTTAATGGTCAAGGCGAGGTAATAATTTCAGATCAACAAACTATTATAGATAATGGCAATGCGCAATATGTCATAGATACAAAAGTATGTGACAACAAGACCCCTTCATTGTGTGGACAATCAACTTTAACGGTCAATGTCGAAGAGATACTGCCAACGGAGAGAGTAGTTTTAAACCTCGATTACGCTGATCAAGGCACAGCTCATGTCAATTTGCGTGCATCGCTCGAATACCATGAAGTTGGAAAGGCTATAAATTTAGCAGATGGCAGTACTCTAATTGCAAGTGGTGTCGGGCATTATGATACAAGTCAAGGCAGAAATATTCATAGAGCTGTTGTAACTAAAATTACCAGTAAGGGAGAAATAGACAACACCTTTTCTACAGAGGGAGTTTTCGATAGTAATTTAGGGATTATTGTTGATGGCTATTCTCAAAATATCGTGGCGCAAAATATTACCTTTGATGAAACGAATAAACTGATTTATGTCTCTGGCTATCTCGATACTGGCATTTCACAACACTTGATTATCTTTAGGCTTACTGAACAAGGGCAACTAGATTTAACCTTTGCAAATGATGGTCACTATATTATCCCTTCAGAAAACGCTGAAAAAGCAAGTTCAATAGAGCTTAAATTAATAGATGAATCATTAGTTATCCTCACTAACAATGATAACAACGGGCTTATTCATGGCCGTTTAGTAAAATACGAAATTAATACTTCTTCAGTAAGTCATTCAATTAATATTCTTGCAGAATCTGGCAGTGAAAGCTCAGGATTAACTTTACTTCCTGATAATAAGGCAATGGTTTTTGGCAACACCACTAATGAGATTGGTAACAAGGATATCTTTGTAAGAAAGATTAATCTTTCAGACTTTTCTGATGACACAAGCTTTCAAAGCTCGGGCTATTTACAGATAGATATAGGTGAACAGCTAGTAGATAATCGAGTGAAAGCTTTGTCATTGTTATCTGACAATACGCTTTTAATGACAGGTAACCACCAAACGGTGGTAGGTGGAGGCTCACAGCTCGATGAATATAATGTTTTCATGCTTAAATTAGACATCAATGGTAATTTAGATACTTCATTTAATAACACAGGATTTAAAGTTTATGATGATTCAGAATTACCAACTCACTCTGCTGGTGTTGATTTACTGAGTTTAGATGCAGATGGAATAGATATAAAAGAAATAAACTCTAGTATTTATTTAACAATTAACAGAGCTTTATTTAATTCAAACTATGCAGTACAAGTTATGAAGTTAGATCTTGATGGAAATGTTGATATTAGTTGGTCTCCACCAAATGGCGGTATTTCTATCTATGATAATGAAGGACTAAGGGCGCATGGTGTTTTACTTACGTCATCAGATTTAACACTCTATGGTCATAATCACGGGGATGTTGGCTATAACTATTTCGCGAGTCATTGGTTTGCAAAAGTAAAAGAGTTGGGAGAATTAGATATAAATTATGGTTATTTAGGTCAAGCTACGATTAACTCAACGTCGTCTGACGAGTTTGTTGTCTCAACAGCAAAACAAAGCAATGGTAATTTGCTTTTAGCTGGGCACGCTGCAAATTGGCAAAATGAATTAGTGCCATTTATACATAGCCTTAATGATTCAGGCGAGACAGATAAATCATTCGGAACTTTAGGCCTCAGTAGGTTAAATTTTTATTCATCTAGCGAAACTAAATCTATAAGAGTCAACAATGATGACTCTGTTTATTGGACAGGAAACGAAGGTATAACTTCTGCATTTATATCCAAACTCACAAATTTCGGCGTTGCTGATAATTTTTATGCTGAAGGCAGCGAACAAGCTTACTTCTATTCATCTAATTTTAGTGCTGATTCAATAAAACTTACAAAAATTCAACAACTAGAAAATCAAGTACAAATTGCTTTAGCAGAAATTGGCGATGGTTGTATAACCAAATCTATGGGTTTATACCTTTCTCACACAGGTAGTTTAGTTTCGGAATTTATTTTTGAACCTCCAGTTGGATATGAATGTGCTGCTGAAGCGTTTAAATTAGAAACCATGTCTGTCGATGAGTTAGGTTTTTTTGGCTTTGGTCAAGATAGCCAAACATACTCTGTACCGAGTATTGTTGTAGTTAATTCAGACAATACTGGTACCTTGAATCCATCATTTGGTGATTCTGGAGTTGCGGTTTTTGATGTTGGAGCTCTACCCGGTGAACAGGTGTTTGTTAAAGGCTATATACTTGCACCTGACAATGATTTTTTAATCTACGGTCTTTCTGGGAATGAAAACTTCATAATAAAAATGAATAGTTTTGGGGGATTGGATACAACATTTGCAGAAAATGGTGTTTATAAATTCTCAAGTTATTTTGAAGAAGCTGTTGTAATTAATTCTATTCTTATAGATTCAAAAAATCGGTTAGTAGTAATTTCAAAGTCGAATGTTGAAGGTGGGATCTATTTTTCCAAATTACAATTATTAGAAAATCCGGGTAGTTTAGATCTTCAGTTTGCAAATGTCGGATATCAATTATTACAACTTGGTGTAGAAGGAGATTTAGTCGATGTGCAATATCACTTTAATAATGAATCTTTCTTACTCACTTTACAGAATAACATTTCTAAACGTATCACAGTTTCAGCAGTTGAAATTGTTGAAGAAACACAAGAATAAAAGGAGTAAGAATGGAGATTACATTTTACGGTGTACGAGGATCAATACCTACACCAGGTCCTGAAACGATAAAATATGGAGGAAATACGACTAGTATTCTAGTTGAAGATCAGGCCGGGAATTTTTTAAACCTAGATGCAGGTACAGTGATAAGAAAGCTAGGAATAGACACACAGGGCGTAAAAGAAGAGATTTATATCTTATAATGGAGATTACATTTTACGGTGTACGAGGATCAATACCTACACCAGGTCCTGAAACGATAAAATATGGAGGAAATACGACTAGTATTCTAGTTGAAGATCAGGTCGGGAATTTTTTAATCCTAGATGCAGGTACAGGGATAAGAAAGCTAGGAATAGACATACAGGGCGTAAAAGAAGAGATTTATATCTTATTAAGCCATAACCACTGGGATCACATACAAGGTTTCCCATATTTTATACCGGCATATTCAGAAGATAGCCAAATAACTATTACTCCTGGCGATACAGATTTAGATCATCCTAATGCAATACTAGACCAAATGAAGGGTAGTTTTTTTCCACTCAGCGAATATGAATTATCTGCAAATATCAAGATAACTCCTCAGACCAAAAATGACTGGGATTATAAAAGTTTTAAAATAAAAAGATGCAAAATGAACCACCCCGGAGGTGGGAGTGCATATCGAATTTGTTCTGATAATAAGTCATTGGTGTATGCAACCGATAATGAACTATTTCCACCATACCCAGTGCAAACAAAGTTTGAAGAATGGGTAGAATTTGCTAAAGATGTAGATTACCTCATTCATGATGGCCAATATTTACCAGATGACTACCCATTTAAAAGAGGGTGGGGACATAGTCAAGTGCAGCATGCGTTAGATTTAGCACTTCAAGCAAATGTTAAAAATCTTATTTTAGTAAGTCATGACCCTGATAGGACAGATGAGGAAATAGATAATTTAAAAGAGGAATTACACTTACTTGATTATCCATTTAAAATTATCTTTGCTCATGAAGGGCTTATTTTGAAATGAAATTGCAAAGGCTTTGGAACAAATTTAAGTTTCAATGGTTTTGTGGTTTGTTTATCGTTTTCTTTTGTATCTTAATACATGTTTCTTTCCTAATTCCCGGGACAAATCAAGGTGAACATCTAAAGCGGCTAGAGGGGTTAGCCTATGACTTGAGGTTAGAGGCGACTTTAAGTTTTCACCCAGCAAGAGAGTTTTTGCCAATTATAATTGTTGATATTGACGAAGAAAGTATCAAGAAAATAGGCCGGTTCCCTTGGAGTCGCACAACAATGGCGGAATTACATCAAAAGTTAATAGATCTTGGTGTAACAGTTATTGCTTATGATGTGCTTTTTTCTGAACATGAAGTAAACCCAATAGATAAAATAATAAGCAAAAGCCAAAATGCACAATTAAACCAAAATTTAACTCTAATTAGAGAAAACTTTAATGCTGATCTAGAGTTCTCCAACACAATATCAGACAGTGACACGGTATTAGGCTTATTATTAGAGCATAAAGATAGTCTACAAATCGGGGAGTTACCCAAGTCTGTTTTTACATCAAAAATTGCATTTGATAAATTGCCAGCTCCCGATTTTTCAGGCTATGTAGCAAGTTTACCTTTATTACAAAAAAACGCGTTAGGTAATGGTTTTATAAATAGTGCCCCAGATGGTGATGGGTTTGTAAGGTATGCGATGTTATTTGCAAAACATAACGGTCAATTATACCCATCACTGTCTTTAGAGGTTGCAAGACTTTATACCTTATCAGATTCTGTTTCAGTCATTTCAGAAGAGTTTGGAGATAACTATAGTATTACAGGTGTCAAAATTGGTAATGAAATGATACCCACGGATGATTTTGGTAGAGTTGCAATACCATACAGAGGCCCTGCTTTTAGTTTCCCTTATGTTTCTGCAAGTGATGTGATATTTGAACAAGTTGATACTGAATTATTTGATCAATCAATTGTTTTTATTGGCACTTCTGCTGTCGGGCATGCTGATTTAAGAACGACACCTGTTGGGGTTTTGTACCCAGGTGTTGAAGTGCATGCAAATTTATTAGAAGGTTTAATATTTCCACAAATTTTGCCAAGTCGTCCTGATTGGATTGACGGTGCAGTTGTCGTATCAATTATTATAATTGGCGTACTCGGCGCGATAATTCTACCTTTTTTAGAGTTACTAGGTATTGTTTCTTATACGTTTATTACTTTCTCTGGTTTTATAGGGCTAAATGCCTATTTATGGAGCCAATATTATTTAGATTTTCCTCAAGTAGCAATCTTGCTCATGCTAGCTCTACAGGTAGTAATTTTAGGGAGTTTGAGCTTTTTTAATGAACATAAACAAAAACTGAAAATTAAAAATATTTTTGATCAATATGTCCCACCAGAACATATTCAAGAAATAATTGAAAACCCGCAATCAATGTCAGTTTCAGGTGAAAGACGAAATATGACAGTTTTATTTGCAGACATTAGGGAGTTCACCTCCATTTCTGAACAATTGGATGCAAGTGAATTGAAGGAAATGTTAAACCTTTATTTAACACCAATTACGAAACTTATCTTCGAGCATCACGGAACGATAGACAAATATGTCGGAGATATGGTTATGGCATTCTGGAATGCGCCTTTAAAAGTTGAAAATCACGAAGAACTCGCTGTTAGCTGTGCGTTACATATGCACAAAAAAGTTGAAGAGCTTCAATCTCGCTTCTACGATGTTGGTTTACCGAGATTTTCTATTGGTATTGGTATTAACAGCGGGGAAATGAACGTTGGTGATATGGGGTCGGTTTACCGCAGAGCTTATACAGTGTTGGGAGATGCTGTTAATTTAGGTTCAAGGCTGGAAGGCGTCACCAAATTTTACGGAGTTAAAATCTTGGTGAGTGAAAACACATTTAGTAAATGCAAACATATCGCTTTTAGACCTGTGGATAAAGTAAAAGTGAAAGGGAAGAAGCAGGCTGTAACTATCTATGAACCAATAGATTTAGTTTCCAGCTTAACAAGCGAACAAAAAGAAAAAATAATTCTTCATGAAAAAGCCTGGAATTCATATTTACGACAAAGTTGGGGTGAATCATTACAAGAGTTTACTACACTTAAAAACAGATACCCGTGCGAAAAACTCTTTGCAATTTTCTGTCAAAGGATCTCCAAACTAGAGCAAATGAACTTATCTAGAGAATGGGATGGAAGTTATGAGCACTTTACTAAATAGGGTTAGAAATGGAACAAACTGAAATCATAAACAGCAATAGCTTATCTGATGACTTAGGTAACGAGCTTGCATTGCAACATTTGCTAAAATTGGCTATTGAACTTTCTTCAGAGCGCTGTACCGAGAAATTGCTAGAGAATATTTTACAAAGTGCTATGGAATTGACCGGCTGCGATGGAGGAACAATTTATTCAGTTCTTGACCAAAAATATTTAGAGTTTTCGACCCTGATTAATAGACCATTAAATTTACATTTAGGTGGTACATCCTCTAAAGATATAAACTATGCGCCTATCTCAATTTTTAACGAATATAACCAACCAAATAATAAAGCGCTAGTTGCGATATCTGCAGCAACCAGAGAATGTATATGCATTGATGATGTTTATGCGTGTTCACAATATGATCTAACCGCAGCAAGAGAGATGGATAAGAAAACGGGGTATCATACTCAGTCAGTATTGACTATCCCACTTGAAAATCATGAGGATGAGCTAAATGGCGTATTACAATTAATAAACCCTAAAATAAATGGTGAAGTAATTCCATTCTCGGCACATCAAATTAGTATGTTGAAATCCATGGGCGCATTAGCTGCTGTTGCTCTTACTAACAGACAGCTGATTGATAATATGGAAGAGTTGTTCCAATCTCTAACGCGGTTAATTGCTAAGGCAATAGATGAGAAATCACCATATACTGGCGGTCATTGTCGTCGGGTACCAATTTTAACAATGATGATTGCAGACGCCGTCCATAATTACGACGAAGGCCCCTTAAAAGATTTCAAAATGTCTGATGCGGATAAGCATGAACTATCAGTAGCAGGTTGGTTACATGATTGTGGAAAAATAGCAATTCCAGAATCAGTTATGGATAAATCTACAAAGCTAGAGTGTGTTTTTGACCGCATTGAATTGTTGATACATAAAGTTGAGATAGTTAAACGTGATTTAGAAATAAAGTTTTTAAAAGCATTATTTGAAGCCCAAAAGCAAGAAGATTTACTCAAGCAAGAGACATTAACAACAGAATATAACAATGAAATTAGTTACATTGAAAGTGAACTGGCCTTTTTACAGAAAACAAATCTGGGTGGTGAGTTTATGCATGAAAGTAGTAAACAAAGGGTGAATTCCTTTGCTGAAAAATATGAGTTGATGGTAAATGGGATAAAAGCCCCAATTCTGACAGAAAATGAAATTTATAATCTTAATATTGATAAAGGCACATTAACCAAAGAGGAAAGGAGTATCATAAATAAGCATATGGATATAACCATTGCGATGTTAGAAGCACTACCTTTCCCGAAACATTTGAAAAGAGTACCGGAGTTTGCTGGTGGTCATCATGAAAAAATGGATGGTACAGGATATCCAAAAGGTTTAACTAAAGAGCAAATGTCTGTTCCAGCTCGGATGATGGCTATTGCCGATATATTTGAAGCATTGAGTGCTGCAGATAGGCCTTATAAAGAAGGGAAACCTTTAAGTGAATGTTTATTTATAATGGCTAAAATGACACAGCAATCTCACCTAGATCCTGATTTATTTACTATTTTTATAAAGTCTGGTGTTTACATGCTCTACGCTAAACAATATATGAAGCCAGAGCAAATTGATGAGATTGATATTACTTCACTACCTGGGTTTATTAATATTTAAATAATTAGGGGATCGTATGCTTAGACTTGGTTTTATACCTTTTTCTTATTATGTGATCTCAGATTGTTTTAATTTCAGCAGTCACAAATCAATTAGCGCTGACGTATTGTTTAAACAAATAAAGTTTACTGGCGTTCAAGCGCTTACACTTGTTATTACTATTTCTTTTGTGACGAGCATACTTATTGTCGCACAAGGCTTCCCTATATTATCTTCTGTTGGTCAACAGAGTTTAATCTTTGATATTTTGATCGCAGGTATTTTTAGAGATGGCGGGCCATTCATCGTTAGCTTTATCATATTAGCGCGATCTGGTACTGCAATTACTACTGAGTTAGGCAATATGGTTGTCAACAAGGAGATTGATGCACTTAATGCGATGGGTATTTCTATCATTTCTTATTTAGTAGTCCCAAGAGTTGTAGGGATGTTTTTGTCGGTAATAATTTTAATGAGCTACTTCATGGTATCAGGTTTGGTTAGTAGCTTTGTTACCGCATCGATGTTTAACCATATGCCGCTTTCTAGTTTCACCAATGGGTTGCTTGATAAATTAACACTCCTTGATTTTATCATAATGAGCTCAAAAGTGTCTTTATCAGCGCTCATCGTCGCCTTGATTACTTGTTATCATGGCTTGAAAGTTGAACAAGCAACAACTGAAGTACCTCAAAGGAACATAAAAGCAGTAGGTCAGAGTGTTTTTAGTATCTGTTTTATCCATCTTTGCTTAACTAGTGCAATGATAATACATTGAGGTGAGCATGAATCTATCACTTGTACATGTTAGTCACACAGCTAATGATAAGGCTTATATAAGGGATGTTAATTTAATAGTTGAGCATGGAGACTGCTGTGTAATAAAAGGCAAATCAGGTTGTGGAAAATCACTTTTGTTTAGTATTTTAAGTGACATAATCAGACCTGATAATGGGCATGTTTTAATTGATGGTGTGCATATAAACAGTATGTCCAAGAAACAATATGACGATTATAAAAAAAACATGGGTGTCATTTTTCAACTGCCAGCACTTATTTCAAATTTAACAGTTAAAGAAAATCTTCTTCTACCATTAAACCGTTATTTAACCGATGTTTGCTTAGAGCAAAAAGAAAATATTGTCAGTCAAAAATGTGAAGAAATTGGATTAAAAGACTATTTAAATAAAAGGACAGAGCACTTATCAATTGGTATGGCCTCTCTTGTGGGAGTGGCTAGAGCGACACTTTTAAAGCCAAAGTTAGTCATATGGGATTCACCGCTCAATGAGGTTGATAACGACTGGGTCGATTATGAATTACAGTTAATTCAGAGTATGAAAAATGATGCTGTCACACAAATCCTGTTTTCAAATAGACATGTTATAGACTCACTTTGTTCTAGTCGCTTTTACTTAGAGCAAGGGAAATGCTATGCAGCATAGTTTAGTGAAAGAGCATAAAGCAGTTATATCATTTATATTTTTTGGTTCTTTATTATTCGCTATTACATTAGGAACAATCTTAAGTTCAAAACATTACTTTTCGACCAAAGCTATATTTTTTACAGAACTAAACGATGCAAAAGGATTGTCAACACACCCACTAATTTACTTTAAAGGTATTGAGATAGGCCGTATGGAATCTTTCTCTTTCGATTTTCAAACTAATAAAATCAAGTCTAACTTTTGGATACTTAAAGAGTTTGAGCATATTGTCACTCAACATTCTATATTACAAAGTGAGCAGCACCCTATATTTGATGAAGTATATTCTTTTAACTTAATTACTCCTGATTCAGCTATTAACGATGATTTATTAAAACTAAAGGAGGGAAGTTTGGTTTATCATTCATCAAGTGAATATGCTTTAAGATTAATTGCAGAAAATAAAAATAAATTACCTAAAAATGATGTTGAAGAAATTTTAGAAAACATAAACTCACTACTTTCCAATCTTCAGCAAGAAGACAATCCATCTGCTGGATCGCTTTTTAGGGCTCTGGATAGAGTAGCGAAGATCAGTGAACAACTATTAATGATTACTGAAAGTATAGAGCGAAGTGGTATAGTTGATAAGGCTGATAAAACATTAATTCAAGCTGAAAAATGGATTACAAGTCTTCCAGTCATAGTCGAAAAGTTGAGTAACTCATTAGATCGTGTAGATAAACTATTGATAACATCAGAAAATGTTATAAATGCTTATAAGTCACCAGAAAAAATGGTTTCTTCTTTGACTAATAACCAGTTACCTATGGTACTGAGCAATATCAATGATAATTTAAATATAGTAAAAGGTATGTTATCTGATGTGCATACAGAACGTGCGCAATTCATGATGACAATATATCAAAGTCAGCAAGTATTAAATGAACTTGAAAAAACACTTCAAGCTTTAAATAATAACCCATTTTTAAAAGGAGGTATTCATGAAGAAAAGCAAGATATAAAGGCTGAAGTTTATGACTAAGATGCTTATATTTTTTGTTTTATTTTTATTGCTATTATCTTGCTCTCAAGTGGCAGACAAAAAAGTTGTTTATAATGATTTAAATAAATTATCTTTACAATGGTTCCAACAAGCAGAGCGGCAAAGATTAAATCATCAATTCGAAAAATCACTTAAAAGTTACGATAAAGCTTATAAGTTCTCATTGCTTAGGAACAATTTAGAAACACAACTCTTTAGCCTGATGAGACAAGCTTTGGTATATAGCAAATTAAATAATCAAAAAATTAGTTCGGATTTATTGATACAAGCAAATAACCTAATCACAGTTGAGTTTAATTCACATATTCAAACTTATAATTTAATGAAGGCGAGAGTTTTAGCGAATTTAGGTAAAAAGGCTGAAGCAAAAAACTTACTTTTCAAATATAAAATGAATTTTGAAGAGAAAGAAAAAGAGAAAGAAATATATATAAATTGGTTTGAGTATGAACTATCAAAATATCCCAAACCTGGAGTTTCTTTGTCAGATGATTTTAATTTATTACTTAATGCATATCAGTGTGATTCATTGAATAATTTAGAGGTTTTAACGTACGTAGGTATGTCTTATTTATATTTACTTATACAAGAAAACAGTGAGAAAGTAACTGAGGTATCAACAAAGTTGCTTGATGTTTTCGAAGAGCAAGAGTTGCCAGCTAAAATAAAAGAAATTTATGAATATATGGCTGTGTATCACAGAAATATAAATAATATTAAAACATCAAATTACTATGCAAAAAAAGCTAAGAAAATAGGTGAGGTGTTAGATGCATATTGATCAGTTAAATAGTTTTTTATTATAAGCGGCTTTTAAAACGTCTAATTTAGTTGTACTAGCTCAGACTTGATC
>NZ_PNEC01000064.1 GCF_005886345.1 Pseudoalteromonas phenolica
CTTATACAGATCTGAGGTTAACTAGGTCAGAGTTTAACTTGATTGCCTAATCGTCGATTAATCCGTTATAGCCATGAAAAAAGCCAATACAAACTGGTTGATTGTACTCACAAGCTAGGACGATAGAGCGTATGGCAGCATTCATTCCCGGAGCATCACCACCACTGGTTTATACAGCTATTTTTTTCATGTGATGTGTTTCTTGAAACTGATTAGAAGAGGTGTGGAATGGCCCTCGTATTTTACGAGGGAGGCCATTACACTATTTTTCAGATTAAGAAAGCTTTGCTAAAGCTTCTTTTTGAGCAGTTGGTAAGTTTTCAACGACAATATTATAAGAATCATCAATAAATTTTTTGATTTCATCAGTTGGTACAGAGCCGTCAAGCACTATGGTATTCCAAAGGCGTTTATTCATATGGTAACCAGGAAGAATCGATTCATACTTATCTCTCAGAATTAACGCTTCATCAGGATCGCATTTTACATTCAACCAAAAAACTGGCTCATTATTTTCGTCAAGTTGACCTTCTTTACCTTCGTAAAGGGTGGCAAACATTTTATGTTGCACTTTGTAAACATCGCTGTCCTGCGAAAATGGCTGCGTAATAAACGTGCCTGGTTTACTTTGCAAATAATCATGTACGCTTTGTTTATTCATAGCTCTTATCCTTGAAGTAACTATTAATTAAAACCACATGGTTTGATTTTAGCACTTAATTCTTAAAGGCAATAACATATTACTCGAAAATATCTTAATCATGCTATTCAGTCTAGCTGGATTTAGCAACTTACAGCTGCTTTAGAGCATAATCAAAATTGAGAAGTTGTTAGCCTTAAATCTTTAAGTTTAGCAGCTTGATTTTATAAGCTCTAAAACTGACCATGACGACTAGTTTAAATTTCACACAGATATTAAATTAACTATATATCAATCGGTTATGAAAAAATGAATAAAATACAGTTATAAATGTGAAATTACAGGGGGCTATTAAATTAAATAATGCAATATTTTGCAACAATTAAGCGTTTTTTTGTGTTTTTAAATTCTATTCTTCTGTTTTTAGAAGCAGTAATTTCTGTTATGTATCGTTGTGAAGCAAGTAGAGAGGAAGGACTAGAAAGTGGAAGAATTAGATATTTTGTTGCTATAAATATATTTAAACTAGCTTACGACTTTTAGAGCTGGCTTTTTTTGGTTGCTTTTAACTTTTCTCTGTTGCTTTAAGAATTCAGTAAACTCTTCTGCTGACAAAGGCTTAGAGTAATAATAGCCTTGTACAGTTTGACAATTGAGCTTTTCTAAAACAGCTAATTGCTCAGCTTGCTCAACCCCTTCGGCAACAACATGTAAGTCAAGGTTTTGTGCGATGGTAACGATTGAGTCAACCATGTTTCTACCTCTTTCGTTATGCATGTCATCTACGAAGGCTTTATCAACTTTTAACGTGTTCAGTGGGAACTGTTTTAAATAAGCTAGTGATGAATACCCAGTACCAAAGTCGTCGATTGCCAAGTGAATACCTCTTGCGCTTAATGAACGCATAACATTAATGGCTTCTTGGGGGTCATCCATCACCGTGCCCTCTGTAATTTCTAGTTCTAGAAAATAAGAAGGTAAATGGTTCTTCTGTAAGATGATATCTATACGCGTAGTAAGGTCGGGCAAGCTAAATTGCTTTGCAGATAAATTAACGGCAACGCGGCCGTCAAATAAATCTTGGTCTATCCAGCGCTTTACATCTTTACAGGCTTTGTCGAGTACAACCTCACCAATATCAATGATTTGTCCTGTTTCTTCAGCTATCGGTATAAAAACTCCAGGACTGATAATGCCTTTTTTGGGGGTTATGAAGCGAACTAACGCCTCCATGCCAACTAATAAGCCTGATTTGATATCCATTTTAGGCTGATAATACACAACAAAATGATCTTCTTTGAGACCATAACGCATCAAATTCTCTATTTGTAAACGCTTTACAGCTTGTTCATTCATTGAATCGTTGAAGAACAAGTAATGATTACCTTTTTGCTTAGCGTGATACATCGCAGTATCAGCATTTTTCAAAAGGATCTCTGGAGTCGCACCATCTTCAGGAAATAAAACAATTCCCACAGAAGAGGTGATGACTAGTTCATGGTTGGCCATTTTAAATGGTGTTGCAATGGCTGCTAAAAATTGCTTAGCAGTTTTGGTAATAGTGTGAATGTCATTCGTGCCGGTCATCACCAAGGCGAATTCATCACCACCTAGGCGATAGAAGGTATCTTGCTGGCGAGCTAGTTTATTTAGGCGCATTGCCAGTTTTGCAAGCAAACTATCTCCGAGTTGATGACCCAGTGAGTCATTAATCTTTTTAAAGTTGTCTAAATCAAAGACAAGCAGTGCATGGTGAATATCCTGTTGGGCCAGCTTTTTTAAATTAGTAAAAAACAAATTCCTGTTTGGCAGGCCAGTTGTTCTATCGCGATTAGAAAGATTATGAAGTTGCGATTCGGCCTTTTTGCGTTCTGTTAAGTCTGAAAAGATAACCACATAGTTTGTAATTTGACCTTGGCTATTTTTTATTTCATCAATACTTACTTCGATTGGCAGAAGAATATTTTTAAAGTTTCTTAACTTTAACTCTTCTTGCCAATGTTCACATTCTCGAAGGTTTGCTTTAATCTCGCTAATGTATTTTTCATCATAGCCTGGCAAGCTAAAAAGCTTACCTAAGTAATGGTTCCTTAAGCCTCCAAAGAGCTTTAAATAGCTTGGGTTAACATCGACAAGTTTATAATTCTTATCATAGATAGCAATCGCATCAGTGAGAGACTCTACGCATTTCGCAAAGAGGTTTAAACGTTCTTCAGTGCTCTTTAAATGACTAATGTCACGAACAGTACCCGTCATTCTAACTGGATTAAGATTAGCATCTTTTTCTATGATTTTTCCCCGATCTAGCACCCAGTGATATTGATTTAGGGTATCTTTTAAACGATAACTGGCCTCAAAAAACGCGCTTTTTTCGGCAAAGTGTTGTTTAAGTAGTTTATCTACCAATGGTAAATCTTGTGGGTGAATGCGGTGTGCATTTGGGATTAAAATATTTTTATCATCAGGTTGATCTTGACAGATCATGTACTTATCGTTGATACGAACGATTTCTCCAGAAGAAATATCCCAATCCCATAGGGTATCACCACTGCCTTCAACTGTTCGCTTTAACCTTTGCTCAGACATGATGAGTTCTTGCTGTGAACGCTGTAGCCTGCGGTTGATAAATAATAAGTATGTAATCAGTAATGTGATCAAACCAAAAGGCAATAACCAAAAAGGGCTAATACCTAGAGGGGGGTGATTAAACTCCCATGCATTTAAAGGCATGCTAATTGTTGAGCTTAATAACACTATGAACATCATTATTGTTATGTTTTTAATCATAGATGCTTCATTCTCAGTTCGCTGACTAATCTAATCTATGCTGTACCGAGAGTAAAGTAATTCTAGGTCTGTTATTAATTACAACTGAGCCTTGCATGAGAATCTTGATTACTAATCAATGCTGTAGCATTTTTTATAAACATATCTTTAGATAATAAATTTAATGCTGTAAGTAGTCGCTTTTGCATCGAAAAATAATGGTCATCGTTGGTAATTGCAACCCAAAGGCGTTGCGCTCTGAGGCGCAAGTTTTTATCTTTTTCGGCAATTTGTAACTTTAAAGCATGTTTAGCTTCTAAAAATGCATCATTGCTTAAGTGAGTAAGTTCTTCAGTAAAAAGATCAATGAATTGACTATGACGTTCGGATAGGACATCACTTTTATTATTTGGAGACTGTATATAAAAAGCGACCCCAGCTCGAGTGTTAAAAGGCGCGTAGCCTGCACCGACTAGATAACCAAGTTGTTGTTTGGTTCTTAACTCATCAAAGTAAGCTTGTTGCACAAGTTGGTTAAGCAGCATGAGTTGAACTTTTTCTTCAGCATCAGCAGTTTTTGCCTGTATATAATATAGAAATCCATGTTCAGATTTATCTTTCTCTAACTTGTGAACGAAACCATGTTTCAATTTAGTTAGAGGTCGCTTTAAGTCTTCTAAGATTTCACTGTGCTTAAAAGTATGCTTGATGTCTTTTAACATTTTCTCAGCATCAACTTCTAGCCAGTTGCCATACATAAAAGATTTAATATGTATCGCTTTAAAGAAGGTATCTCTAAATTGTACAAAAGCATTAAATGTGACTGGTTTTAAGTGTAATGCTAAATCTTCTGGTGTAGGGTTCCAGGGCATAAGATGTGCACCTAAAATGCTAAATAGTTGAGAGACAGGCTTATTATGGTTGTGTTGTAACCAATGCCTTGTGAGTTGCTTTTTATACTCAGCAAATCGGCTTGCACTTATTTCACGGGATAATATGTTTGTTAAAAGTTCAACAGCGAATTGAGGTTGGTTCGCAGATAAGCCAGCCGTATGAAGTGTAAGACCCCCTTGGTGTGAGGTGATATGGTAATTTAATCCAGCAAGTTCTGCGCTATAGAATGGCTCTGCAAGACCATCCATAAGTAAATCAGCCATTAGCCTGGTGAGTGCCATATTTTTTATACTGCTCACCGCGACTTTAGAGTCTATTTCTATATACAAGTGGCCTTTGGTTACTTTAAATTCAGAGTCTTGCTTGAACCAGAAATTAAGACCATCATTAAATTCGAGCTTTTTAGGCTCAGAAAAAATCTCAGCACTGTCATGCAGTACTTGTTTTGCTTTTAGGTATGGGTTGACAGTAGGCAGCATCATCTGTGGTAGCGGCGCGACCGTTTTTGCTAAAGTTTCTAACCATAGGGAAGGTAAATCTTCGACTAGGTAGGCAGTATTGTACCATTGTGCAGATTTATTCGTTTCAACCCCTTGATGGATCAAGACAACACGCATATTTTTGGGAGATAAGTACCGACATAGCTTCTTGTGTAATTGAGGTTCAAAGCCTGTCATTACATAGTCACCTGCAAGGTAGTCGTTTTCATCAAAGTGGTGCATATTAATGCTGATACTATTAACCCATTCAATGAGTTTACTTGGCTCTTGATTATCAAAAGCAATTTCCAGTAAAGCTTGTTTATCCGCATAGAGTTCAGGCAGCTGAGCGAAGCTTTGCTCAATCAATGAGATGTATTCAAATAGCATCTCAATGATATCTTCATAAAATTCAATACCTTGCTCCGTGAGGGCGAAGCTGATATTAAAATCTTTAAAGTTGCTTCCGTTCACACCTCCTCCAGCAGAGAGTGCATTGATCCACCCTTGAGCTTTGAGAATAGAGTAAAGAGAGCCTTCCCCTTCAAACCCTAATAGATGCGCGAGAAAGCTTAAACTTTTTGATTTGTAGAGCTTAGGTATATTGGGCATTGCAAAGCTAACGATAAGCTTTTGCATCTGTTTTTTGGGCGTTATGTGGATTAATTTACCCAAATCGCAAGTGCGATAAAGCGGTGTGTTAATCGTTGGTTTAGGGCTTTGAGTTGCGGCAATGTCTGAAAAGCAATCTATTGCTAATTCGCGTAATGTTTCAATTGGCTGAGGACCTGCAATAGCAAGCGTCATCCACTGAGCTAGGTAGTGCGCCTTGAAAAAAGTATGTAACTCTTCAGCAATACATTTTTCTCTATCTTCTAGGGTTTGCTGGTTTCCCACTGCAAATTTTGCAAATGGATGTTCAGGGTTAACGGTTTCTTTGTGCACTTGATAAATTCTACGACCATCGTCTTTGACCTTCATCTTAAATTCTGCGTCAATGGCGTTACGCTCACTTGTGGCCTGTTCAATGTGAAACAGCGGAGAGATAAAAAACTCACTGAATATTTCAATCGCTTGCGGAAATTGTTGGTGGTCGCAATCAAAGTAATAACTACTATGCTCAGTGCCGGTCCAAGCATTACTTTGGCCACCCGCTTGGCTTATAAACTGTGAAAAAAAACCGGGCTCAGGGAACTTTTGAGTGCCTAGAAACAACATGTGCTCAATGAAGTGTGCCATACCTTGACGATCTTTAGGGTCATCAAAGTGACCGGTATTAACAGTCAGGGATGCAGCAGATTTATTCGAGTTTACGTCTTGGACTAAAAGTACTTTCAGACCATTGTCGAGTGTGAGAGTTTCATAGCTGCGTTTATCATTGTTACTAATTTTCAAGTTTTTGCCGCCGATATATTTAAAGAGAAAAGACGAAATCGAACTAACTTACCGCTGCTAGGTTTCTTTGGATTGTCGATAGTTTTGTTTTAATATAGCGAACAAAGCGGTGAATTTGCTACTGCTTTGGAAAATTTTATTCTCTAAGTGTTTGAGGTTACATGAAAACGATTTTAATTATGCGTCATGGTGAAGCTGTCCCTATGCAAGCGGATGATGCAGCAAGAGCGCTGACTCCACGCGGCGTAAGCCAAGCGAGTGAAATGGCACTGTGGATTAAAGCGCATTATCAGCCTAAAGCAATACTCGTGAGCCCTTTTATAAGAGCGCAGCAAACAGCCGAGCAAGTTCTCAAACACAACCCCGCAGATTATTTTGAAGTGTGTAAAGATATCGTTCCCAGTGGCGATGCGCGATTTGCAATTGATTACCTAGAAACTTTAATGAGTTTGAATCCAGAGATTGAGACTTGGCTTTTGGTAGCGCACATGCCAATAGTGAGTTATTTAGTCGATCAACTAAGCCCTGGTGATATGCCAATTTTTTCTACAGCAGGTATTGCCGTTATTCGCTACGATGAAAAAAACAGAAAAGCAGATTTTTTAAAAATAGTCTCTCCTTCACTTTGAGTTGTTTGTTTTTAATACAAACCTAAAGCCTCTCCCTTTCAGAAAAAAGCATCAAAATTAACGGGTTTCACTGTTGGTACAGGACAAATGTCCTTGCTTGGGCTGTTTGTTGTGGAGATAAAAGTTGTTGAAATGGGTAATCTTGTAGATAAAATTTATTATTTTTTGCTTTTAGTGGGTTATTTAAAGCAAATTTGAAATTTATTGCTATAATTGCGGCGTTAGATTCAGCCTTGTAAAGCGCTTTGCACTCTCGCTTATAAGGTCCGCATTATATTTTTAGTATAGGCGAAAAATTGAACTAATCACGCCAATGTGATACGGCGCCCATATTTTACCGTTGAACAAAAGAGTGCTCATATAAAGGTTTACCCCAAACATGAAAGCAATCAAAAGATCTACGTTAGCAGTTTTAGTTAATGCAGCGTTGTTCTCTACTGTAGCAAGTACTTCGTTTACCTCCCATGCTGAAGAGCAAGAAGCTAAAAGTAATCAACTTGAAGTTATTCAAGTAACAGCACGTAAACGCGTTGAAAATGCACAAGAAGTACCTGTGTCTGTGTCGGCCCTTCAAGGTGATGGATTAGACGCATATAGCTCAGCGGGTATGGATATTCGCTTCATGAACGCAAAAATCCCAAGTTTATCAGTTGAATCATCATTCGGCCGTACTTTCCCACGCTTTTATGTTCGTGGCTTGGGTAATACCGATTTTGACTTGAACGCGTCACAACCTGTTTCGTTAGTTGTAGACGAAATTGTTCAAGAAAACCCAATTCTTAAAGGTTTCCCTGTATTTGATATTGAGCGTATTGAAGTACTAAGAGGCCCTCAAGGCACATTGTTTGGCCGTAATACGCCAGCAGGCCTTGTAAAATTTGATTCAGTTAAGCCAAGCCAAGAGTTCGATGCTTACAGTGCAGTGTCATACGGCAGCAAAGGTTCTGTTGACTTTGAAGGTGCTGTAGGTACTGGTCTGACTGACAAGCTTTCAACGCGTGTTTCTCTACTTATTCAAGATCGTCCTGATTATATCGACGTGAAAGCACCAGGCTTCGAAGAAGAAGATTCGCTTGGTGGTTACAATGAAAAAGCTGCGCGTGTTCAGTTTTTGTATGAAGGTGATGACTTCACCGGTCTTTTAAACTACCACAAACGCGACCTAGACGGCCGTCCAATCGCTTTCCGTGCAAACTTGATTGAAAAAGGCACAAATAACATCAACCCTAAATATGACAATGATGTTGTTTATCACGATGCCGCTTCTCGTTCTACTCAGCAAGTTAATACACAAGGTCTAAGCCTTAAGCTTGAGTGGGATTTAAAAGAACACACAGTAACGTCAATCACAGGTTGGGAAAGTGCTGAAATCTACTCTCGCGCAGATGTAGACGGTGGTTACGGTGCTGCGTTTATCAATTTCCAAGGTCCTGGTGTTATTCCTTTCCCTTCAGAAACAGCTGATGCAATTCCTGAACACGACCAATATACCCAAGAGCTTCGTCTTTCAAGTAACTTCTCTGGTGATATGAACTACCAAGTTGGTGTGTTCTTATACGAAGAAGATTTAATCATCGAAAGCTTCAGTTATGATACGCTTTCTTGGGATGCAACTGCTAACAACTACGGTCTTCAAAATGGTTATGCAGTACAAGATCAAAGCACGTCTGCGTGGGCATTATTTGGTTCATTTGATTACACAGTATCTGACGAATTAAAAGTAACAGCAGGTCTTCGTTACTCGAACGATGAAAAAGAGTTTTATGCGAAGCGTACAAAATCTCCAGTAGGTGCAGCTGATTTCCTTGAAGGCTCTGCAAACCCAGATGATAGCCATGTATCTTGGGATTTAAGCGCAACCTATAAGTACACTGATGATATAAACTTATTCGCACGTATCGCTAACGGTTTCCGTGCACCAAGTGTTCAAGGTCGTATTTTATTCGGTGATGAAGTAACGGTTGCTAAGTCTGAGACGACTAACTCAATTGAAGCGGGTATCAAGTCTGACGTATTAGACGGTCAAGGTCGTGTGAATGCGACAGTATTCTATTATCAGATGAACGATCAACAGCTAACGGCTGTTGGTGGTGGTGCTAACTTCAATCGCTTATTGAATGTAGATAAAACAACAGGCTATGGTTTTGAAGTTGATTCTGAGTGGGTATTAACTGATGAGTTAAATGCTACTTTCAACTTAAGCTATAACAAGACAGAGTTGAATGACTCAGCCCTTGAGGTTGGTGCTTGTGGTTCGCCTTGTACTATCCAAGACCCTTATCGACAAGTTCCTAATCCATTTGCTGCAGATGGCGATGGTATGGATGAAATAGCTAGCATCGACGGTAATTCTTTACCACATGCTCCTAAATGGATTGCAAATGCAACATTACGCTATTCTACAGAAATAGGTGAAGGTGAATTCTTCACTTATGCGGATGCATCTTACCGAAGTAAAATTGACTTTTTCTTATATCGAGCAACTGAGTTTGAAGGTAAAGAATTATTCGAAGTAGGCTTACGCTCAGGTTATTCGTGGGCTGGGGGGGATAATGAGTATGAAGCGTCAGTATTTGTTAGAAACTTGTTTGATACTCAAAGAGTTATCGGTGGAGTTGACTTCAATAACCTAACAGGCATGTTAAATGAAGAGCGTTACATTGGTGCTGAATTTAAAGTACGCTTCTTCTAATCCTATTTCTTAATAGAAATTTGTTTTAATAAAAACCCGCATTTTTGCGGGTTTTTTATATTTCGAACACATCGTATTTAGCCTTTTGCCAATTATACCAATCCGCTTAACTAAGTGGTCTATTTTGAGGCAAGAAAACCTTGTTGGTAGCAAGGCAAATATTTCGTTATTTAGTTGTTCTAAATGAGAAATCTTTAACACAGCTATCATCAGGTTTAATCCCTCAAAATGATTAAGTGTTATTGCGGATTGGTATTACCCTCAAATAAGTCACATTGAGGATTGGTATTACTAAAATGAGCTGGTAAAGTTGCCCTAAATTGAAAGTAAGAGAAAAATTATGTCTGGATTTTGGAATTACCGTGTTATTTTTTGTGAAGCAACTAAAGATGAAGCGGCGCTTTATCAAATTCACGAAGTTGAATATAACTTAAATGGTAAAGTAACAAATTGGTCTGAAACAGGTGCTGCACCTTTTGGCCGCAAAGTTGAAGAGCTTCAAGCTGATACAGACCGTTTAAAGTCTGCGTTTGAAAAGCCAATCTTAAAAGTAGTACGCCAACCTCGAGGCTATACGCTTGTAGAGGTTGAATCAGGTGAAGAAGCAACAGCAGAAGTACCTGAGAGCTTAAAGCAATAAGCTAAAAACGATTAATTCAAGGAGAGAAACATGGAAAAGCGAGCATTACTGATAGATTTTGACGGTACTTTGGTTGATTCTGAGGTCGTTCATTATGACAGCTGGCAACATGTTTTATCTCTTTTTGACATTCATTATACAGAGCAAGCTTTTTGCTTAGAGTTTGCGGGTGTCCCTACCTTACAAGCCGCAACAGTAATAAAGAAACGGCATAATTTAGATGTCTCAGCTCAGTGGTTATGTGAGCAAAAAAATCAGCAGTTTGTTTTAACGTCTGAGCAGGTAAAGCCAAGGTTATTAGCAGGCGTGAAAGTTTTCCTCAATGCAGCTAAACAGCAGTTTACTTCGGTGTTAGTAACGGGCAGTACGCGCAACGAAGCGATTCCTGTATTAGCGCACTACGGATTATTAGATTTGTTCAGTGCGACGATATTTAAAGATGATGTAATTAACCCAAAACCCGATCCAGAACCATATTTAAAGGCACTTAAACTCTTGTCTATAAAGCCCCAGGAAGCATTTGCCTTAGAAGACAGCACAACGGGACTGCAAAGTGCAACAGCTGCGGGCGTACAGACAGTTGTTATCCCTCATGAATACTCTAAATCTCAAGATCACAGCAAGGCCAGCTATATTGCCAATGATATTATTGAGGCTTGGGAGTATATTCAAAAAAATACTTATCTTGAGACGATATAAAGGTCATCAATACTCCAGTTAGTGAGTGCAGCTAGGAAGTCTACTCATTATTAATTTTACTTCAGCGCATAAGGAGTCATGCGTATGTATTATTTCTATTTTTTAGCTTTTTTATTGTTAAGCTCAGCTTCTTGGGCGAATACCTCACCCGCACAATTAGCTTCTGTATTCAACGATACTCACCAAGTCGAACATTATTTAGTAAGTGAAAAATATGATGGTGTGCGTGCCATTTGGGATGGCACACAACTTAAAACTCGACGCGGTAACTCAATTCATGCACCAGTTTGGTTTACAGAGAAGTTGCCAAACACCTACCTAGATGGAGAACTTTGGGTCGACTACGGGCAATTTGAGTTTGTCAGTGGATTAGCAAGACAGCTTAACGGCAATGATGAGGACTGGCTTAAAGTGAAATATATGATCTTCGATATGCCAAAAGTCTCAGGCGTTTTTGCTGAACGCTATAAAAAATATGTGCATTTGGTCAGTGTGCTGAAGCAGCCTCATATTCAAGCTGTACAACAGCAAAGCTTTGCCAGTAGAGCTCAGTTAGATGATTACTTTGATAAAGTGGTAGCAAGAGGTGGAGAAGGGGTAATGTTACATTTAGCCACCGCTACACATTTAGCAGGCCGTTCACCACAACTATTAAAATATAAGCCCTACTCAGACGCTGAAGCGGTTGTAATTGGTTACAGCGAAGGTAAGGGTAAGTACCAAGGCAAAACGGGCGCTTTGATAGTGCGTAATTTAGATGATGGTATTGAGTTCAAAGTAGGCTCGGGGCTTACCGATGCACTCAGAGCAAAACCGCCCAAAATAGGCACTGTGATCACCTATCGTTATCAAGATAAAACTAAATATAACAAGCCGCGTTTTGCGCGGTTTTTAAGGGTGAGAGAAATATTTTAAACTCGTCTTATCTGTGATACTCTGCGCGACCTTTTTTGTGTCGGAGGTTAATAATGATAGTTGGATTTGATTACGGCAGTTCCAATTGTGCAATGGGGGTGATGCGTGACTCTCAAGTAACACTCGTTAAATTAGAAAACAACAAACACTATTTGCCTTCTACTTTATATGCACAGCATAACGCATTGATCTCAGACTATGTCGCACATAATTTAAAGCAGGGTGATGTAGAGAGTTTTAGACAATCTAGGGCGCACCTTTTAAATGCTGTACCGGCTATTAAACGCGACCTAGACTTGGAGTCTTATGATACCGGTATTTCTATTGGTCAGGCTGCCATAGAAGAGTATATCGACTTTCCAGAAGATGGATATTTCGTTAAATCTCCAAAATCATTCTTCGGTGCAGTGGGTTTAAAGCCACAACAAATCGCCTTTTTTGAAGACATTGCCAGCACCATGATCATGCAAATCAAACAGCGTGCAGAGCAACAGCTGGGATATGAACTGACACACACTGTCATTGGCCGTCCGGTAAACTTTCAGGCCATTGGGGGTGAAGAAAGCAACCAACAAGCGGTTAGTATCTTAACCACAGCGGCAAAACGCGCAGGTTTTAAAGAGGTTGAGTTTTTATTTGAACCTTTGGCTGCGGGTGTTGATTTTGAATCTGGCTTAACGGCTGACAAAAAAGTGCTTGTGGTTGATATTGGAGGGGGTACTTCTGATTGCTCATTTGTGCAAATGGGGCCAAGTTTTAGAGGCAATGCCTGCCGAAATGCCGACTTTTTATCTCATACCGGTAAGCGTATTGGCGGTAACGATTTAGACATAGCATTGGCGTTTCATGAACTAACAGATTCACTTGGTCGTGACGATAAGTTTAAGTCAGGTCTTCCTATGCCTAACCAATTGTTTTGGCAAGCATGTAAAATTAATGACCTGCAAATGCAAAGTGACTTCTACTCAGATAAAAACCATCGCGATTTAACCGCGATGCTTCGCGAGATAGAGCAGCCAGAGCGATTACAGCGTTTAATCAAAGTACAAGAAAACAAGCTATCTCACCGTTTAGTTAGACAAGCTGAATTAATGAAAATTGCATTAAGTGCTGATTCGCAGAGTCACTGTGATATGGGCTTTATTGGTAAAGGCTTGGCTAAGCTGATCACTGATGTACAGCTTTCTGAAGCCCTTGAAAACAGTTTAGAGCAGATCTGCACCTTGGCCGAACAAGCCATTCAAGATGCCGGAACACAACCTGATGTGATTTATCTAACGGGCGGTAGTGCGCAATCGCCACTATTGAAGGCGGCGCTAAAACAACGACTAGGCGATATCGAGATGTTAAGTGGCGATAACTTTGGTAGCGTCACCGCCGGTTTAACTAAGTGGGCTGAAAAGCTGTTCAGATAACGTTTTTAACTTTATAAAGATATACTAGGTATTAAGCCGTGTTGCTAAATACTTGTCATAATCGGGCAAAGCGCGGCTAAATTCAGTACCCATCAAAGATGAATGCAGCAGCATATCTGCGGTTGCTTCATTACATGCCACTGGGATATTCCACACAGCAGCCAAGCGCAACAGTGCTTTAACGTCTGGGTCGTGCGGCTGTGAAGCCAGTGGGTCCCAGAAAAATACCAGCATATGGATTTGATGCTCGGCTATTTTCGCCCCAAGCTGTTGATCGCCACCCATAGGACCACTGAGCAGTTTATTGACGCTAAGGCCTGTAGCCTGCTCAATAACATTACCCGTCGTGCCTGTGGCAGAAAGCGTGTGACGTTCAAGGGTATTCTTATGGGCTAGACACCAGGCTTTTAACGCGTCTTTTTTACCATCATGAGCAACCAGTGCTATGTGCTTATTTGCTGGGATTTTCTCAACCTTGGTTTCCATACTCATTTCTCTTTTTTTATTTGTTAGAGTAACAAGTTAATCGCTAAGGCGATAAAAATAAAGCCTGAAAAACGGTCAATCCAGATTGGTGCGCTTGGGTGCTGCCTAAAGTATCCTGCGATTTTGTCACCACTGTAAATGTAGGCACAATCTATCGGGAAAGCCAAAATAGGGTAAAGCAAACCAAACATAGCCAGTTGTAGAGTGGTTGAAGAGAGAGTAGGGTCAACAAACTGCGGAATAAAAGCAATAAAAAATAACGCCACTTTTGGATTGAGCACTTCGGTCATCATGGCTTGAACAAATACATTGCCTTGTTTTTTGGTGCTTACATGGGGTTTATCTTCAGAATCAATTTGTTTTTTAAACGTATATTTAAGGGTCACAAAGCCCAAATAACATAAGTAGGCTGCACCTAAATATTGTACCGTCGCATAGGCCGTTTCAGAGGCTTTTAAAATGGCCGACAGTCCTATTACAGCAAAAATAGTATGAATAACCCCACCTGCTGCAAAACCTAACGCACTTTGCATACCTGCTTTACGACCATGGGTAAATGTTTGTGCCATTAAGAATGCATTTGAAGGACCTGGTGCCACTGCAATAACTGCGCTGGCAATTAAAAAAGAAATGACGGATTCAGGGTTGAGCATCGCACTTATATTATTGTTGTTATTGAGTGGGGCAGAGTATAAGCGGGTTTGAATAAAATATACAGAGGTAAACAAAAGCGGGCACAAAGCCCGCTTAAAAATGGTTGGTTAGGATACTACAGTCTGAGTGCTTGAACAGGCTGAAGTAGTACCTTGTTCTGCTTAGTAAAATAAATGAGACTATTACTACAGCAAGCGCTATTTCTGTAATATGTTAAGTATGTCTTATAGATATGACACTTTTAAGATTGAAGTCATAATTAAATTAGCTTTTATCGGCAGAATAATAAAGATGGGTCTTTGAAGATTTTAGAAGGCCGATATAAATTAGACAAGTGACTAAGTGAATACCGACTTGAAAAGGCGCACTAAAACTAAATTGTTGTGTTAATACAGCAAGTACTGCAGCGCCAGACATTTGCATCACACCAATGAGCGCAGATGCGGTGCCCGCTTGTTGTGCAAAGCCGCCAAGCGCTTTTCCAGCTGCAGAGCCCAATGTAAATGCAAATCCGATAGAGGCAATATACATTGGCAACATAAATGCAGCTGGCTCAGCGACACTACTAAGCGCCATCATGAGTAGGCCACCAAGAGTTAGCAGCGCTAAGCCAAAAATTAGGCTCTGTTTAGGTGCGCTTTGAATGTATTTAGGGGCGATAAAGCTGGCTGCAATGCTGATTATGGCATTCACAGTAAACCAAATCGTAAACTCCGAGATATCTTTACCCAGCTGAGTCATCACCCATTCAGGTGCTGTAGTGACAAATACCAACATAGCTGACATAGCAACCATAGTAATAGAGGCATTAAACATAAACTCACTGCTTGCAAGCATAGGCTTAAAGCGTCTTAAATCTAAAATATGGCCGGAATAAATTGTATCTTTTGGACGCGTTTCAGGGCACAGCAAAAACAGCAAGATAAAACCAAGTACGGCAAAGATAACTAAAAAGATAAAGTTACTTTGCCAGCCAAATTGCACGGTTAACCAAGCACCGAAAATAGGCGCCAATGCTGGTATAAAGCACACGATACCATTGAGGTAGGTGATCATTTTACCACTGCCTTTATGACCGAATTGGTCTCTGACAATGGCAAAAGCAGTAACAAAAGTTGCACATGCACCAAACCCCTGCAATGCTCGGGCAGCCATGATCACGCACCAGTCATTGGTGTTTGCTGCAAGCAAGCCTCCGAGTGCGAATAAAAAGATACCACTCAATGCAATGGGTCTTCTCCCGTACTTGTCGGCAAGTGGACCGGCAATAAGTTGTCCTAAACCGACGGTGAGCATATAAATGCCAACGGTTTGCTGAATGTGCGCATTGCTCACTGCTAAGCCAGACTGCATGGCAGGAAATGCTGGTAGATATAAATCAATACCAAGCGGACAGAAAATAACGAGTAAAATGAGAATAAAAACGCTGAGTTTTGAGTTAATTTGGGGATCAGACATGCGCACTCCTAAATAAGGGCGCGTATTGTAACGCTCTAAAATAAAAACGACAGGACTTAATACCGAGAAACGATAATATATTTTCATTTATGGCTTTTATCTTGAGGTTATATTCAATTTAAAACTTGCTGAAAACTGGTCTGATGAGTTATGTTTGCTAATTAAATAAGAACAATAATTGGAGCAAAACATGGCTGCATCATTAATGGGAATTTATAAAAGTGTGCGTTGGTTACCATTTGGTAACTGGTTATTTAGTAAGGCTGTATGTATTAAGGCACCTTACTTTGGTTCAATTAAACCGACTATTACGCATTTAGAAGCGGGAAAATGCGTTGCAGTTATAAAGAAACGCCGCTCGATTCAAAATCACATTGGTACTATTCATGCCATTGCGCAGTGTAATCTTGCCGAGCTGGTGGCAGGTGTCATGACAGATGCAACCGTCCCAGTTAAAACTCACCGTTGGATCCCAAAAGGTATGACAGTGCAATATCTTAAAAAGGCAGACGGTATTTTAACGGCTGAAGCAAAGATTGACTTACCGAGGGTGTGGCAAGATAAAGAAGACTTGATTGTGCCTGTAGAAGTATTTGATCAGCACAAAACCAAAGTATTTCATGCTGATATTACTATGTATATTACTGAGCGTTAGCTTGCTCTTTGATTGGAGTGATATTGTCGGGGGCTTGCTTATGTGTAAGCTTACCCTCTAAATGCGCCCCGGCATCTATGGTTAGTGTGTCATGAGCAACATCACCATGCACTTTCGCTGTAACTTCTAGGTGCACTGATTGCGCGTCAATGTTGCCGTTGATCGTGCCTTTAACTTGTACTTTTTCAGCCGTAATATTGCCGTTTACTTCACCATTTTGACCTACGATGAGTATCGACACTTTTAAGTCACCTGTTACCTTACCATCTACTTGTAACTCTCCATCACAGTCTATCTCCCCAGTCACATGGGTGTTGGGTGAAATTAATGCGGGTAAATTTGCGCTGCTGTTATTTTTAAGTTTATTGAACACGAGAAAGTACCTTAGCCAGTTTTATAGGATTGATATGCTTACCATTTTGTAAGACTTCATAGTGTAAATGAGTGCTGGTGCTTCTACCAGTACTTCCCATCAAGGCAATCACATCTGACTTTTCGACTTTTTGGCCTTTCTTAACTTTAATGGTATGAAGATGACCAAAACGCGTAACTAGCCCACTGGCATGCTCAATTTCAACAAATTTTCCATAACCGCCATTTTTGCCGGCTTTTGTCACAACCCCAGCGGCAGGGGCATGAATGTCTGTTTTATGCCAACCAGCTAAATCGACACCTTTGTGCATGGCTCTGCGGCCTGTAATAGGATCTTTGCGATAACCAAATTGACTGGATACATAAAACTTTTCTTGTTTTACCGGCATGCTATCAGGCAGCAAAGTAATCATTTGTTCAAGCTCATTAAGTTCAACCAACTTATCAATCACGCTTAAGTAATCTTTAGAAATATGTTGTGTGTCTAGCTGGTGGTAAGGACCACCTTGCGCGATTGGTGATTGTGCCAATTGCTTATCCAAACCAATTTCATCTAAGTGGGTATGCAATTCGCTTGCTCTTGCAGTGATGCTATTTCCGATGTGGTTTAGTAATGATGTTTGCTTATCGGCTAAGTTTTTTGACTGATCTTCAAATTCATCTTTTTGAGTAGCTTGCTGTTCTGATGTTATTGGCTTAGAGACACTTTCAGGTAAAGCCTCGACTAAGCCCTCTAATAAGTTCTGTTGTTGAGAAAGATCTTGAAGTGTTTTTGTTTGCTCAGCTAATTTTTGTTCTAGTTGTTGTTTTTCTAGCTGCCAGTTTGATTCAGCAGTCAAGCGTTGTTTTTCTAACGTTTGTATTTGCTCTTGTTGTTGTACATAACCATAAGAGCTGACACTAATCCAGCAAACTGCACCAACAGCCGCACATAACAAGCTTACTTGCAGGCTGCTAGGTAGGTTAAACATACTCACGTCACCATTTTGACGAAGTAACAATTGTTTTGGCTTAAATGCGCTTTTTGCTAGGTGACTGATCTTGTACAACATATTTCTTAATAACCTGTTAACAACGTTCTACCTTAACAATATTTATGCAAAAATCCAGCTTAAAAACACAAAAAAAGCGTGTTTTATGCACGCCTTTGATTTGAATAGTGTTTTTTATTAAGTTTTGACAGTTTATTTTGCAGGTAAAACCGTGCCTTCAACTGAACCAAAACCAATGCGGTTAAAGCCGTCAGCTTCACACCAACCACGCATGATAACCTTGTCACCATCTTCTAAGAACTTACGTTCTTCACCGTTGTTAAGTGTGATTGTTTCTTTGCCG
The DNA here is from genome assembly GCF_005886345.1 of Pseudoalteromonas phenolica. Taxonomy (GTDB): domain Bacteria; phylum Pseudomonadota; class Gammaproteobacteria; order Enterobacterales; family Alteromonadaceae; genus Pseudoalteromonas; species Pseudoalteromonas phenolica_A. The sequence goes on from NZ_PNEC01000064.1 coordinate 18,125, forward strand.
CCACGAGATAATTCAAGCAATGAACCTGCTTCTTCGTGCTCAGGACCAGACTGTGTACCAGACCCTAACATGTCACCAGGAATAAAGTTACAACCGTTTACTGTGTGGTGTGTTACCATTTGTGCCACTGTCCAATAGCTGTGCTTGAAACTTGACTCAGAAAGCTTGCTTGGTTCAGCACCTTCAGCACGCATTTTTTCAGACTCTAGTAATACATCCATTTGAATATCGAAAGCACCGGCTTCACGGTTGTGCGAAGACTCAAGGTACTCTAGTGGCTGAGGATCGTTTTCATCACGGTGCCACTGCGTACGGTATGGTGCTAGCGCTTCAGTTGTTACAACCCAAGGTGATACTGTTGACGCAAAGTTTTTAGCAAGGAATGGACCTAATGGTTGGTATTCCCATGCTTGTAAATCACGTGCAGACCAGTCATTAAATAGACAGAAACCAAATACGTGATCTTCAGCATCTTCAATGCTAATTGCATCGCCAAGCTCGTTACCTTTACCAAGGTAAATACCTAGTTCTAATTCATAGTCCATACGCTTTGCAGGCCCAAATGATGGTACGTCTGCGTCAGGTGCTTTTGTTTGACCTTTAGGACGAGGGAAGCTTTGACCTGATACATCAATTGATGATGCACGACCGTGGTAACCAATTGGTACCCATTTGTAGTTAGGTAGAAGTGGGTTATCAGGGCGGAATAAGCTACCTACCGCAGTTGCGTGGTAGATTGACGTGTAGAAATCTGTGTAATCACCAATGTGGCAAGGCAGTGCATATTCAACGTCATCTTGTGCAACTAAAGCCGACTCAAGTGCACCTTGATGCTCAGAACCTTCACGCAGTGCTTTAGAAAGCGCTAAACGTAGTGCAGACCAATGTGCTTTGCCCATGCCCATAAATTCGTTAAGTGCTGGTGCATTAGCCGCTTCAACCGCTTCTTGTGCTTCGCCAGAGAAAATACCAGCAGCCGCAACTACCGCTAAATCTAATACTTGGTTGCCGATAGCAACACCACCGCGAAACTCTTCAGATGCGCCTTTGCGACGGAAAGAGGCGAATGGTAGGTTTTGGATTGGGAAGTCATTACCAGCAACGTTTGCGCTGCTTACCCAACTTTTTAAATTAATATCGTGCGTTTCATTAATAAAAGACATGGTCTTTCCTTTTGCATTAATTGGCTAAGTCTAAATATGGAGATTCAATAAAGTAAATCAAGCTTGAAAAACGACTTAGCTTTAAAAACTACAAAAGCAGCTACGCTTATAACGTCAGCTGCTTTTAATTTATTCAGCTTATCTAAAATTAGATAACACCACGACGCTCTTGGTCACGCTCGATTGATTCGAATAGCGCTTGGAAGTTACCTTCACCGAAACCACCGTCATCAACACGTTGGATCATCTCAATGAAGATAGGACCGAATAGGTTCTTAGTGAAGATCTGAAGTAAGTAACAGTTTTCGCTTTGGCTATCTACTAAGATTTGGTGGTCTTTGATCTTTTGCTTATCTTCAGCAACCCAAGGAACACGGTCGAAGATTGTGTCGTAGTAGTGGTCAACGATATCAAGCGTTGCGATGTTTGTTTTGTCTAACTTATCTAGTGAACCAACAAGGTCATTTGTTAAGAACGCAAGATGCTGTACACCAGGACCGTTATACTCGTCTAAGTACTCGTCGATCTGGTTGTTGTTGTCATCTTTACCTTCGTTGATTGGAATAGAGAAAGTACCACAAGGTGACTTAAGTGCGTATGAAAGCAGAGCAGTCTTTTGACCTTTGATATCGAAGTAACGAACTTCTTCAAAGCCGAATACGCCTTTATAGAAGTTAGCCCAAGTTTCCATTGTGCCTTTGTAAACATTGTTTGTTAGGTGGTCGATACGGATGAAACCTTTATCTTCAACAATGTTTTGCTCAGCTAGGTCTTCAAAATCATTTTCAAAGATTGAACCTTTATCACCGAATACGTCGATGAAGTAAATTAAGCTGTCGCCAATACCGTAAATTGCTGGGTACGGTAGGTCTTTGTTTGCTGAATCTGTCGCAGGCTTAGCACCACGTTCTACAGCAATATCAAACGCTTTTTGAGCGTCTTCTACACGCCAGCCCATTGAGCAAATCGCAGGACCATGAGATTTTGCGAACTCAGCAGAGAAACCGCCGCGCTCGTTGTTTAGTAAGAAATGGATCTCGTTCTGGTTGTAATGAACGATGTCTTTACCTTTAAACTTTTTAAGTTTAGAGAAACCAAAATCAGCAAAGATTTTGTCCATGTAATCTGCATCTGGGGTTGCGTATTCAGTAAATTCGATACCAACCAAACCTAGTGGGTTTTTTACTTCACTCATTGTCATACTCCGCAATTAAGCACAATTGGGTTGCTTGTTAGATGTGTTGTTGGGATGAATCATTAATCAAAAATCGCAATAGGGGAAGATAGGGCCGTGATATTGTCAGGAGGGCATTTGTAAATTTAAAAACACACATTGATAACGACTTTACTGAAATTTGATTTATATGTGATATGAAATGCTCAATGAAAATGATTGATAAAATAACCCAGGCATATTTCTTACTAGAAAGTTGAGTTGATGATTTTTAAGTTCTTAATATATATATATTTTATTGGTTTTATTATTGTGGAGACCAATATTATTTTTGGCTTAAATTATGCTTTATAAATCATAAAAGAATTTTGCAAGTGTAAAGATATTAGTACAGATGGTAAGGAGAGCATAAAAAAAGCCGCAAAAGCGGCTTTTTTTATTCGGGGCAATTATTGCTTAGAGCCTGATACTTCTAGCTCTTCGCTTAAATAATGCTCTTGTGTGTGAGGTTCGTGGTTACCTTCTGCGCCATGCATCCAGTCAACCAAACGGTCACTTAAGAAGTACATTAATGCTGCAGAGATTAAACCTGTTGCACCCAGACCGATAAAGATGCCCATAGCATTTTCCATCGCTGCTTCACCTTCACCAATGAATGCACCTACGAATGCTGCAATTTTGTTTGCAACTGCAGTACATAGGAACCAGATACCCATAAGTAGTGAAGCGAGACGAAGTGGTGCAAGTTTACTTACCATCGAAAGACCGATTGGCGACAAGCACAGTTCACCCAGTGTGTGGAATAAGTAGAAAAGTACTAACCAAATCATGCTGATTTGCAGTGCGTCTTGACCATTACCACCTTCAGTAGCAAGGGCTAGCATCATTGTGAAGAAGCCAAGTGCTAAGAAAACTAAACCAATAGCAAACTTAACTGGTGAGTTTGGCTCTTTGTTATCAAGTTTAAGCCAGATCATGGCTACAATCGGTGCAAAGATAATGATGAAGATAGAGTTAAGAGATTGGAACCAAGAAGCAGGGATTTCAAAGCCCATCAACATACGGTCTGTGTAATCATTTGCGAAAATATTCATTAGACCGCCAGCTTGCTCGAAGCCCATCCAGAAAATGATACTGAATACACTCATTGTGAAGATGACCTTAATGCGATCTTTTTCAACTTTAGTTAAAGGCTCTTTAGTACCAGATTCAGATTGTTGCTGAGATAATTTAGCAGATGGTACTACACCGATGTCACCTAAGTATTTCTTACTTAGGATCATCTGCATCACAACTGAGATAACCATACCGATACCTGCCGCGATAAAGCCAGCCTGCCAGTTAATTACTGCTGCAACATAACCTGCGATAAGTGGACCTAAAGCACCACCTAAGTTAATACCCATGTAGAAAATAGTGAATGCACTATCACGGCGCTTATCACCTTCTTGGTATAAGTCACCAACCATAGTAGAGATATTTGGCTTAAATAAACCATTACCAATACAAAGTAATGTTAAACCAATATAGAAAACATTTTCTTCAATGCCACTTACCATCGCATGAGGAATACCCATGGTAAAGTGACCTACAGCCATTAAAATACCACCGATGATAATCGCTTTACGCTGACCTAATACATTATCAGCTAACCAACCACCGAATAAAGGCGTCAGGTAAACCGCCATAGTAAATGTGCCGTAAAGGCTTAATGCATCGGCATTGCTCCAACCGAAGCCGCCGTCTTGTGCCATAGCAACAAGATATAAAACTAAGATGGCACGCATGCCGTAGTAACCAAATCGTTCCCACATTTCTGTGCCGAATAGCAGGAATAGCCCCTTAGGGTGTCCTAAAAACTCACCTGCCTTAGGTAATGTGTTCATATTTCTTCCTAAATTATCAAAATGTGTTGTGTGGCCTAGTTATAGTTATGCACTGAGTGCTTATGGTGACGTATGGCCAAACGTCTAATAGCAATTTTAGTAAAGCGATGTAACGTAAACAGCATTGCTTTAATGAAATTGTTACGATTTAAGAAACAGATGCATACGCATAAATTTTGCTTAAGTATGCACTGAAACAATTCAGTATACCGACCACTGTGCGAGAGGGGAAGTCTGACAAGACAAACCGAGTGTTGAGTAAGATAAAATCTGTTTAATTTATAGGTGTGGTGCCTACATATCCTGATTATCACTTTTAGACGATAACCAACCAGACTTTTGACTACGATTCAATTTGGCAAGTACTGCAATGGCTCGTTCAATGGTAATTCGCTGTTCTGCTATGTCTTCATATACTTGCTGAGCCGTTTTTTTACGTTTTACAGCGGCACCTGCATCTAAAAAGGATTCAACAACCTGATTGATAAAGCCTCGAAATTTACTCTTGGGTAATTCTTCTTCGATTTGAGTGCTACTTTGCGCATTGTTGGATACTTTTTCTTGAATGAATCTCAACTCAGCTTGGCTGAACTCATTCTGAGCATGTTCAGAGTGGGCTATTTCAGACAAGGCTTGCTGTAAATAGTCGGTTTCAATGGCACTGAAGTTAGGTTGTTGAGCGAGTTTTAAAAGTTGCTTTCTAAACTCGGTCTGTTTTGTTGTCGGTGACTTTAGTATTTCACACATGTGATAAATCTTTTGCCACTGCTGCCACATATAAACATAATTTAAGCCTGCGCCTTTGATATTTTGCATACCAACAATCAGTTGATGTTGATTTTTCATCGCTAATTTAGCGATGTGGTGTGTGAGTTGATCAGGTTTTACATAAGCATTTTCGACTAATACAACTTTACTGGCCAAAATACTTTGTATTGTTTCGGTCAATATCTCAGCGCTTGCAGTGAGTGTTTCAAGCTCTAGCAATGACATGGCCATTTTCCAGTTTTCAAAATTGATGATGATTTTTTGTAACTGCTCAGGCTTATTTGGTAATCGAGTATTCAAGGCCGATTGTAGGGTATCGATAGAGGCAATATCTGTGGTTTGAAGTGGCACATCCAAAGTGTGGTTGATTTTCTCTAGCCAACTTTGTTGACTGAATACGACATTCATTTGAGTCAAGAACGCTTTTAAATCTTCAAGGTCATTATTCTCTAGCAGCGTTTCTAAACGTTCATTAATGGCATGTTGCATATAGGCATTAAAACCGTCTACGTTACTCCCAATAACAACAATAAAGTCATAACGTAAGTCTTGTGCCAAAATTTGTGCAAAAACCTTCGATCGAGCAATTCTATCATTACGGTTATTGAGCAAGGCGATGGTTTGAATATGAGGTTGGTTGTTTAAATCAAATAGTTCTAAACGTTTCCAATTTTCAATTGTGGCTAAACGTTCGTTAGCCGACATACTGTTTACGAAAGACTGGGAAATATCGCCTATTGGGGCCGGTTGAAAGTGTTGTAATACCCCAATGTCTGGCACAATACGTTCTGCTGTTTCTTTATATACAAAATCTTTGTCAATCCCTATGTATTGAGCCATTTTACAAACCAATGCAATGTTATCTGGATGCTCCTCATAAGGGTATAAAGCACGTATGTCAGGAGGGATCTGATAACCTTCTCCCCAGTGAGTTTGGATCAATGTGGTATTTTTGGCTTCTGCTGCGTCACTTAGAATCGGCATCATAGTTTGTTCTGCGGTAAACACTTGCGTGTTATTTCCAATAAATGCAGACATTTCTTTAGCTACGTCAATACCCGTAGGCCCAAGAATATCTTCATGATCTGGGTAGGCATTGGTAATGGTGGCGAAGTTATCTTGCATCCAACGGCGTAAGATACGCACATACCTTGGCGTAAGCCCCATACACTCCCATAAAAAAACGTCAGCTTTGGTTTTTCTAGCAAAGTCTAATACGTCACTTTGTTCCCAAATACTGGCTTTGTCAAAGGGGCGAAAAAGAGGAACTTCGTACTGTTCGCCACTACTTTTACCATAAATCATCATGGCTTCACAGCCAGTGGTTTTAGCGATTACCCTTAAATCTAGACTGCTAAATAATGCCGCTTTTAAACGTTCAGTCCCTGACTTACCTCGTGTGCCCCAGCCTCCAATACTGACTGGGATCGCTTTGCGATTGCGTTTAATTTTGTTACTTACATGAATGTGGCGCCCCCAAAAATATGCCATGAATCCAGTAACAAAGAAAACGAGCTGAGAAATAGAGTTTTGATAAATAGAATAAAGGTATTCTTTAAAGCTAAACCAAATATTGAGTAACACCGGTGTGATGGCTGATTTATTAAATAACTTAGCAATGTCTTTATCTAGCGGAAACTGGGCCCCTAGAACATCACCGTAGGCTTTAAACTCTAGTGAGAAACCTAACTCTCTTAAGGTTTTCAAAAACTTCTTTTGCTCTAATTCATTCCCTTTTCTAAGACTATCAATTTGCTCGAAGTGAACCGATAAGTGCCAATATGCCTTAGCCTTTTGTATAAACGAATTGGGGCGATGTATTTCTAAAATACCATCGGGTGTGTAGCTATGCGCAGGTTGGGGGGCGTTATCTTGGCTTAAAATTGAGAGTAAATAATCAATTAAAGGTAAATGAGGACGTGCTGTATGTTCATTTAGATTATACAGTGCTTCACCGGGCACATTTGTTTCACTGATCTCTGCAACAGTGCAACTAGGTACATGTAATTGTGCTGCAGGCTTTTTAGTTAAAGTATGATTAAAGCTTTGTCTTTTATCAGTACTTGGGTTAAAAAACTCATGCCAAATACGCCATAAGCGACGCCCTTTACGATAACCTAGAATGACTTGCCAGCCTTGCTTTGCTTGTTCCCCATTAAAAGCTTCTGCTTTTTGTGCCTTAAAACTTAAAACTCTGCCAAGTGTATGTTGATCGATACCATTAGAGATAGAAATAGTTTTGCCATTTGCCAGCTGATCCTCAATATTAACCAGTAATGTTTGTTGGCTGAAGCTGACTAATTGCTCTCTGGCACGTGTTATATAGCGTTTTAGTGCAATATGGGATTCTTTTTCTAGGGCCTTATTAAGTGTTGCAATAAACTGCTGAAAGACATCCTCAGGCTTGTCAGTTTGCAACTGCAGGTTCAGCATAATTCTTGCGCTGTTTTCGATATTAAGACGCTTAACTTCAAATGGAAGCGGTTGCAACAAAACTTGTTGCCAAAGCGGATATACAAACTCAAATTCAGCATATTGTTGCTGGGTAAATTGCTTTATTAGCGTGAATAAAACTGCGCCACAGGTTTCTTCATTTATGCGTATGGAAAGCAATTTTTTTGATATCTCAAGATCCATAAAACAGAGCTGTTCTAAAAGTGCCTGCCTAACTCTTGGGTATGGGTGCTCACTCAAGCAAAATAATAATTGCTGTTCTTTTTTAGACAAAACTGGTTGATTAGAAATGATCCTTGGTAGTGCCGCTAATATGAACAAGCTGTCATTGTTTTTAGGTGTGTCAAAGTAGTCAGTAATGCTTTCTTCAATTAAAGCCCAAATATGCGCGCGAATAAACGTTGGGCGTTGCATATAGAGAATTTCTAAAATATCTACAATGGCTAAATATGGTGTATTCGGCTCTTCTAGCAATTCTACAAGTTCAGCAATAAGCTCTTCATTGAGTTTCGGGTCAGCATGGCATTGATGAATAACAGCAACTTGGTTTACCAGTGCACGAATGATGCTGTGTTTAATATGAGAGCTGTGGTTACTCTTGATCATATTCATGAAAAAAGGCTCTAAATCGAGCTTTTTCCAATTTTCTACAATTTCGTCTTCATGACCTCTTAAGTGTGTTTTTGTCAGGTTACCTAGTTTGCTGATAAGAAACTTTAACGTTTGCTCTGCATCTGCAACTTTCCTTTGATACCTGTCAATTACAGCACCATCATCGAACCATCTTGAGAATGCTTGCTTGTCTTCTTTTAATTGCTCTTCACTGGCTCCAAGTTCTCTGGCGTAATTGAGAATATGCAGCTCTTTTTCGGCTTTTATATCGGCTTTAGCAAGGCGCTGCATAAATAGTTGATAAGCTGCATCTAGCTTTTGTGTTTCACCATTTAAGCGCTCAATTTTATGACGCAAAAAAGCAATAGATTGTAGCTGAAGCCATGCTTGCGGAGATTCATTTTCAGGGATATTTCGGATCAATGGCCACTCGAGCAACTCATTAATGAGAACATGATATTTATGACGAGACAGATTGAGCCAAAACTGTTCGATATTGGCGAATAATATTTGCTCAAGTTGTTGTTTTAATTCATCGTTGTTCATAGATATCTTGTTCTAATAAATGCGTTAGCTGCAGTGACTCAAATAAAATTTCATCATGTGCAAAAGGCCCAAACCCTGTATTTTGTAAATTGCCCAAACTGACCTCTAAGCGTAATGAGTGGTCTTTTCTAAACCAATCTTGCGTCCAGCTCAGTTTTATCCACCCAGCAGTCTCTTCTGAGAAATCAAACAAGGTTTGCCAGCTCATTTGTGTTAAGTATTGCCATGTATTGTTAGGTCTATGCTGATCTGAAAATTTATATTGAGACGCTCCTGCCACAGTAAAAATATGACCCAGATAAAACTGCTGAGCCTGCACATTGAAGCTTATACTGTCCAGAGAAGTCCAGTCTTGGTTTGACGTTGAAGAGATACCTGCAGACAGTTGATTATCTACCCAAGGTTGATAGCGGTATTGGTATGAAGCACGCCAACCATGCATGTGATCTTCACGATAAAAGCTAAACATGGAAGGACTCATTAGCCGGTCTGCAATATATTCTTCGGCTGTGATACTGGTGTAGTAGTAAAAAGGTTGCATCCACCATTGATGTCTATGGCTAGTATCATCACGCCAAATCTCTCCAACCTTAAAACTGAGGTTAGAAATTAGATGGCTCTCACTGATCTGAGAGTCATTTTGCCAGCGATTATTAATTCGAGCTTCACTGAACCAATGGCTGCTATCAGATAACCAATTATGCTGTGCATTAATAGAAAATGTTTCGTAATTTTGATTATCCAAAGTGTAAAATGACTCGAGTAAATACCAATGGTTTTGGTCTTTATTTCTCAACTTTAATCCAAAGTCAGCGAAATGACGTGCCGATTGGCTTTGCTCAGTCTCAAAAATACCTGCTCGGTTATAGCGCATAAAACCTTCAACATGTGTGAGGTTTTCATCGGTCGATATAATATCTTCATAAAATGATTTTTTGTCAGGGATATGAAAGTAGTTAGGCTTTTCGACAATAAGAGGCGCAACAGGAGGTGCGAAGCGAGTTTTAGCGCGATTAGGGTCGAGTTGCCAGGTAAAAATGCGAGCTAATTGTGACTGCTCTGCTTTGATGCTAATCTTTCCAGCAGGGTAAAGCGCAATTTCTTCTTCTCTATGCTGATCATGTAAACGCTCTATTTTTACCACTGTGTCAGTTTTGAGTTTGGCGATGATTTGTTCATTTTGCTGTGCAAAATAAAACAGTTGTCTTGTATCTAACTTGGCATCTTGCCAACGACCCTGTTGAAAAACTTGTACTTTGACACTGATGAGTTGAGAGACATAGGGGTTCATCCAGCGTAAAGAAACAAGTCCTGTTTTGAGATCGTCCTGGGTTAATGCAAGTTCATTTAAAGTATCACTTTCAATGGTCCACAGTAAGTTATTACTCTCGCTCTGGACTAAAACATTTGCATAGCGACTCTTGACCAATTCAGCAGCAGAATACTCAAAAATAAGTTTGATTTGATATTGTAATAACTCGCTCAAATCAAGGTTTAGGGTATGATTTGGACGAATGAGTAAGCCTTTTAATTGATCATTTTGACTGGTGTGCCGGCTTAGTTGTTCGGCTAAACTTTGTTTGGTCATGGCCGTCATATCGACTAATTGAGTGCCCGAGTAATTTAGGTACTGCTTAGCAGCTTCCCAGGTACCATAATGATCTACACGATTTTTCAAATTTACTAAATGCGCTGGCAATTGTGTATTGAGTAATTTTGCATACAATAAATTGAATTCAAAGTTGTTAAGTAAGTCATAACTTAAACGGTACAACGCGTTACTTAGTAATGTTTTTAAGTTTAACTCTGGGTTATGCACTAGATTTGCAAAATTTTGCTCAAATAATAATGGCACAGCGTTAGAGTTCAACAAATTGGCATATGCGAGCTCTTCAGGGATGACTTTAAGGCTTACATATTTTAAATGTTTACTGCTGAGCGTCAGTTGTTCACCCCGATTAAGTTTAATGATGGCTTCGTTAGCAATTGAAAGTCGACGTTCACTTTTTTTAACTTGAGCGGTTGAGGCCACATCGACGAAAACAGGAAGTATATATTGCGATTTATTTGTATCTAGATGCAACCACTGCTGATGCTGAGTACCATCATGAAGAAAAGGAGCTCGAACTCTTATTTGGAGTGTCATCTCTTTTTGAGTATAGATTTGCATCGGCTTTTCAGGATGAAGCTCAAAAGCCGTATATTCTGCGGTGTCTCCCTGCAAGCTGGTAGTTCCAAAATGGTGAACTTCATAAGCCGAAGAGGAAGGCTCTGATATGGGAATGAGGCTTTGTAGACGGTTTTGCAACCAATTTATTTGCGCTGTTTGTGTATTATTAAACGTATCATGCATGGCCCATAGCGCCATTAAACCTTTCTGTTGAGCAAGTAAAATTTGATTGTTGAGCTGTTTGCACTCTGTTAGTTGTGCATACTTGAGCGCGCATAAGCCTTGAATTTTATATATTTGATTTGCAGCCTGGTATCTTTGTAATAAAGCACGCGCTGCGAAATTACTTAGTAGATGTTTTTTTGAGTGTAGTAAACTTTCTAAATAAGCATTGGCAGTTGACGCTTTATCTAGTTGCATCAAAAGATCAATACGTATTCTCCAAGCATCCAGGGATATGCTGGGTATGGGGCTATGGACTAACTGTTTTAATAAAGGTAGTGCTTTTACAGGATTTGTTAGGGCAAAATTCATCGCCTGAGTTAATACTTTATGATCGTCCCCCAAGGCTTTTGGGTTGACTTGAGTCCTTAACGGTAAAGGTAAACTATTAAGATAGGCGTCAGCTTGCAAAGCATATTGTTGATTTAATAAACTCTGTAGAATAGTGCTTTTATTTTCTAGTGTACCTTGCATCAAATAAAGTAAAGGACTTTTAGGTAATGCCAATAGATCATCGACTTCAATGGCAACATTAACTGTTTTTTTATCTGCGCTAAATAATTTGAAGGTGTCTGAGTTTAAACTCACTGGTAATACGATACGCTTAAACTCTTTTCCTGCAGTAAACTCTATCAATTGCCTTTCTTTGCCAAACTCTACAACCAAGTGACCAGCTTGCTCGGCCTGAATATAGAGAAAAAGCTGATTTCGGATCCGTTGAAATTGACTAACGTCTATATCCAAGGTATCTGTTAGCTGGTGGCTAGTAAGCGTTTTTTGTTGGGATGTTGGGTAAAGTTGGTTGGCCGCTTCTCTGTACCCAGTTATTACATTCTGAGTCATGGTTTTGCTATTTATTGGTATGCTGCGATTGTTTACTTGTGCGAAGCGGCGAGTGGATAGGGTACTTACCAAATCTTGATAACGTCTCTGCTCAAGGGCACTGGCACTAGCCGAACTATAATGACTAATTTGAGATAAGTTTTGCTGAGTATAAATTTCAAAAAACTGAGCATCTAATTGCTGTGTGAAATATGGGTTAAAGAGAGACTCTGTTTGCTTTTCAGGTGCATCTAAATCATATATACCTCGATGAGCTTGCTCCAATTTAATAAGTGTGTCGCCAAAGGCTGTGATTTTAAGATAACTTCCTTGTGGAACGGCTATGTAATCAGTGTTTATTGTGCTGACTTTGTGTTGTTTATATTCAGGTGCATGATTATTGGTGACATTGATAATGCTAGCGGGTTGGCCATTGATTTGTGCAATAACTTTGCTGTCTTGCTTTAAATTAGACATAGGCTTTCTAACCGACAGCTTCAACTTTTTGGCGGCTTCAAAATATAAGCTAATGCTTTGCTTGTCATTCAACTGGTAATAAAGCTCATGATCTTGCGCTAATGTGAGTTTATTTGCTAAAAGCGGCAGTTTTAGTGCACGTCTGAACGGCTCCGGATGTCTGTGATACTTGCCTAATTTTATGTCTAAATGTACCCATTCATCATTATGATTTACGAATTTATATATCTGTGCAAAAGGGATTGCAGGGAGTTGGCAGCGGGTTTGCTTACAGACTAACTCATTAGATTGCAACTTGCGCATTGCGTATAGGCTTTGACCTTGCCATACCGTGGTTTTGCTAAATATATCATCGGGGAGGTTTAACCAATGACCTGCTGGCACAAAGATGGACTTTTGTTGGCCCTGTTGAATACTTACTAAACTTTTCGCTTGGCTGAGAGACAAGTCGGTATTAACCCCAGCAGGGGCTATTTGCAGCGGTACTGGTTTTGCCATTAGCTGACTTGAAAATAATATGAGCAGTAAGATTAAATAATTTGCTTTATACATTCAGAAAATTGGCTCATTAAATGTTGTTCTTCTATTAAACGCTTACGCATTGGCTTGCTGATTTCTATATGGATAAATGAATAAGGCCTTATGTTTAGTGTATGTAAAATATTCTTAGTGCCACCTAATTCTTGAACTAATTCAGGGTAAAAGTAACTATTTTTAGATAATTTACTTAAGCATAGAGTTAGTTGTTTTTTAATGACATTGCCTTTTTTACCTTGGCTTATAATAAAATCTGCTTTTTTTGCTTTATCTGTTTTTCTTTTCTGTTGATTAAAACCATGCACCTGGATCACTTTAGCGTCTTTGTGAAGCGCTTGAAATGCCAAAATAGCAGCATTATGTAAATTATAATGGCGCTTAGAATAGTCCATGGAGAGCCCATCAACACTGTCGCTATATCTGTGATGAGTGTTGTGAACCAGTAATTGACAATGAGCATTAAATAAATGCCTACCAATTTTATAAGTATGGGTATCAAAAAAGCGATGCGGAATAGAAATAGCGCAAGCTTTTGCATTGGTACGGTAAAGAAGCGCACCGCCACCATGAATGGGGGATATGTTTTTTAATTGATGAATGCTATTAGATACACCATATTGCCAAGGTGATATTTCCGCTTTTTCGGCCGAAGCGAACCATGGCTTTAATTGTGAGACCAGTTCATTAAGTTTAGCGTCATCACTTGCACAAGCCGAATTTGAAAGAATCAACAAAACAGAAGCGATAATGCGATTAATCATTTTCATATTGCCTCCACTGCGCTTCATTAGGCGCGCTATTGAGTTCATCAAGCACACTAATCCAAATGTCTTGCTCAGACGTTATAATGATATGCTCTAGCGTTTTAATATCATCATTAATTGCTAAAGAAATACTGCTAAAACTGGCAACATTTTTAATTGCAGGGTGAAGCGCGTGAGCTTTTGTCAGCTTCGCAGGCATGAGTGCAAATCGTTTATTAGGAATTGTATATTCAGAACTTAATCCACTAACAAAGTGTGCTTTTATCTCAGTATTGATGACTAAATGCTCAGAGAATTGAGCGGTTGAAAAGACTTTGACCACTACAGATTCAGGCACAGACGAATAACTTAGCGCTAAAGGTTGTCCAGCTTTTAAAAAATAGTTACGTTGTTTTTGCCAAGGACGCTTTTCCCCATCATTGACATATAAAACACTTTCAGGTTCAAATAATGAAAGTATTTGAGCTTCATTTATATCAGTGAGTGCTTGCTCTTTATAATGCGGATGTTTGTTTGTTAATTTGATGACTCGCTTGTCTTTTAACTGATTGTTCTTCAATGCGTGACTCAGTTGTTGGCTAGAAGTAACTAAATTAAATTGATATTCAGTTGGATTTGGCCGTGAATAATCGTCTATATAATATCTATCAGGCGAGTTAATCAGAAAAGTATTCGATAACTGTAAACCTTTAATGAGGTCACGGCTTAAGTAGGTTGTTTCTTCTTCCTCAGGGATCTCAGGCGGTGTTTCAAACAGCCTAACATTAGTGATCATCTTTTGTTCTGTAAATTTAAAATCATTGTCTGCTTTTTGAGAGAACCAAGCATCAATGGTATAGAAGTTGTGTAAGCTGAGCTGGCATAGTTGCTCACATAATTCACTTTGATAATGAAAAGTAGAGGAGCGAGATTGCAATTTAGCAAGCAAAGGCTGCTTGGCGTGAATAGTGATCCGATTGGCATTAGGGGGTAAACGTAAATAAAACTGTTCGGCGTCAAAAATAGTCTGCCTTAGCGTCGCTTCATCAATAACTCTATCAAAGTTGCTAGTGTTACCTTGCAGATATACTTGATAAGCTTCTATTTCAGTTTGATTATTAAACAGCTTAATTTCGACCGCAGTACCTTTTTTGCCCCTAAATTCAAATTTGACGTCACTATTTTCAGCTACTTGGTAAATCAAGCTCTGTTCGTTACTAACAGTATAAAAATAGCTATGCAATGCGCCAAATTGAGTATCATCTTGCGCAAACCAACGTGTTAGTAAAGGTTTATCAGATTGGAGCATGATAAGCCCAGGTTCAACTGCTGGAATGGCATAGACACCTTGTATTTCCGTCGGCATTGGCTGGAGCTGTATCGGTGGTTTGAGTTGTTTTATATCAAACCAGGTGACGAATAAAGGGGCATCGTGATGTTCTTTATGCACATAGATATTCTGCGTAATGTAATTTCTAAATGAAGCACTCAGAGAAGAATCTGTGTAAAAACTATCTAGGTTAAGTTGTTCAACACTAAAATCATAACTTAAAACATAGTAGGGCAATGTTTCGTATAAGGTGTCTCCAGTAAAATCGATGCCAGGTATCCCTTGCGGAGCCAACTTTTGCCACTCAAAGGTCACCGCATTTAATATTTCTTGGTTTGATAGCGCATTATCTCCAATAGTGTGATAGTTGGTCATCCGTTCACGCCAATCTGTTGATTGCTTTAGCCAGGCTCTATTAATGTCACTTTCACTCACCGGTGTTTTCGCGTGTAAACGAACTACCACGCCTCGCAATTCTATATTCTCAGGAATAAGCCGAAGAGAAATTGCTTTTGCATTGGTAAGCTGTTCATTGCTAATAAAAAAAGATTGTCCGGAAGATACAGCTAAAGTATCTCGATTTTCTATGATTTGCTTAACTTGTTTTTCTTCGTTATCGAGGGCTAGTTTCGAAGCATGATGATAAATGTGAGTCGTGAGTGGATTGCCTTCTGTATCTAATAACGTATATTCAATCGCGTATTGAACTGGCTCATCGAACTGGTTTTGTTGGGTGAAGATTGCATTCGATAATACCCGAATTGAAAAAGTGCGATCCGGAGAAAAGTTAAAGGTTAAAGGTTTATCTTGTTGTAACCAATGAACTGTTGAACGTGTTTCATCTTCAGATCTCAGTGCAACTTGTTCTGCTGAAATGAGCCAGAAATAGCTTCGAATTGAAAACCAAATCAAGAATAGCAGGAATGTAGTTTTAACAAGTAATTTGAGTAGGCGCTTAATGAAATACATTTTCACTCCCAATCATAATTTCTGAAAACTTGTTTAAATCGACTAGTTGGTTGCGTTTAGGTAAGTATATTAATGCAATTCTATTGTTATGCTTGATAAGTAATGCCAGTTCGTCTTGGTGTGCCAGTTCAGTTGCTTGTAATGTGCAACTAAACTTCTGTTCACAAAGTGATTTTATAAATGGAAGATGATGAGATAACGCATAATTTTCAGTGATATTTTCAAATGAACTGATTTGGTCTGCAGTGAGTTGCTGCCAATCTTGTGGAGAAAGAGCAGAAATATTAGTTCTTATAAGTACTGGTTGTTTTGAAATGGCCAACAAGCGCTGCAATAAAGCGTCTTTTGAGATTGAAAAGTGCTGCTTAAAATCAGACGCTAGCCACAATGTGGCAAGCTCACTGATAGGAGAAAATATTTGATAACCAGTTTGTGGAGACGTACCCAGCTCAAGACCTCGAGTAGCGGTTTGGCCGAGTACAATTTGATGTTCAACCCCAAGCTCTTGTAGAGCAACTCGCACGACTTCTAGGCTTTGTTTATGTCTTGGCTGAGGTTGAGTGTATTGAAAAGCGAGTGCGCTGGGCCGGATATGCGAAGGAGCACTGTGACTGCGGATCTGTAAGTTTAGTATACCTTGATGTTGATAATGTCTGAGAGCACTTTGATGCACAATATTAAATAGGGTTTGTACATTGGCTGCGGCCATAACATTCGCTTGTTCGCTGGCAAATGGGTGAGCGCCAGCAATGAGTAACATTTTTGCATTGGTTTTTTGGTAAAGCTTACTGGCAAATTGAATGGTATTACTTTCAAACAAAGGTCTAGGTACTTGAACATTCAATAGGTTAGTAGGATCTAGGCGGAGAAAATAGAGACCTTGACCTAATTGGTAATATTGTATGTCATCGAGGGGGGAAATTTTTATATAACGACCTCTAGGAGTATTGAGTAGAGTGAGTTGATAGCCAACCATACGTGCGATATTATTTATTTTATTCAACTCGTTCAGTACATTCATATTAACCTCATCACCTACGAGGTCATCTGACAAAGTATAAAGTGGGCGTAAGATCTCAAACTCCCAAAGCGCAGCTTCATTGTCTGATAAGCTCTGAAAGTGTTGACTCCCTTTCGCGGTGATCTTAGGGGTGAACTCACTGATTTCATCTTCTAGCGTGCTAGTCAGTTGCCTGATTGGAGTTTGATTTAATTGCTCAGATAATGCGACTTTTGATAGTAATGAGGTGTATGCTGAGGTGTCTATAAAAGTTTCAAGTAACTGACCCCTAAAAGCTGGATCAGGCAAGCTTTGTTCACTTAGAAGACCAAAATTACTTTGTGAAAACCCAAGTACCTCTGAGAGTTCAGATTGATTAATAGCATCAGGTAGGCGGTTGAATATCCAAAACTGTCCTATTGCGCCAAATGGACTTGTTTTTAATACTGAGTTTGTACGCGTATTTACAGAGCGTAGTTGCATAATATCTTCAGTTTCTAGGGCTTGCATAAATGCCCAATAGTATTTACTTTGTTGGCTGTTATTATCTGCACTAAACGAAAGGGTAGATTGAGTACCCAGTGCTAATGCGGTTGCATTTAAGTAATTCATTAGAAGTACTGAAGAATCTGTAGCTATACGCTCTGTAGAAGGGTGGGGTACTGTTAAGACTAAATTTGAACTCGTTTGTTTATTGACAACAAATAAACCACGTATTCCGTATTTGTTAGTATCTTGTATGTAGATATATTGTTCATCTTGACGAAGCGAAAAGTTGAGTTTCAGCAATAGACTTTGCGCTTTAGCAATATTATCAAAGTCATTTCTATCACGATTAAGAATATTGATTGCGGCCCTGAAGCTTTGCAAGTTTTGCGTTTCTTGATATTGACTGATTTCAACTTTATTTTTTTTGTCCGTATAAAGGTAGCTTTTATATTCGCTTAGTTGCTGGCTTAGATCTTGAATTTCAGTATAGCTCTGCAGTGACTTTATTTGATTTGTTGTAAATAAAGATGGCACAAACATGATAATAAAGCCGATAAAAATGGCTGCAAACCCACCTATCACTGAGGTTTGAAAAGTGGCCCGTATGATCAGACCTAATGCATTCTTTTGATAAATTTTAAGTGCTAAAAGTGTTGAAAGCATATAGCCAAATGCAAATGTATCTGTGACTTTCAGGCTTGGATAGTAATTAATAATAAAGTAATTCAAACAAAGTTTATAAATGAAGCCGATATTGAAAAAAAACAGTAATAGACGCGCACCTTCAAAATTAGCATTTTTTAATCGAGTATATTGCAGTAGAAGTGTACCCATAATTAATATAACTGCAGTCTCTATAAATGAAGTGAGTAATTTACTCGGCTGCATAAGCTGCAGCGCAAGTAAAGCCGGCAGCATAATACCGTTAAACTCCCAGCCATATTTAAGATTAGCGCGAGAGGCTATAAAGGCTGTTATTACGAGGATGATATACGCTTTAGGTGCTGCAATAATTGATACAGCAACGTCTTCATACATAATGGCGAGGTTAGCAATACTAAAGTTAGTAAATGGCATCAGTATATAGCGTACTAAGATATATGAGACGGTTAACTGTATGAGTGTCACTTTTAAACCGTAATTAAAGCCGCCATTCCACATCACGTTTGCAGCTAGGGCTATAATAATTAGGCCTAGACTATATAGCTGAGTTGAGTAATTAAAAGTAATATCCCAACTTCCTAATAAGTTAGCGACGAGCGGCCAAAATAACGTATCCATAACGACACGCACTAAAATGCTTATTAAAATAATGGCAAAGAAGCGGTCTCGGCCGAACATTTCGGCATAACCAAATCGCTCCATAATAGTTTGCGCACTCAGCTTCATTATGAAATAAACAACGAAGGACTCTATGATGATTACTACTGCAGAAGTTGGGCTGACAATTAACAAGGGAACGAGATAGCCGGGTACAACTAAGCCAGTAAGGGGAAAACCAAACCTAAGATTTAAAAAGCAAACAACCGCAATCCCAACCCAAACGGTAGTGATAACCGATTGACCGAGTCCACTTCCAGCAGGGAAAACAGATAAAGCCCACTCCATTAATTAGAAGCCTCTGAAGAAATAACACTAGACTGTTTGTTGTTTATGTGTAAGTCTTTTTTTTGGTCATCGATTTGTCTGGTCAATTCGGTTAAATTAATAAACTCAAATAAGATACCTCCCAAAGAAAAAGGCTCTCCATGATTGTTTTTTTGATCAGATGATTCTATGGTTCTTACATTTAGAACAAATTTCTGTTTGTTTAAGTGAATGGGCAAGTAGATTTCGCCTTTATGAAGCGTTAAATACCTGAGTTTACCTTTAGCATTTCCATGCTCTAGTCCTGTGACTTTGCAAAGTAAATCTAATGCAGTCATTTCGAATATAGGTAGATGATGTTGTTTTGCAAACAACTCAAGTGCGTGGTTGGTTTGTACAATTTGGCCAGATAAATTGAATAGCACTGACGCTGAGCGGATATGATTAAACACATGTTCTAAAGTGGTCAGCTTTTGTTCCATTTCATTAATGGAGTGCTTAATTTGTTGACTCAGTGGTTTAGCTAAATTTAATGTTAATAATTTCGCAATTACATTACTTTCCGCTTTACCTTGAGTTTCGAAAACACGATAGTGGAATAAAAGTTCGCCAACTTGATTCGCAAATCGGTTTACATTATTCACAAAAGCACGCTCATTGAAATGTGCATCAGGGGTGATAGTCATCGCCCAAAAACCTCGAATATCCCCCGCATACATCAAAGGAACAATATATTGAGATTCATTGTCACTTAATGACTTAAAGAATGGACGAGTGATTTTTACGGTCCCAAACGCTTTTATTGCATCAGAATAGGGGGCTCGCTCGTAATCACGACGCATCTCGTAAATATCAGATAAATGGCAGTTGATTGAACGGATCTCATATACACGGTGAGCTCCCTCTAATCTGGCCAGTAAGATACTTTTATCTAAAGCTAGTTGTTGATTTATTAATTGAATAATTGAGTCCCAAGGCGTATTTTGTTCGGTGAAAGATTTAGGCAAATAGCGAACAGACATTTTTTGAGTGATATTGTTTATCAATCGATGTAAATCATCTTCTTCTGCCCATTTTACAGACAAAAACACCCAGAATAGGGTTGTGAAGGTAAGAATGGTTACTTGTGCAGCTGGTAAAAAAATATGAAATTTAGCCATAACTAAATAACATAAAGCGACCCAAGACAAAGAAATTAAAGCAGTGAGAATGAACCCGATATTAAATGCGACTTTTTGATAGAGGGTGAGCAAGGCAACCATAATGATAAGTTGAAGAAGCAATGAAAGTTGACTGCTTAAAGGTGTAATTAGAGTTTTTTCGATAAGGTTATGAGCTACATAGGCATGTAAATAAATCGAATTTACTTCTTCAGTTAATTTAGGTGCCCGGATAGGTAAACCAAAACTGTTATTGACTTGAGCAATGAGTATTATTTTATTTTTGATCTGCCCAGCTAAGACATCATTACTTTGAATGCGAGTACTATTGAATTTGGGTAAGGCTTGAATATCTAGTGCAAAACTTAATAAAGGTGAATTTTCTAATTTACTATTAGGAAAAAGTTTTAGCCATAGGCTGTTACACTGGTTTTGTTGCTCTGCTGCAATTTGTATAGAGTATCCGAGCCAAGGGTTTAATTTACTTAAACAAAGTTGATTGTCTCTTCTAGGGTAAAAAACAGCTTCGTTATCAATGTGTGTTAGCCCAGCATCTGACACAACAATAATGGCTCTGGGGGCATGATCTAGAAGAGTATAGATAAGTTGGTCATGTTCAAATGTCAGGTCGTTAGCTTCAATGACTACGACATCGCTGTGTTTTTCTGATTGCCAAAGGTTAAAATAATTAAAAATAGGCGCATTTAGACGCTGTAAAACGCCTGTCAATTCGGCGATCAAAACAACAGTAATCAAGCTAATGATTAACCAAAAGGTTTTATGTCTTTTTATAAAAAATAATTGTTGTTTTACCGACACAAAGTGTTCCTAAAAAGCCAATTAGAATTGACTGAAAGTTAAATTTAATCGAACAGCCTTGTCAGTTGAAACTCTTAAAAACGTCTTTCCATGTAGCTGAGCAGTTCGCCAAGTTCGATTATTCAATTTTACTGGGTCATGCCAAGAAATAAGTGCAATATCATCTAATTGTAGCTCAGCATTACCATTTTTTGGTGGCGAGTGAATAAATGCAAAGCGCATGCCTCGTGGAGGCAATTTTTCGGGGCCCAGAACGTTATTATCGCTTGGTAATTCAAAGTCTATGTTAAAAGGTTTCCAGTCATAATCGCCGTCTTGAAAAATGTTTAAGCGTTGTTCAGAAAATACGAGCGAGTCTTCTGAAGTAAGAATCTTTAAATCAAGCGCTAGTTGACCAGCATTTATTCCTTTAGCATAACCATACAGAGTGTGCTTATGAAACACCTTGCTCACATTATCAGCAGGTGTGAGTGGAAAAGCTCTTATAGTTTGTTTAAACGGCACTCTTAAAGGAAGGTTGTCATACTGATCTCGCGAAATACAAAGCCCTTGGTTACCTCTATATGCTCCGGTTAAGCAGGGTTGCACATCTTCATCTTTGTGGTCCCAGTGGTTTAGTTCAAATTGAGCGGTATCGTTATCCCAGTCTTCAAAATCACCAAAAGCTAAGATATCTCTTCCAAAAGTTATTTGTTTGACTTCTTCACTGCTCGTTATTTCAGTTAAAAAGCTCTGACTTGGTGCCAGATTTCTTAAATCTATTATATGCTCGCCTGCGGGGAGTTCGATGGAATGTTGCTGTTTATTGCTGGCTTCTAACTGTTCATCGAAAATGATTTCTGCATAGCCTTGCTTTGGAATAACGGTTACATTCGAAGAAAATTCAGCTACGCGTTTAATTAAGTGGTTACTTAAATCACCTGAAATTAAACGAGGCTTGTACTCATCAATGTAAATTGGGTAAGCCCTAGCCGAGGTAACTTTAGGAACTTGTGTTTTATCTACACGCACTTCGACTGCTAACCCCAAAACTGTTTCAAGGCGGTTTTGGTCAAACACAAAATTACCCAGACCAAGTAAAGTCGGAACGCCGTTGTACACAGCAAAACCTTGGGCAACATGAGGGTGATGGGCAACCATTAAATCTGGTTTTTCATCAAGCTTTGAAATAAAAGCAAAGCGATTATCTATGTAATCTGTTTGTGCATACGAGTACTCATCCCCACCATGTAGTTGCACTACCGTGAAATCACTATTGGCTACGCTAGCATTTATAGCCGCTTTTAGCTTATTAGAATCGGAAAGGTCTGCCGCACCGCCTTTTATATCATCAGCGATGTAAGTAATTGCATGGTCTCCACCTCGAATTGAAGTCGCAGAAACAAGCCCTAAGGTGGTGCCTTTCACATTTTCATAAACAGGTGCAAACGCTGATGCCGCGTTAAAACCTGCACCACTGTGTAAGAATCCTGCCTCGTCTACAAACCTTATAGTGTCAGTTAAGCCTGATAGTTGGTAATCATAAACGTGGTTATTTCCTAATGCGACATAGTCCACACCAATACTAGTTAATCCCTCAAGTGTTTCAGGCAAAGAAAAAAATGAAAACTCTTTAGTGGGATGAACACTAATAGGTTGATTTAACACTGGCGACTCTAAATTTACGGATGCAAAGTCAGAGTGTATAAATAGAGGGGCAACCGCCTTTGTTATTTCTATTGATGCTGTAGCTGCATTTGCTAGGTTTATCATTGCATCTGGTAAATTAGGTACTGAGTTCCCCATCGTGGTGATGCTGGGGTCCATAAAGCGACGACCAAACATTGTATCGCCAGCAAAGATCACGCTTACTTCATTGTTAAGTTTAGGAGTAAGTTCTATGACCTCGTTACTTTTGTTTGAGGAAATGTTTAAGGTGAGGGATGTAAAATAATAATCAGGATGTTCAATTTCAATTGGATAATTACCAAGGGTAAAGGTATTTAATGCGATAACCCCGTTCGGATCTGACTGATAAACTTGATCTGCAACTTTGACAGTAATATTTGCCAACGGCTCGCTTAAGTTATTTTTTATTTCTAGTTTGTAAGGGATAAGTTGTTTTTTAGCAGATGCTCGTTCTTCACTTTCTTTCTTTTGCCCTTCAGACGGTCCCGTTTGATATGGGTCTTCCACCGAGCAGGCAGATAAGAAATAAACCGATATACATACGGTTAGGATATTAGTTAGTTTGAATAGAACACTTGTGTTTGGCATTTAAACACTCACTTTTATCAGTCCTTAGTATTATAAATTATTTATTCGATTTGATGCAATTATTAATTGCCACCCCAAATATTAAACATATATTTAACTTGTTATGTATGGATAGGATATAAAACTATAGATAAATGTCCAATAATGTTTACATTTTTGTAGTATGAAGACTATTCTTAGAGTATCATTTTGCTGTTTTATGTTTAGCCCTGCTTGAGGAACAAATGCGTCTTGAAATCCTGTGTGCTGATCGTATTGGAATAGCACAAGAAGTATTAAATATATTAGTTAATTATCAGGTTGACTTAAAAGGTATCGAAGTTGATTCGGTTAATTGTAAGATGTATGTGAGTTTTCCTCCCATCGAGTTTGAGCAGTTTCAGAAAATCATGCCTGAAATTCGTTTAATAGATGGTGTAGAAGATGTTCGCACAACTGCGTTTTTACCATCTGAGCGTGAACATAATGAGTTAAATACTTTATTAAGTGCCTTACCAGATGGCGTGATATCAATTGATGCTAAAGGGTGGGTGCGTCACTGTAATGACGCGGCCTCTAAAGATTTAAGTTTAAGTCTTGATGATGTGCTTGGTGAAAACATAAATAATTTGCTCAAAGGCTTTAATTTCACTCGTTGGTTAGAGGGCAAAGAGGTTTTAGGGCAAACCACTCGTGTAGAAGTTGGCGGTGAAGACTATATTGCCGATATATTACCTATAACAGTACCTCAGAAGCCGGGTGGTGACATTCTTGCCGGTGCGGTAATTAATATAAAATCACAAAGCCGCCTTGGTCAGCAAGTGAGCGCCTTTAGGCGTTATGGACAAGAAAGCTTTGCGACTATTCATAGTAATAGTACAGCTATGCGCCGTGTCGTTCGTGAAGCGCGTAAAATGTCTCAATTAGATGCACCAATTCTTATTACAGGTGAAACGGGCACAGGTAAAGAGTTGTTAGCTAGGGCCTGCCACTATGCATCGAACCGTTCGATGAAGCCATTTATAGCTTTGTCATGCGCCTCTTTACCGGATGATGTTGCAGAATCGGAGCTTTTTGGTTATGCCGGTTTTGACGAAAGCGCCGCCCCTAAACGCGGTGTATTAGAACAAGCGGACGGTGGCACTGTTTTCTTGGATGAAGTTGGTGAGATGTCAACACAACTACAAACTAAATTACTGCGCTTTTTACAAGATGGTACATTTAGAAAAGTAGGTGATGAAAACGAAGTTAAAGTAAATGTACGTATAGTTGCTGCAACTCAAAAAGACTTGCCTGCTATGGTGCAAGAGGGGACCTTCAGAGAAGACCTATATTATCGCATCAATGTACTTACGCTTGATATTGCGCCACTGAGAGATAGAAAAGCCGATATTGGCCCGCTAACAGAGCACTTTATTCAAAAGTATGCGCAACAAAATGGGCAAGCAGCACCAATATTAGCTGCTGACTGTTTGTCATTTTTAGAGCAGTATCCTTGGCCTGGTAATGTAAGGCAATTAGAAAATGCGGTATATCGTGCAGTGTCTTTACTTGATGATAATGAACTGCGGGTTGAGCATATGCAATTGCCCACATTTACTCATGAATTAGGCTATTTAGAGTCGGATTTTGAAGGCACATTAGAGCATGCAGTTAAACGTTTTGAAGCCACTCTGCTGAGAAAGCTTTATCCAGCATACCCAAGTTCAAGACAACTAGCGAAAAGGTTAGGGTTAAGCCATACCGCTGTTGCTAATAAGCTCAGAGAATATGGCATCAATAGAAAAACAGTTAAAGTCTAACCATTTAAAAGGGAGCTATTTTTTAGCTCCCATGTCTTTTGTGACACCGTCAATTTTAATGTTTTCGATACCATCTTCGTTAAACTTAATTTGAATACTGATATTGTTTTTTCTAAGAAATAATCTGTGTTGTTTAAGGAAAGTACATTATTTCCTCGCACAGGCACTTTAAACTTTTTCTTCTTTAAAGTTATTTTTTGATCAGCTAGTTGCCATTCAAAGCTTTCTATAAATTCTGCATTAAACTCTTGAGCCCAAACCTTTGACTCATCTTTACTAAGCGTTAAAGCAATTGAATATGACTCAGGTAGACTAGACATATCATAATGTTTGTTTCCAATTCTGAATTGCTTTTGTGTTTTATCCCAAGCAAAGCCAAATGCAAAGTCCTTACTCAGCCCTGTTGGGTATGTAATAGTTCCTTTGCCATCAAAATCAAAATTGGCCATTGCTGAAGCACTAAATAATACAGATAAGCAGAGTAATTTGATGATTTTCATAACTATCCTTTTTTAGTTATTAATAAATTAAGCCTAGTGGAGGTACTAATGCTTGGCAACAATTTATTGAGAGTCAGTAAGCTTATGGTAGACTTTAATTTTTACATGCTGGTTGGACCACAAATGAATTTATACTTTAGGCTTTTGCTACTGCTTTTCAAAATAAAAAGGAATAAACAATACAAAGGTTTACTAGATATTTGTGATATCGATTTCAAAGTTATGCCAAGCGACTGCGATATCAACATGCATTTAACAAACTCGAGATATTTGGCATTTATGGATCTAGCTAGAACTTGGATGACAGAAAAAATAGGCTTATTTAGTGTCGTTATGAAACGTCGCTGGTTTCCAATTGTGAATGCAACAGCTATTACATACATTAGAGATATAAAGCCATTTGAGTCGTTTAAAGTCAGCACCCAACTCGTCGGGTGGGATCATAAATACTTTTATATAGAGCAAAGATTTACTACCGAGAGAGGCTTGCATGCCATCGCTTATGTAAGGGGCGTTTTTAGAAGTAAACAAGGTATTGTGAGTGTCGAAGATATGCTAAAAGCAGCTAACTTCGAAGGTCAAGCACCAGTGCTTTCAGAAGAAATAATTCATTGGAAGGCCATGTTAGAAGCAAAGAAAAATAGTAATAAAAAAGGCCACTAAAACGTGGCCTTAGGGATCGAGAAAGTAACTGTATTCTGTATTAAAACTTGTACTTAACACCTACCATAGCAACAACAGGGTCAAGTTCTACATCAGATGTTAATACCTTAGTTTTGTCTGCATAAACTGATGCGTCAGTATTAATATCCATTTTTGATACCATAGTGTGAATGCCCCACTTTTCGTTTAAGTGATAGTTAAATCCAGCTTGTAGTGCGATACCAAAAGAGCTATCAAGTTCTACTTTAACGTCGTCAGTATTTAAAACAGCTTTAAGTGTAGAGCTCGCTTCTTCATCGAAGAAAACCGTGTAGTTAAGACCTGCGCCAATAAATGGACGGAACTTAGCGTTCGGCTCTAAAAAGTGGTACTGAGCAACTAATGTAGGTGGTAAATGTTTAACACTTGCTAAATGAACGTCAGTAATGTCACCTACACCAGTCAAGTTACCAGCACCAACTACGTGATGAGAAAAAGGCGTAGCTGCAATTAGTTCAAATACAATGTTGTCTGTATATTGATAATCGAATGTAATACCAAGCTGAGTATTTGAATCAGCAACTAAACCCGCACCTTTGTCTTGATCAAGTGCTGAAGCTGTATCGCTTGGGTTTACATTAATAAGACCAACGTTAACGCTTAATTTAGCTTGTGCTAAAGGAGCGGCTACTAAAAGGGTAGTAAGTAGAGCTGCGCCAAGTTTTTTCATTTTCATCTCCTGATGCCTTTGCAAGGTATATATATTTTTTCTTGAAGCCACTATAGGCTAGCCATGAAAACGAAAACTGTTCTAGATCAATTTTTAATTCAGGTTATTTCAGAAATTTTTGAAACTTTGATTTAGATTAAATTTTTGCCCAAAATGAATTTTGAATTAGGTGATTATATCTTTGTATTGACAGTAAAGTGACACACAAATGCAACATATTAACGCTTAAATAATTGACAACTTCTGACTAGTTAGTTTGAAAATTATGTATAGCACAGCAATTAAAAAGCCAGTCTGTAACAATACGATTAACTTCCTGCAAACATTGATAAAAGCCAAATCGATCACGCCTAATGATGCCGGTACACTTGCTTGGTTGACAAAGCAGCTTGTGAAGCTGGGGTTTGAATTTGAAATGGTTAATCATCATGGAGTGAGTAACCTAATTGCAAAGCGGACTTTCTCTGAAGGGCCATGTATGGCTTTTATTGGTCATGTTGATGTAGTTCCCGCAACTTCTTTAGGTTGGCATGTTGCGCCTTTTTCTGGAGATATAGTCGATGGTTTCATCTATGGCCGCGGTGCCGCAGATATGAAAGGGGGAATTGCGGCGATGTTATCAGCAACTAAAGAATTAATAGAGGATCAGCGCTGTAAGATTGGCTCACTCTACTGGCTAATTACCTCCGACGAAGAAGGTGAGGCTGAATTTGGCTGTAAAGTAATTGCCGAGTATTTAGAAAAGAAAAATATCGTCTTAGATGCGTGTCTAGTTGGTGAACCTACGGCTGATATATTAGCTGGAGACGCTATTAAGAATGGACGTCGAGGCGCACTTTCAGGTCGAATTCAGGTCAAAGGTAAAGCAGGTCACGTTGCATATCCTGAAAACAGTATTAATGCGGCACACTTAGCAGGTAAAGTGATTAATTGTCTGACCAACATTATTTGGAATAAAGATGAAGCAGGTTCCAAAACGGGGCTTCAGGTAACAGGGGTTCAAGTTAACAACAGCGTCGATAACATCATTCCTGATAACTGCGAAGTCACTTTTAATGTAAGGTATAGCCACGGGTATAATAGCCAACAAATTATAAACGCAGTTGAACAAGCACTTGAGCCTGTTCAACAAAACTTAAGCTGTTATTGGGAGCGACCTTGTGAGCCCTATTATACAGGTCATAAAGATAACCATTGTTTTTTAACTTTGGTTGAAAAGTCTATTTATGAGACGACAGGTCAATATCCTAAATTAACCACAGCGGGTGGTACATCAGATGGTCGCTTTTTTTCAAACGCACATACCCAAGTTATAGAATGTGGCGTAGCCAACTCTACTATTCACCAAGTTAATGAACGAGTGGAAATTGCAGATTTGTTGAAAGTAGAAGAAATCTATCGAGCAATATTAAAAAACTACTTTATATAATTATATTAGTTGTATTTGTTTACAACTCTGATGATTTACTACTTTCCCCATTTTGGGAAAGGTAGTATGCTTTTATGACTTCAAATTCATATTGTTGGATGCCTTAAGCTTAGGCTATCATGCAAGTAAGAATGACAATAAAACCTATAAACACAAAAACAATGAAAAAAATAACCATACTATTGCTATGTTGTTTTTGCTTCTTTTCTTCATATAGTCAAGCAGATGAACATCTAGAAGATGATGAATTACTATGGCAATTTAGCTTAGGAACATTTTGGGTTGACTCAACGATGGCTCAGCTGGTGGGGGCGGAATCACATTTTAGTGCACCCGGTCTGCTGATAGATGCGAAGATAGAATACAAAAATTTTTATTTAAATACTCATTCAGGTGACTTTTATGGTGGATCTGATTTAGGTTACCAATTGATCATTGAAAATGATTGGGGGGTTGATGTCATTATGGGCAGTTATCAACAACCTTTCAATGAGAATGGCTATTATGATAGAGACGAAGAAGTACATGAACTTAAAGGAATCAAAGAAAGAGAAGCAGATTTGTCTCTTGGCTTTGCCTATTACTTAAGTCACGGAAAATTTCAAACTGTTGCCGAACTTGTGTTTGACGCTTTTGGTGAAAGTGATGGTTGGCTTTTTCACTTAGATACCACGAGAAACTTTGAATTAAGAAACTGGGATGTTTGGTTAAACATAGGTGCAAATTACTATTCTTCTGCTTTTATAGATTATTATTATGGTATTGATGCTGATGAAGCCACAGCTTTCAGACCTGAATATGTTGTAGGCAACACCTCTTCTTTTTATGTGCAATTGCAAGCTGATTATCCAATAGCACAAAGTTGGGTATTTAGTGCCGGCGCATCCGGCTTTGCGTATTCATCACATATAGTTGAGAGCCCAATTGTTCACTCTCGTGATGCCCGTGTTGTTTTTATGGGAGTGAAATATGTATTTTAGAGCGATCTCACTCTGCTCGTTGCTTATGACTTCAGTAAGTTATGCGCAAACGAAAGATGAAGGACCAACTGAGATCCTAAATGCAATGCCGAGTAAATGCGTAGCTCTAAATGAAGGCCGGACCTGTTATACAGACGTTAAGTTTGCTATTACCGCCCCTGATATAGGCGATTATTGTTTACGAGAAAGCAATTCCAAGAAAATACTTCAATGCTGGGCAAACACCAAAGCCTTTGTGTACACATTAAATTTCGGTTCTACACAAAGTATCAGTTATGAGTTAATTTCAAAACAAAAAAGAGATACGTTGGCGGTGACAACCATAGAAGTGAATTGGGTCCACAAGATTAAATCGAAAAAGCGACGCTGGAGAATATTTTAAGGGAGACAAAATGTCTCCCTTAAAATTAGTTATTTACACTGTTCAATGAGTTCACGAAGGTGTTGGCCAACATCCTGAGTTTTATTTTGACCTTGTTCGAGTAAGTGGGTAAGTTGCGTTTGTAACTCTGATAGTTCGTATTGGCTGAGTAAAGTTTTTAAATAATCAACCGTTTCAGCACCGTGCTGAAGTAATTTACCAATTGTTTCTAAACTCAACTCTTGCTCAGTAAGTGAGTTGATAGTTTCTACTAACCCCGCTAGATCAGCACTATCCTGAAGAGCCCCTTCAACCTCAATTAAAGCACCCATAGGGTCTGAATCTAGGTTTTTGGCAACGCAAGCTGCAACAGAGCCATTTTCAGCTGAGGTTGCTACAGCTTGAAGTCCTTGCTCTCTGATAGCGTCAATCGCAGCCTTTAATTCTTGATTCTCAGATAAATATTGTTGTTCAATTTGCGCTTTTGAACTTTCAAATACGTCACATCCAAATAACGAGACTGTCAGTAGGGCTGCTAAAGTAAGTGTCTTTTTCATTCATGTTCCTAATAAACCTATTTTCTATAGTTTACGGATCTCGGCGTAATTTTCCATTGAAAGACTTAGACTCTTGAAACCTATTTCTGTATTGCTGCATAGAAATAACGTTGCTATAACCATGTACTCTTGCTAAAACCATATTAGTAAAGACGTGAAGAATATTTTGCCATGCCTTTCTTACAGCGAGAGTAAACTTGGATTTCAGCGTTGTACTTAATGCCATTAAAAATACATCTCGAAAAATAAAAACTTGATGCTTGTCTGGAAACAGCTCATTAAGGTAGAGAGAGTTGTGCTCTATAAAAAGCCAAATACTCTGCTGAGATGTGAGATGTTCATTAAGTGACAATATATGCATTCTATGATTAAAGTGGACAGAGCAAGGTGTGAAGGTTGTCAACTTTTCATTTATTAATAAATTGAAGTAAGTATAAAAATGCTCAAAGTTATTACAAATATCTCTACTTGAGCTGGTTAACAACTGAAATTGATAGGGTGATAGACTCATAGTGAGTGCCTCATAAATAAGTAGGCACATCCATTTGCATTCGTAAAACCGGCACCTTATTAAGGTGATTTGAGCAGTAATTTGCTGTTTCATTATGAGTATAGATGGCTTTTAGGGTTTTGAATTAATATTTATTGAAAAGTGGTTCTACAGAGTGAGAATACTTACTAAAGTATTTATTTGCTTTATGGTTGCTTATTTATGGAACACTCCCTATAATACAGCCTGTTTTTGCAGTAGTAGTGCTGCACGTTGGCGCGGGATGGAGCAGCCTGGTAGCTCGTCGGGCTCATAACCCGAAGGTCGTCGGTTCAAATCCGGCTCCCGCAACCAATTTTAGAAAATAATTTTTATGTTTTCTTACTCTGGTAGCGCGCATTCATTGTAATGCGCGTTTTGCGTTTATAGCGTTCTTATTTAGCGCTGGCGTGACCAAGCTTGGCCCTAGGCCACACAGTTTTGTATTTAGTGTGACGCCCCGCTTGGTCCGGGGCGTTGTTGTATCTAAAGCTTGCTAAAGATACATGATTACTCTGGGCATTTTGCCCTTTTTTTGTTTGTATGGAGGATATTTGTGTCAAAAATCGAGCTAGAATTAACAGCTATGCTAGAGCCTGCTGTTGAAGCATTGGGATTCGAATTATTGGGTCTAGAGTTTGTGCAAGCCGGTAGACACTCAACTCTACGTGTTTACATCGATCATGAGAATGGCATCACGGTTGATAACTGTGCTGATGTGAGTCGCCAAGTGAGCGCGATTTTAGATGTTGAAGATCCGATTACAAATGAATACGACCTTGAAGTATCTTCACCGGGTGTTGATAGACCTCTTTTCAAAGCAGCTCATTACGAGCAAGCGCAGGGTGAAGAATTAAGAGTTCGTACTAAGCTTCCTCAAGATGGAAGAAGAAATTTTAAAGGTGATTTAGTTGCTGTTTCAGGTGACATGATCACACTCCAAATCGATGGGCAGGATCATATGATCATGCTTAGCAATATTGAACGTGCCAATATCATCGCAAAATTTTAATAATTAGAGCGAAGGACAAGGGCAAGCGAGGCATTATTATGGCAAAAGAAATACTTTTAGTAGCAGAAGCCGTTTCAAATGAAAAAGCGGTTCCTAGAGAAAAAATCTTTGAAGCGTTAGAATTTGCTTTAGCAACGGCAACAAAGAAAAAGCATGAAGGCGAAATTGAAGTACGTGTTTCAATTGACCGCAAAACGGGTGAATACGATACTTTCCGTCGTTGGATGGTTGTTAACCCGCAAGAAGATGGCTCATTAGAAAACCCATTTTCTGAAATCACTTTAGAAGCAGCGCGTTTTGATGACGACAGCATTGAACTGGGTGATTTTGTTGAAGAGCAAATTGAGTCAATTAAATTTGACCGTATTACTACGCAAATGGCGAAGCAAGTAATCGTACAAAAAGTACGTGAAGCAGAGCGTGCACTGGTAGTTGAAGCCTACAAAGATCAGCAGGGTGAATTAGTTACCGGTGTAGTTAAAAAAGCAACGCGTGATGCGATCGTGATTGATCTTGGTAACAATGCAGAAGCTGTGATTTACCGTGAAGATATGTTACCACGCGAAAGCTTCCGCCCGGGTGACCGTGTTCGTGGCTTATTATACGAAGTTAAACCTGAAGCACGTGGCGCGCAGTTATTTGTAACGCGTTCCAAGCCTGAAATGCTGATGGAACTATTCCGTATCGAAGTGCCTGAAATTGGCGAAGAAATGATTGAACTTCGTGGCGCAGCTCGTGATCCTGGTTCACGTGCTAAAATTGCAGTTAAGTCAAACGATAAACGTATTGACCCTGTGGGTGCATGTGTTGGTATGCGCGGTGCACGTGTACAAGCTGTTTCAACAGAGCTCGGTGGCGAGCGTGTTGATATCGTGCTTTACGATGACAATCCTGCTCAGTTTGTTATCAATGCTATGGCACCAGCAGAAGTTGCATCAATTGTAATGGATGAAGATTCGCGTTCAATGGATATCGCTGTAGAAGCTGACAACCTTGCGCAAGCAATTGGTCGTAACGGTCAAAACATTCGCCTAGCTAGTCAGTTAACTGGCTGGGAACTAAATGTGATGACAGTCGAAGATATGGAAGCGAAGAACGCGGCTGAATCTGATAAACTGATAAACTTATTCACTGAAAACCTAGATATCGATGACGACTTTGCCTCTTTACTTATCAACGAAGGTTTCTCTTCACTTGAAGAAGTTGCTTACGTGCCTGCGGCTGAGTTCTTAGAAATCGATGGTCTTGATGAAGATACAGTTGAAGAGCTACGCAATCGTGCAAAAGATGCACTAACAACAAGTGCTCTGAAAACTGAAGAAAGTCTTGAGGGCGCAGAGCCTGCGGAAGATTTACTTGCTCTAGAAGGGTTGGAGCGTCACCTTGCATTTGTAATGGCAAGTAAAGGCGTTGTAACACTTGAAGATTTAGCAGAGCAAGGTATTGACGAATTAGTAGAGATTACTGAACTTTCAGAAGAAAAAGCGGGTGAGCTTATCATGGCTGCACGTAATATCTGTTGGTTTGGTGAAGACGCATAAAATTTATTAACGGAGGTAACACACACTATGGCAGAAGTAAGTATTGAAAAACTGGCCGAAACTATTGATACATCTGTTGATAAACTGTTGCAGCAATTAAGTGATGCTGGGATCAGCAAAAGCAATGGTGATATGGTCACTGAAGCTGAAAAAGCACAATTACTTGATCATTTGAGCAAGCAGCACGGTGGTAAAGGTGCTGAAGGCCCAGAGCGTATGACATTACAGCGTAAAAGCAAAAGCACTTTAAGCGTGAAAGGTTCGACAGGTAAAGAGAAATCTGTACAAGTTGAAGTTCGTAAAAAGCGCACATATGTCAAGAAGAGCGCCGTTGAACAGCAAAAAGAGCAAGAGCGTTTAGCGCAAGAGGAAGCTGCTCGTAAAGAAGCTGAGTTGAAAGCTCAGCAAGAAGCTGAACAAAAGGCGAAAGAAGAAGCAGAGCGTAAAGCAAAAGAGGAAGCTGAGCGCAAAGCTAAAGAAGAGGCAAAGCGTAAAGCTGATGCTGAGCGTAAAGCCAAAGAACAGCAGAGCAAGCAAGTGGATACAGTACAGCAAGAGAAAGATCGTCTAGAGGCTGAAAGATTGCAGAAAGAAGCAGAAGAAGCAGCTTTGAAAAAAGCTGAAGAAGAAGCAAAACGTCAAGCTGAAGAAGCTCGTCGTCTAGCGGAAGAAAACGAAGCGCGCTGGAAAAAGGAAGAAGAAGAGCGCAAGAAGCGTGAAGAAACAGCAGATCACCACATGACTACATCAACATATGCTCGAGAAGCAGAAGATGAGTCAGATGCGCGTGAAGAAAAGAGTGCACGTCGCAAGAAGAAGAAGAAAGGTCCAGCAAAAGCTGAAGCACCAGCAAGAGGTCGTAAAGGTAAGCTGAAGGCACCTACTTCTTTACAACATGGTTTCCAAAAGCCAGTTGCAGACGTAAAACAAGAAGTTCGCATCAGTGAAACAATTACAGTTGCAGAGCTTGCATCTCGCATGGCGGTTAAAGGCGTTGAAGTCGTTAAAACCATGATGAAGATGGGTGAAATGGTTACTATTAACCAAGTACTTGACCAAGAAACAGCACAAGTTGTTGCTGAAGAAATGGGTCACCAGGTTATTCTTGTTAAAGAGAACGAGCTAGAAGAAAAAGTATTAAATGACCGTTGTGAAGGTTCAGCTGAGCTGAAATCTCGTGCACCAGTTGTAACTGTTATGGGTCACGTTGACCACGGTAAAACGTCAACACTTGATTATATTCGTTCTAAGAACGTGGTATCAGGTGAAGCGGGTGGTATTACTCAGCACATCGGTGCTTACCACGTTGAAACTGAAAACGGCATGGTTACTTTCTTAGATACTCCAGGTCACGCAGCGTTTACTTCAATGCGTGCTCGTGGTGCGAAAGCAACTGATATCGTAATCCTAGTTGTTGCTGCAGATGATGGTGTAATGCCTCAAACAATCGAAGCGGTACAGCACGCGAAAGCGGCTGAAGTACCACTTATTGTTGCTGTAAACAAAATTGATAAAGAAACAGCTGATCCAGATCGTGTTAAGAATGAACTTTCTCAGCACGATGTAATTCCTGAAGATTGGGGCGGTGACGTGCAGTTCGTTCACATCTCAGCGAAAACAGGTCAAGGTGTTGATGAGCTACTTGAAGCGGTTCTAATGCAGGCTGAAATTCTTGAACTAACAGCTGTTCATGATGGTATGGCGTCAGGTGTTGTCATTGAATCTCGCCTAGATAAAGGTCGTGGTCCTGTTGCTTCTGTACTGGTTCAGTCAGGTACGCTTAAGCAAGGTGATATCGTACTTTGTGGTCTTGAATACGGCCGAGTTCGTGCAATGAAAGACGAAGATGGTAAAGACATCAAGCAAGCAGGTCCTTCAATTCCAGTAGAGATCTTAGGTCTTTCTGGTGTGCCAGCTGCAGGTGATGAAGCAACTGTAGTTAAAGACGAACGTAAAGCGCGTGAAGTAGCACTTTATCGTCAAGGTAAGTTCCGTGATGTTAAACTTGCCCGTCAGCAGAAAGCGAAGCTTGAGAATATGTTCTCTAACATGACTGAAGGCGATGTGTCTGAAGTTAATGTGGTACTGAAAGCGGACGTTCAAGGTTCAGTTGAAGCGATTTCTGATGCACTAGTGAAACTATCAACAGATGAAGTTAAAGTGAAGATTGTTGGTACTGGTGTTGGTGGTATCACTGAAACTGATGCAACACTTGCTGCAGCATCTAACGCGATTGTTGTAGGCTTCAACGTACGTGCTGATGCTTCTGCTCGTAAAGTGATTGAAGCTGAAAGCCTAGACTTACGTTATTACAGTGTAATCTACCACTTAATCGACGAAGTTAAACAAGCAATGTCTGGTATGCTTGCACCTGAATTCAAGCAAGAAATCATTGGTCTTGCTGAAGTTCGTGATGTGTTTAAGTCACCGAAGATTGGCGCAATTGCCGGTTGTATGGTTACTGAAGGTGTG
Organism: Pseudoalteromonas phenolica; assembly: GCF_005886345.1. Taxonomy (GTDB): domain Bacteria; phylum Pseudomonadota; class Gammaproteobacteria; order Enterobacterales; family Alteromonadaceae; genus Pseudoalteromonas; species Pseudoalteromonas phenolica_A. Next base: position 53,843 of record NZ_PNEC01000064.1, read on the forward strand.
GTTAAACGTAACAATCCAATCCGCGTACTTCGTGATAACGTTGTTATCTATGAAGGTGAGCTTGAATCACTACGTCGCTTCAAAGATGACGTAAATGAAGTTCGTAACGGTATGGAATGTGGTATCGGTGTTAAGAATTACAACGATGTACGTGTAGGCGACCAAATCGAAGTATTCGAGGTTGTAGAGATCCAGCGTAGCCTTTAATCAACTGCTATACTGAATTATAAAAATGGGGGCATTTATATGCCCCCATTCGTCTATTAGAGATATGAATAAAACCATTAGTAAAATCAATGGTTTAAATTACAAGTAGGTGATAATGAGAGAATTTTCTCGTACTGACAGAGTTGCACAGCAAATTCAAAAAGAAATCGCTGTGATCTTACAAAGAGAAATTAAAGATCCGCGTTTAGGTTTTGTGACGGTTTCTGCCGTTGAAGTTTCAAGAGACCTTTCATACGCGAAAATCTTCGTGACTGTGTTAAATACCAGTGATGAAGATAAAACTAAACAGAGCGTACAAATACTGAATGATGCAACGGGTTATATTCGTTCTATTTTAGGTAAACGTATTCGCGCTCGCATTATGCCTGAGTTGAGATTTGTGGTTGATACATCTCTTCTTGAAGGTATGCGTATTTCTAACTTAGTTGACTCTGTGATCCGTGAAGACAATGCAAAGCGCGGCCCAGAGGAAGAAAGTGAAGAGTAATTAGCATGGCGAGACGATCTAAAGGTCGCCCGGTTGATGGCATTTTACTTCTTCATAAGCCAGAAGGCATTTCTTCAAATAAAGCATTACAGCGCGCTAAAGGAATTTACTTTGCGCAAAAAGCAGGTCACACAGGGGCACTAGACCCACTTGCAACAGGTATGCTACCAATTTGTTTTGGTGAAGCGACTAAGTTCAGCCAGTTTTTACTTGATACTGATAAAACGTACGTTGTTAGAGCTAAGCTCGGCGAGCGTACCACCACCTCAGACTCTGACGGTGAAGTAGTCGAAACACGTCCAGTTGCAGTGACGCAAGAAATGCTTGAAGAGCAAGTAGCTAGCTTTTTAGGTGAATCAGATCAGTACCCTTCGATGTACTCAGCGCTGAAATACGAAGGCAAGCCTTTGTATTTTTATGCAAGACAAGGTATCGAAGTGCCACGAAAATGTCGCAAGATCAATGTGTTCAGTTTAACCCTTGACGAATATGACGCGGAAAATGAAGAAATTCAAATGACAGTGCATGTGTCGAAAGGCACTTATATTCGCACGATTGTTGACGACTTAGGTGAAAAGCTTGGCTGTGGTGCACATGTGATTATGCTTCATCGTTCGAAAGTGGGGCATTATCCAAGTGATAAAATGCTGACACTAGAGCAACTTGAAGAAAAGCTTAATCAGGCGAAGGCAGAAGATTTACCTGCATGTACGTATCTTGACGAATTGCTGTTACCCATGGATACCGCACTCGTTGATTTACCTTGTATTGAAATTGATGAAGCGCAAGGCATTGCATTTGGCCACGGTCAAACGGTAAGTTGTGGTGAGTTGCCAGACGGTCCAATTAAAGTTGTTGCCAATGGACAATTTGCCGGTGTGGGTGAGCGTAATGATCAAGGCTTACTCAAAGCAAAACGTGCACTTTCAAGTCAACAAGATTAAAGACTAGAGTTTAGGTGTGAATGCTGATAAACTACGCGCCGCTTCCCGCTTTGGCTGAATTAGTGATCGGCTAAAGCACAATTTAAATTTATTTTGGAGTTATTATGTCACTAAGCAACCAAGAAAAAGCAGAAATCGTAGCAAAATTCGCACGTGCAGAAGGCGACACTGGTTCACCAGAAGTACAAGTTGCACTTCTAACTGCTGACATCAACAAGCTACAAGGCCACTTCGCTAACCATAAGCATGATTTCCACTCACGTCGTGGTCTTCTACGTAAAGTTAGCCAACGTCGTAACCTTCTAGACTACCTAAAAGGTAAGAGTGTTGAGCGTTATTCTGCACTAATCAAAGAGCTTGGCCTACGTCGCTAATCTTTTTGTTTATGTTGGCTTTTTAGCCAATGATAAAAAAGGGGCCTAATCGCCCCTTTTTTTGTGGGTATTCTACAAGTATAATTACTCGCACTTGGCAATTATGTCGAGTGAACGCTGACGCGTTAGCCAATTGTAGTACTTAAGCGGATTTATTTAGTCTGCTTAAGACTGTAATTGGTGATTGTTGGCGTTTTATTTTGTTTTAAATAAGGAAAATATTGTGCAAGCAATTATTAAAGAATTTCAACTAGGTCAACATACCGTGACCCTAGAAACAGGTGCAATTGCACGTCAAGCTGATGGTGCGGTTCTAGCTAGCATCGGTGACACTTCAGTATTAGTATCTGTTGTTGGTAAGCGTGAAGCAGCACCAGGTCAAGACTTCTTCCCACTAACAGTGAACTACCAAGAGCGTATGTATGCTGCTGGTCGTATTCCTGGTGGCTTCTTAAAGCGTGAAGGTCGTCCAAACGACGGTGAAACATTGATCGCACGTCTAATTGACCGTCCAATTCGTCCACTTTTCCCAGACGGTTTCGTAAACGAAGTACAAGTTATTGCAACAGTTGTATCTGTAAACCCTGACATCCAGCCAGATATGGTTGCGATGATTGGTACGTCAGCAGCACTTGCTATTTCTGGTATTCCATTTAACGGTCCACTAGGTGCAGTTCGTGTAGGTTACACTGATGGTCAATACGTACTTAACCCAACACTGACTGAGCTTGAATCAAGCAAGCTAGACCTAGTTGTTGCAGGTACTGAAAACGCAGTATTAATGGTTGAATCAGAAGCTGAAGTTCTGACTGAAGAAGAGATGCTAGGTGCAGTTGTTTATGGTCATGAACAAGCACAGGCTATCATCAAAGCTGTAGAAGAATTCAAAGCAGAAGCGGGTAAACCAGCTTGGGATTGGACAGCACCGGAAAAGAACGTAACACTTGCTGATAAAATCGCTGCAATCGCAGAAGAGAAAGTAGGCGCTGCTTACCTGATCACTGATAAAGTGGCTCGTAAAGAAGCGATTTCTGCTGCTAAAGCAGAAGTTGTTGAAAAACTAACTGCTGAGCTTGCTGAAGATGAGTCTTTAGACGAGCAAGAAGTTGGTAAGCTGTTTGGTTCTCTTGAGAAGAAGACAGTTCGTGGTCGTATCATCGCAGGTGAAAAACGTATCGATGGTCGCGAACCAGACATGGTTCGTGCACTAGACGTAATGACGGGTGTACTTCCTCGTACACACGGTTCTGCTATCTTCACACGTGGTGAAACTCAGGCGTTAGTAACTGCAACTTTAGGTACTGAGCGTGATTCACAGCTAATTGACGACCTAACAGGTACTCAAAAGCACCATTTCATGTTGCACTACAACTTCCCTCCATTCTGTGTAGGTGAAACTGGTTTTGTAGGTTCGCCTAAGCGTCGTGAAATTGGTCACGGTAACCTAGCTAAGCGTGGTGTTGCAGCGGTTCTTCCTACACTTGAAGAGTTCCCATACTCAATTCGTGTAGTATCAGAAATCACTGAATCAAATGGTTCATCTTCAATGGCTTCTGTATGTGGTACGTCACTTGCGCTTATGAACGCGGGTGTACCAGTTAAAGCATCTGTTGCGGGTATCGCAATGGGTTTAGTTAAAGAAGGCGACGACTTTGTTGTTCTTTCTGATATCTTAGGTGATGAAGATCACTTAGGTGACATGGACTTTAAAGTAGCTGGTACTAACGCTGGTGTTACTGCACTTCAAATGGATATCAAGATTGAAGGTATCACAAAAGAAATCATGCAGATCGCACTTAAGCAAGCAAAAGCGGCACGTTTACACATCCTAGGTGTGATGGACCAAGCTATTGCGGCACCTTCAGAAGAGCTGTCTGAATTTGCACCGCGTATCTACACAATGAACATTCCACCGAAGAAGATTGCAGACGTTATCGGTAAAGGTGGTGCAACAATTCGTCAGCTTACTGAAGAAACTGGCACAACGATCGAAATCGAAGATGACGGTACAGTTAAGATTGCTGCAACAGATGGTCAAAGTGCGAAAGACGCAATTGCACGTGTAGAAGCGTTAACGGCTGAGCTTGAAGTTGGCACGCTTTACACAGGTAAAGTTGTTCGTATCGTTGACTTTGGTGCATTCGTAAATGTACTACCTGGTAAAGATGGTCTAGTACACATTTCTCAGATCAGTGAAGAGCGTGTAAATAACGTGTCTGATCACCTAACTGTAGGTCAAGAAGTTAAAGTTAAAGTACTTGAAGTTGACCGTCAGGGCCGTGTTCGTCTGAGCATCAAAGAAGCGGTAGAGAAAAAAGCAGACGCTGAGCAAGAAAAGCCAGCTGAATAATTTGTTTTCTCTCATGTAACAATGAAAAGGGGCTGTTAGGCCCCTTTTTTTATGTTTTAATGGCACTTAATGCAATTTAGGTTGTCAGCATAGTGTAATGAAAATTTTTCGCTGATCTCAAAAAGGAAACTAATGAAGTTTAAATCATTTCTAGTCGCATCACTGGTTGCGATCACTTTGTCAGGTTGTCAAACGACATCAGAGCAACAAGATGCGAAGTCAGTTGCGAATGTTCCTTTGGGTGTGCCACTCGCACCAAATTATAGAAATGAAATTGAAATTGCGCGCTACACAGAGGTGTTGCAATCGTCAGAAATGAGTACTGAGCAACAAGCCGAATTATTTCTCAGAAGAGGGCGTTTATACGATAGTGTGGGTCTATCAACATTAGCCCGTATCGATTTTAATCGAGCAGTAAAATTAAAACCCGACCTGGCTTCAGTTTATAATTTCTTAGGCATCCATCATACTTTAGCACAAGATTTTGGTAAGGCTTATGAAATGTTTGATGCAGTGCTTGAACTCGATGAGGAACATCAGTACGCGTATTTAAATCGGGGGATTGCATTATACTACGGTGGCCGACCTGAGTTATCAAGTCAAGACTTTGAAGCGTTCTTGTCTCGCTCTCCTTCAGATGCATACAGAGTACTGTGGTTGTACTTGGCTCAAGCAAATGTAGACCCAGCAAGTGCTTATCAACAATTACAGGCTAACAGTCAAGCTTTAAATCCTGACAAGTGGTCAACTCAACTTGTACAGCTCTATTTAGGGCAAGTATCAGAAACACAATTCTTAGCGCAAATTTCAGAAGGTGTTGGTGGCCAGCAACAATATTTAGAACGTTTATGTGAAGCTTACTTTTATTTAGCTAAGTTGTATCAAGCACGTGGTAAACAAGCTGTGGCAGTTGATTTTTTTAAGCTTGCACTTGCTACGAATGTTTATGAGTTTGTAGAGCATAAATACGCCCGTTTAGAATTAGAGCTATTTGCTGGTGTTAAGGCAGGCTAATTACTTTTTTCTAAGTATTTTGATGTTAATGATCGGCAGCAGTGCCGATCATCCCAAATTGAAGAACTTAATCACTCAGTCTGAGTTTTTAGCACAATATCCTCAAAGCTATTACTTAATTAAAATTGAGCTATCAAAACTTCCTATTAGTACGCTAAAACAACTAAAAGTACTCGAAAACCCTCAAATTAATTTTTATTTATTACGACATCTAATTGATGTGGGTGCTTTTGAGCAAGCTTTACCTTACTGGTCGACGATTCCAAAAAAATTACCCACTCAACAGCTTGAAAGCTTAATTGAAGTATTATTAAAGTTAGGTAAATGGCATGAATTAACATTGTTGTCCAAGCACATTGAGCCCTTCGATCGTCTAGATAGTTTGTTGCAGTTGCAAGCTGGTAAAATAATAGAAAATATAGACAAACAGCAAATTAAACATTTACCTGTGAGGTTATTACCGAAAGCGCTTAACTTTCATCAGTCGTGTAAAAATACAGTTTTGTTACTTGCTGATCACTTAGAAGCCAGCATACATTTGCAAAAGCTACGTGCTCAATATAATAAACAGCCGGAGCCAAGCCCAAATAGCTTTTGCATGAGTGAAGTATTCTATGTTGGTTCGGCGCTAGATTGTACAGAGGGCTTTAATGGCTTTGCACTGTGTAATTTAAATCAATCATTGCCACATGCTGATTATCAGATAATTATGACCAAACGTGGCCTGGCAAATGTGCACAATAAACAAATGACTCTGAGCTTACAAAGCGATATTGATGTACTTATTCATGAGCTTATGCATTTTAGCGGTTTTGAAGATGAATACGCTGTGTATGGTAGAAAGGCAAAGTGGCTATGTAATTCTTCAGGCCTTAAAGCACCGAATTTATATATTGGCACAGTGCAGTCGGCACCAGTTGATTGGTCACCGGCGAAAACATGTGAAAAAGGTCGGCTAAAAGCATTTAAACCCTCAAGTCAATGGAGCAAAATGCAGTACCAAGAGCTGCCCTTAACAGAGCAATATCGGCAGCTTTGGCGTAAAAAAATAGTCCAAGATTGGCAATTTAAACAAAAGATGCAGGCAAATAAGGGTGAAGTAATTATTAACTAAGCGGCTCACTTATATCCAATTTTATAATTTAATCTGAATTGTTTGTTAATTTCGTCTAGTATTTAACCAGCTGGGGGCTAAAACTATAGACAACTCAAACACTAATAAAGTATAAATTGTAGCAGTTTTGCATGGAGAAAATGCGCAGTTAGATGCATAGTTTTCCATGACCATCAGTGTTTAGTTACACTGTTTGTCTCTGTGACAGCACAATAAAAAAGGTTAATTATATGACTTTGCTTTGGATACCTCTGTTATCCTTTTTTGGCAGTATTATTTCATCATTAACAGGTAAGTTAACGCGCAACCAAACCACCGCTTTAACACTTGTGATGCCTGCGATTGCATTAATACTGGTCATTAACTCTGCTGCAGATGTTTTTGCGGGTGAAGTACTTCGTGAAAGCGTCAATTGGGTCCCTGCACTTGGCCTCGAGTTATCATTCCGACTTGACGGGCTCTCACTGTTATTTGTCTTAATGATTCTAGGTATTGGCATGCTAGTTATTTTTTATGCCCGTTATTACCTAAGTGAAAAAGATTCCATGCCAAAATTATTCGCTTACCTGATGCTTTTTATGACGGCGATGCTAGGTATTGTAACAGCGAATAATGTACTCCAACTTTGGTTATTCTGGGAGCTGACCAGCATTAGTTCATTCTTATTAATTAGCTATTGGTGGAGTAAATCTGAGGCACGTAAAGGCGCGCGTATGGCGCTTACTATCACAGGTGCTGGTGGTTTAGCTTTGCTTGCTGGCTTGTTGATGCTAGGTCATATTGTTGGTAGTTATGACATTGATGTTATTTTAGCAAGTCGAGAGCTTATTCAAGCCCATAACTTATACGAAGTCACATTAGTGCTAGTATTACTTGGTGCATTTACAAAGTCAGCGCAGTTTCCATTTCATTTCTGGTTACCCCATGCTATGGCTGCGCCTACACCTGTAAGTGCTTACTTACACAGTGCAACCATGGTTAAAGCTGGTATTTTCCTACTCGCACGTTTTTATCCTGCACTTGCGGGTACTGAACTTTGGTTCATCTTAGTTGGCTTGACGGGTTTGGCAACACTCATTTTTGCCGCTTATGTGGCGTTATTTAAGCATGATCTAAAAGGGTTGCTTGCATATTCAACCATCAGCCATTTAGGTTTAATTACGCTGTTATTTGGCTTAGATACCGAGCTGGCAACCGTTGCTGCAATTTTCCATATCATTAACCATGCAACATTCAAAGCGTCATTGTTTATGGCTGCGGGTATTATCGACCATGAAACGGGCACACGTGATATGCGTAAGCTCAATGGTATGTGGCGATTTATGCCCTATACAGCAACTTTAGCAATGGTCGCAGCTGCCTCTATGGCTGGTGTTCCATTATTAAATGGGTTCCTTTCAAAAGAAATGTTTTTTGCTGAGACTTTGCATCAACAATTATTGGGTTCAATGTCTTGGTTAGTGCCTGTACTTGCAACCATTGCTGCGGCATTCTCTGTAGCATATTCAGCAAGATTTATTCATGATGTTTTCTTTAATGGTGACCCAATCGATCTAGAAAAAACACCTCATGAACCGCCACGTTATATGCGTATTCCAATAGAAATTTTAGTCGCTCTCTGTTTAATTGTGGGGATGTTCCCTAACTTTGTGGTTCATGACATTATTTATACTGCAGCTGATGCAGTGTTAGCTGGTCAAGTTCCTGAATACAAGATTTCACTTTGGCACGGTTTTAATTTACCGTTATTGATGAGTGCTATTGCGGTTGCAGGTGGTGTGCTTATTTACACTCAGCGTAAATACTTATTCCAATTTCAAGCGTCATTGCCACCTATGACGGGTAAAAAGATGTTTGATGGCTCTGTTTCTAGACTGGTAAGGTGGAGTCAAAATAAAATTTCGGCCATTGAAAACGGATCTTTACAACGTTATTTAATGCTGATGTTTGTCATTGTTTTACTTGCTGCAGGTTGGCCTTTATTCGAAATGGCGCAATTAGCCGGTAATAACCCTCTGACACCGGTTGATGTGCACAATGGCATCGGAGCAGGTTTATTAATGATAGCAGCCATTGCAACAGTAATTTGGCACCGACAGCGCATGATTTCGCTTTTAATGCTATCTGTAGTTGGTTTGATGGTCTCTATCGCCTTCACGCGCTTCTCTGCGCCAGATTTAGCTTTAACTCAATTAACGGTTGAAGTTGTAACGATTATTTTGCTTATGCTAGCGCTGTTCTTCTTACCACAGAAGTCACCAAAAGCATCAAGTTCGGTTCGTGTATTACGTGATTTAGGTATCGCTTCAGCCATCGGCATTGTCGTTGGTAGTATCTGTTATGCATTAATCACTCGTCCATTCTCAAGTATTTCAGATTTCTTTATTGCCAATGCTAAAACCGGCGGCGGTGGTACAAACGTTGTTAATGTCATCCTTGTGGATTTCCGAGGCTTCGATACTTTAGGTGAAATTACTGTATTAGGTATTGCAGCATTAGGTATTTATAAACTTCTGGTGAACTTACCTTTATTTATGCCAGGTTCTGATAGTGAAGGACGTCCATGGGCAAAAGAGCGTTACCCGTTGTTACTTGCAAGTATCTCGCAGAGCTTACTACCCCTTGCGCTGTTAGTGTCTTTCTATATCTTCCTTCGTGGGCATAATTTACCAGGTGGTGGCTTTATAGCTGGACTAGTGACAGCAATAGCGTTCATTTTGCAATATATTGCACATGGCTCGAATTGGATCGCAGAACGCCTAACTATAAACTATCGAAAGATCATTGCGTCAGGCATTGCAATTGCTCTTGCCACAGGCGTGGGTAGTTGGTTCTTCGGTCGTCCATTCTTAAAAACCTGGTTTGATTACTTCGACCTGCCTGTTATAGGGCAAATCGAATTAGCCAGTGCGTTAGTATTTGATTTAGGTGTTTACATCACAGTTGTTGGTGCAACTCTAATGATATTGGCGAGTTTAGGTAAGTTGACTGCCAATGCACCAAAAGAAGAGGTAAATATTTAATGGAAATCTTATATGCATCTTGCGTAGGTTTATTGGTTGCGTGCGGCGTATTTTTAATTTTGCGCTCACGAACTTTCCCCGTGGTATTAGGCCTCACTATGTTGTCGTACGCAGTGAATTTATTTTTATTTGCGTCTGGCCGTTTAACGCTAAACAAAGCGGCTGTTCTTGGCTACAGCTCAGATTACGCAGACCCTTTACCGCAAGCTTTAGTGTTAACGGCAATTGTAATTGGCTTTGCAATGACTGCATTTGTGGTGATTTTAGCGATTAGAGGGCGTGCCGATTTAGGTAACGACCATGTTAATGGTCAAGTTCCGACAAATAATAACAAGGGCAAAGCATGATCCAACATTTAACTTCTCTGCCTGTATTACTTCCAATGCTAGCAGGGGTTGTTCTATTGATGCCACCTTGCGGTAAGAATAAGCAAATTCGTCGCTTTTCTTCTGTGGCTTTAAGTTTTATCACTTTACTGGCATCTGTATTACTATTGCTACAAGTCGATGAAATGGGTAATACAACCTATGCAATTGGTGACTGGCAAGCACCTTTCGGCATCGTTTTATTTGCTGATCCGCTCTCAACATTGCTTGTCTCTTTGACTTCGTTACTTGGTTTAGTATGCGCTTTGTATGCGTGTGCAGGTGATGATGAAAAGGGCAGTTTCTTCCATCCTTTACTTCACTTTTTAGTACTTGGTGTAAATGGCGCTTTTTTAACTGGGGATGCGTTTAACCTATTCGTATTCTTTGAAGTGTTGTTAATTGCCTCTTATTCGTTACTAATGCACGGTGGTGACAAACATAATACGCGAGCGGCTTTGCAGTATGTGATTATGAATTTAGTTGGCTCAGCTGTTTTCTTAATTGCTTTGGGAATTTTGTACGGTGTACTTGGCACATTAAATATGGCTGATATGGCTAACAAAGTGACTCACTTGGAAGGCGATGATGTTTTCTTAGCTAAAATAGGTGGTTTACTATTATTAGTTGTTTTTGCGTTAAAAGGAGCACTTCTTCCGCTGCATTTATGGTTACCAAATACTTATGCGACTGCAATGCCAGTGGTTGCGGCTTTATTCGCAATTATGACTAAAGTTGGCGTTTACTCCATGATGCGTGTGTATACGTTAATTTTCGGTGATGAAGCCGGAGAGCTAAGTCATATGGCTCAAGATTGGTTATGGTGGTTAGCGTTAGCAACCATTTGTATGGGAGCTATCGGAGTATTAGCTAGTCATGACTTGCGCAAGCTAGTTGCAAATTTAGTGATTGTATCTGTTGGTACTTTGGTCGCTTTGGTTGCAGTGCAAACTGAAGATGCCAGTGCTGCGGCAATTTTTTATTTAGTTCATTCTACGCTAGTCACAGCCGCTTTATTTTTACTGGCAGACCTTATCGGCCGTCAACGAGGAAAAGTAGCCGATAGAGTGACGATTGGTCGTCCTGTAACACAGCCTATTTTGCTTGGTGGTGCATTTGCCATCGCAGCGATAACGGTAATAGGTATGCCGCCATTATCAGGTTTTATTGGTAAGGTTTGGTTATTGCGTGCAACATTTGAAAGTGATTATGGTGCATTCTTTTGGGGGCTTTATTTATTAGCGAGTCTGGCTTTGCTAGTTGGTATTTCGAAAGCGGGCAGCACAGTGTTTTGGCATCATCAAAATAAAACTCAAGATAATGCAGAGCCTGTAAAAGCTCACAAATTTCAAATAGCAGCTGTATTCATTGTGCTAATGGGCGCGCCATTATTGGTAGTGTTTGCAGGTGATATGTCAAACTATGCGATTGAGGCTGCAAAACAATTGCATGATTTTTCAGCAAATACTTCAGTGGTATTAGGGGAGGCTAAATAATGCGTACAGAAGCACGGTTTAAATGGCTACCCACTCCATTCAGAAGTTTATTATTATTCAGCGTATGGTTGTTATTAAATAATAGTGTGTCAGCAGGGCATCTGATTTTAGGTGCAATTTTGGCCGTTGTTATCCCTTTAGCAACCAATCCATTTAGAACAAAACAGCCGTTAATATTGCATCCTTGGAAAGCGCTGAAACACTTTTTTTTAGTTTTATATGACATCATTACCGCAAATATTCAGGTAGCACTATTAATTCTAGGACCAAGCAAAAAATTACAACCAGGCTTTGTAAAAGTCCCATTAGATTTAGATCAAGCAATGCCAATCACTATATTGGCGAGCACAGTTTCTCTAACGCCTGGTACAGTGAGTGCAGAAGTATACCCTTGGAAAGAGTCATTAGCAGAAGATGAAGAACCAGAACAGCGCTACTTGCTCATTCATGTACTTAATTTAAAAGATGAGCAAGAGTTGATAAATACCATTAAACAACGTTACGAAGCGCCCCTTAAGGAGATCTTTGAATGCTAGAAAATGTCATATTAATTGTCTTCGCGATGATCGGGGTGTCTTTGTTACTAAACCTATGGCGATTAGTCAAAGGGCCATCGATACCAGATCGTATTTTGGCTCTAGATACCATGTTTATTAACAGTATTGCTTTGATTATTTTATATGGTTTAAACATGGGTACGGAGCTTTACTTTGAGGCTGCATTGTTAATTGCAATGCTTGGATTTGTGAGTACAGTTGCGGTATGTAAGTATTTACTTCGTGGCGACATAATAGAGTAGGTGAGCGATGGCTGAGTGGATTATTTCTATTTTACTTTTAATTGGTGGCTCATTTGTGTTGGTCGGGTCTATTGGTTTGGTTAAGATGCCTGATTTTTTCATGCGTTTACATGGCCCAACAAAAGCGACGACTTTGGGTATGGCGTGTTTGCTAACAGCGGCTATGGTATTTTTTAGTCAATCAGAGGCAGGTATAAGTCTAAAAGAAATCTTAATTTCTATTTTCTTATTACTTACAGCGCCAATCAGTGGCTACATGCTGATCAAATCAGCTATCCATCACAAGCTTGATAGTATCGAGCGTACAAAAGGTAAAGATAACATCGAGGATGATGTTTGATTTATCGGGTTAAATTAAAAAATGAGACAAGCACGTTAAGTGTACTCTTAACGGCTTGCTCATTGGGCTAGTAAACTTTACAGAGCGGGCTGTACTTCAACGCTTTGACGTTCTGCTTGCGTCTCTGCACCTCTTGTTGCAATGCGATCACCTACGCTAAGCAGTGTTATATCTCTTGGCTTAATCGCGACTTTATTACCTTGTCCTTTACCAACAACCACCGGTACATGGAGTGCAGTATTATCTTCTTTAATCTTTACAATATGAACACCTTGCTGCCTAAGTATTAGAGCATCACGGTTTACAATAAGTTCCTCATTACTTGAGCTTAAAGTCACATTTACATCAACGAGTTTGCCAGAAGCCCAGCTCTGTGAGCTATTTATCTGTAAATCAGCACGAACTTCAAACGATTGTGCTCTTGGATCTGTTGCAGGAATAACAGCTGTGATGACGGCAGAAGCGCGCTGTGGGCTATCTAATTGTCCTGCACTTAATTGTAGCGGAGCGCCAGGCTTTAAATAGCTGAGATATTTAACAGGGATAAATAATCTGACTTCTAGGTTATTTATATCGATTAAATTCAATAGTGTTTGAGCACGGCTTATTTCAGTACCAGCTCGTTCAAAACGTTCACTTATGACGCCGTCAAAAGGTGCCTTAAGAACAGCTCTGTTTAACTGATCATCTATTACTTTAAGCTCGATTTCTGCGAACTTAATATCTGTTACAGTTAGATCATGCCTATTTTGTTGACGAAAAGACATCAGAATATGATGCGAAAGTATTTGCAACTTATAAAAATGGTTTGCTTGATATCACTTTATTAGACAAGTATGACCCATATTTATCTTCGCACCATGGATTTTGTCATTATGAGTGAGATCATACCTATATGGGTCACTTGGTAAAACATGCGGTTTTATATTGGGAGGACGGCAAACACCATCAGACTAAGCCTTTTAGAGACGACGTTGGCTACTTTATTTGCCCTGAGCAATCAGAAGCGGATAGTCAGTTTTATGTACAATATAAACTTGGTCTTTTAGACTTCAAATAAGAAAATTAATGACAGTTTAACAAGTTACAAATTCATATGAAGCTAGTTCGAACTAGCTTCATTGTTTAATTTATTTTGAAAGTCTGATTTCACGATTTCAAGTGCAGCAAGTACGTCTTCGGCTGGCAATTCATGTTGTTCTAGTAACATAATTAAATCGACAGCCAATTTCACATGGGTCGGTGCATTTTCTAAACTATTGCTCATTTCTAAAAGTTACTCACTGATCGTTGAACCTCTTTTAGCCACTTGTGTCATGGCAACATCAATTGCAATATCGACTCTTTGTTCCATTTGGATGCGCTCGTGTTGTGGTAAGTAAAAAGCCATGTCTACATCATAGCGAATATATCTTGCAGGCAGTCGATTGAGTACCGTACAGCAAAAATCGGCCAGTACATCATCATCGTATTTGTCTTGCAGATTACGCCCAATGATCCGATCTAGCATGACTTTTTCATAATAATTGTGCACATCATCATGTAGTTTCATGTCATCTACCTAATGTTTTTATTTTTTGAGTTTATACCAATAATCAATAGTTTTCGAACACAGCGAATAAAAGTTGTTTATGTACTTCAATCAGTTGTTCTTCATTACGTTGATAGCCACCGCCAAGGCCAATCGATAAAGGGATATCGTTGTTTTTACAAAATGAAATCACTGTTCTATCACGCTCTAATACACCAGCTAGGCTGATATCTAGTAAACCGAGTTCATCTTTATGGTAAATATCAGCACCGGCATTATAGATAATAATATCAGGTTGATAGAGACGCTTAATTAAATCTAACGCTTGCTGTAGGGTTTGCAAATAGTGTGCATCGATGCAGCCTTTTTCGATTTCGAAATCAAGGTCTGAGCGTGCTTTTGCTCGAGGAAAATTCTGAGCGCAGTGCAAAGAGCAAGTAATGATGTTGTCGTTGTCATGCAAAATATCAGCAGTACCATCCCCTTGGTGTACATCGCAATCGAGGATCACAACGCGTTCAGCAAGGCCTTCCTGGATCAGATGCTGTGCAGTTATGGCATGGTCGTTAAAAATACAAAACCCAGCACCGTGATCAAATTTGGCATGGTGGTAGCCTCCACCTAAGTTTAACCCGAGTCCATGTTCTAATGCGTATTCAGCAGCTTCAATACTTGCGCCAACAGAAAGTAAAGTTCTTTCAACCAATTCCGTTGACCATGGAAAGCCCATTTTTTTGATTGCTTTCTCAGTTAAAGAGCCGTTTACAAATGCGTCAACATAATTTGCATCATGGCAAAGTTTGATCTGAGCTAAGCTAGCTGGTTTTGGTTCAAAGACCTGTTCAGAGAACCCCATTGCATGAATTACATTTTCAAGTTTCTGGTATTTCTTAATAGGAAAGCGGTGTCTCTCAGGTAGTTGTAGGGCGCTGTATAGAGGGTGATAGAAAATCATTAGCGGTTTTGTTGTTTTTCAACTTGTTGAATTTTGTCTTCAGTGGCGGTAATGGCTTTTCGACATCGCCCAAGTCGGGCATGTAGTGCCAAGATCTCTTGATTTATTTTACTCGCCTCAGCCTTACTCGCTGATGCAAGTTGCCGCTTACGTATATCGATCATTTCTTGTAAACGACGCTCAAATTCATGGTTTTGTGATAGCTCTTGGTAAAGCTCATGAGAGCTTTGCATGATTTTCTTAACTGCTTGCTTATATACTTTCGCTTTTTTTGGTTGCGTAAACTTATTTTCTTTGGCCCAAACAGGCGTCGATTTTAATACTTTTATAACAGCTTCTATTTGAGCGCTTAATTTTTCAAGGGCAAACGCATAAGCATGACGTTTGTCTGGGTTTGGTAATCTTGCAAAAGCTTCTTTGATTTCGTCTACGTAATCGCAAAGCTTTAAGCTTTTTGTGGCAAACACGCTGTGTGCAAATAAACTGGGCTGTGCTTGAATGTAGCGGTTTTTATCAAACCACTTTGCTTTATCAAATTGGTGAGCATGCTGAGCAAGTTGCTCAATTTGCTGTTTTAATTTGACTGCGGCCTGACTCATATAAAATAAGCCTCATAAATAAGTTTACCGGCAAGTACAATAACGACACTGTTAAAAAGTGGTTTTATTAGCTTATTACCGAACTTAATTGCTGAGTGTGCACCTATCCAAGCACCTACCATTAAGAATAACCCCATGGTAATGCCAAGTAAAAAGTTAACATGACCTAATGCGACAAAGGTGATCAGCGAAATAAAGTTCGATACAAAGTTCATTGAGCGGGCGAGTCCGCAATTCAATAATAAACTCATCTTATAAAGTAGGCTATTTGATGCAGTCCAAAAAGTGCCGGTGCCAGGGCCTGCTAAACCATCAAAAAAGCCTAAACTTAACCCTTGTGACCACTGTTTGATTTTTAGTTGTAAGGTTTTGGTCGGTAAGAGATGACTGGTTTCAGCACTAAATTTCCCAAACAGGCTGTAGCAGGCTACAGCAATGATGATCACGGGCAGTAATTTGTTTAAAAACTCAATGCTGAGATGGTCAACCAATAGAGTACCGAGAAGTGCTCCGATTGCGGTTGCCAGTATAGACCCTGCCCAAAACTTGGGGTTGAATAAGTTCTTCTTATAGTAGGTGATGCTAGCCGTAATTGAGCCAAAACTTGCAGCAAGTTTATTGGTTCCTAACGTCATGTGCGGAGGTAAGCCTGCAGTAAGAAGAGCTGGGACAGTTAACATGCCACCACCGCCAGCTACCGCATCAATAAAGCCAGCTATAAGAGCAACCAAACACAATAAGCCCCAGGTCATAGGGTCGAGCGCAAATTCAAACATTAATAATCTATTTGTCTTTTAAATGGCGGGAGGGTATCTAGCATGGCTTTGCCATACCGTTTACTGACCAAACGCCTATCAAGGAGCGTGATTTTTCCTTGATCGGTTTCTTTTCTTAGCAGTCTACCACAGCTTTGTACTAATTTCTTTGCAGCATCGGGCACAGTGATTGATAAAAATGGATTACCACCTTTACTTGTAACAAACTCAGCTTGTGCCTCTTCTATTGGGGAGGTAGGTACAGCAAAAGGGATCTTAGTTATGACTAAATTTTCTAAATAAGCACCGGGTAAGTCGAGTCCTTCAGACAAACTTTGCGTACCAAACAAAATACTGCCATGGCCAGAGTCAATGCGAGATTTGTGTTTTTTCAGTAGGGCATCACGAGAAAATTCACCTTGTACTAAGATCTGCCAATTCTTTAACCGCATTTTTTTCGCAACGTGTTCCATCTGCCAATAGGAGGCAAATAACACCAAGTTACCTTTTGTTCTGTCTAAATACTTAGGCAAAGCATCAGCTAAAAAGTCACTGAATGCCTTATCAGTAGGCTCTTTATCTGTGGTCGGTATATGTAGCGTCGCTTGTTTGGGGTAATCAAACGGTGAATTAGCTTTAATATATTGCACGCCTTCTTCACCTTTTAGCCCACTTTCTTTTGCGAAGTGGTCAAATGTACCGAGTGCACTGAGCGTGGCTGAACATAATACGGCGCCTGCACATTCGCGCCATAACTTGTCTTTTAAGTAGTAACCCACCTCAATTGGACAGTCACATAGTAAATGGTCGTGATGGTTTTTATATTCAAGTCGCTTTATCCAGCGAGCATGCGGAATACTGTCCCCTTTACTGGCATAGCTGAACCACAGTTTTTGTAATTGCTCAAGACGGTTAATGTACTGGCCACTTTCGGCTAAAAGTGGATCAGCTAAGAATGCAGTAACATCCCCATCACTGACATCTAAAGTAAGTGCATCATGCATTTTATTAAGTGCTCTTAAGGCATCGAGTGTTGCATCGCTGATGTCTTTGGCTTTAATAGTCAATTGCTCGGGCACAATACCGTGTTCAAATCGGTAAGTGTCATCATCGTTATAATTAAAATCAGCTTGATCTAGTAAGTCTCTAACAGACCTTAAATCTTTAGCCGCATCATTCGCGGCGTCATTGAGTTTAAAGTTTTGACCAATGGCTTTTTGCGACACAATGGCGTTGGCCATCTTTTGACTGAATTTTAAAAGTTTTTCAATCCAATCTAATGTACCTTTAATGGTTGCCGCTGCGGATGAAAAGTCCCGCGTGATATGAGGTAAATGGTGCGCTTCATCAATAACATAAAAGGTCTCATCCGGCTCTGGCAGTATCTTTCCGCCACCGAGCTCTAAGTCTGCTAGTAACAGAGCATGGTTAATAACAAGCACATCCATCTGCGCCATCTTTTGTCGTGCTAAGTGGAAAGGGCATAAATGATGGGACTTCATTTGTCTTTGACATGCATGTTTATCGCAGGCAATTAAGTTCCATACTCGATCAGGAATGGTGTCGGCCCAACTGTCTCTATCACCCTGCCATTGTTTGTTCTGATAGGCATTTTGAAGCGCGACTAAGCAGTTTTTCTCCTGCTCAGATAGCGGCGAACTTAATGTAGGTACGAGTGACATTTGCATCATATCTTCGTCTAGTGCTGAATTTAATTTGTGCACACAGATATATCTATGCCTGCCTTTTACCAAGTCGAACTTAAAATCTAGCCCTGAGTGCTCTTTAAAAAAAGGTAATTCTTTTTCAATGAGTTGCTCTTGTAAGGCTACAGTAGCAGTAGAAATGACGAGTTTCTTCTTTTTAGCCAATGCTAAGGGCAGGGCACCTAAACAGTAGGCGAGAGACTTACCTGTACCTGTTCCGGCTTCTATTACACAGATTTTTTGTGATCTATGGTATTCGCCAGCTAATACTTTGGCGATTTCTGCGACTAGATAATTTTGGCTTTTTCTGGGTCTATAACCGTCTAAGCTTTCTGCAATGCTGGTGTGTGTTGTTCGAATTGTTTTTTTTAATGCATCTGAAAGCATGAAGGTCGCCTAAAAAGTACGGTATGTATATAATTACAGTGTTTGATATTTTAGATGGGGTTTTATCTTGGCACAAGCTGTATACGAAGGCTTTATACTATCACGCCAGCAATTTAATCAGCAGGGGAAGTTGTGTCTTTGTTATTGGCTTATGACACCACAAGGTCCAGCCAAGGTAATTATACCCGATCAGCAATCTGTTTTTTTTATTCGTCAGTCAGATGTAGCGCAAGCTAAAAGCCTAATCAATGAACATGGACTGCAATGTCACATAAAACCGCTTTCATTAAAACATTTCGATGATGAGCTCGTTGCAGCGTGTTACTTTTCTTCTAATCAGCATTTATTCCAGGCTAAGCAGCACTTTTCTCAGCATATGCGTTTGTATGAAGATGATATTCGTCATTGTGACCGTTATTTAATGGAGCGATTCATTAAAGGCGGTGTATGGGTAAGCGGAAGAGTGAAGCAACGTAATGGTCATATCGAGATCACGGATGCAAAGCTCAAAGAAAACCCAGACTACAAACCAACTCTTTCTATGCTGTCACTTGATATTGAATGTAATGGTCAAGGAGTACTTTTTTCAGTCGGTCTTGTCAGCGAGCACTATAAAAGTGTCATCATGATTGGGGCTCCTCAGCAAACGGAGCAAAGTATCATTTGGGTCGAGGACGAAATTGAATTGCTGCAAGTATTAATGCAGCAAGTGAGAGCCATAGATCCTGATGTGATTGTTGGCTGGAATGTTATTGAGTTTGATTTTGTGGTTTTAGCAGAGCGAGCTGAAGCGTTGGGTATTGATCTTTATTTAGGGCGTGATAATGCCTCGATAGATATTTATAAAGGCAATTATGTTCGAGTTTTGATTTCAGGCCGAGTGGTCATCGATGGTATTGATACCATGAAAAATGCAACATATCACTTTCCGAGTTTTAGCCTCGCTAATGTGGCGAGTGAAATCTTAGGTGAGCAAAAGCTTATCCAACAAGATAACCGCTTGTCTGAGATCATCAGACAATTTAATGAAGATAAACTCGCTTTAGCGGCTTATAACCTGCAAGACTGCATGCTTGTAATGTCGATTTTCAAAAAACTAAACTTGTTAGAATTTGCCATTGTCCGAACCCAAATGACAGGTTTAGAGCTTGAAAAAATGGGCGGTTCAGTGGCTGCTTTCATTAATTTATATTTACCTTTATTACATCGAAGTGGCTACATCGCGCCTAATTTAGCCGAGCATGGTGTGTCTTTTGAGAGCCCTGGCGGTTATGTCATGGAGTCAAAGCCCGGCCTTTATAAAAATGTACTCGTACTCGATTTTAAAAGCCTATATCCATCCATCATTCGGACTTTTTTTATAGATCCTCTAGGACTTATTAAAGGGTTAGAGAACCAAAAGCTTGCATTAGAGGGGTTTAACGGCGGTTATTTTTCTAAAACAGCACATCATTTGCCTAAATTGGTTGAGCAATTGTCAGAGAAGCGACAAAACGCCAAAGAGCAGGGCGATGCAATGTTATCGCAAGCGATCAAAATCATTATGAATAGTTTGTACGGGGTTTTAGGTTCGAAAGGGTGTCGTTTTTATGACCCAAGGCTATCAAGTTCCATTACCTTGCGTGGTCATCAAATTATGCAAACAACGCGTAAATGGCTTGAAAGTTGGGGGTATGAAGTTATCTATGGTGATACTGATTCTACTTTTGTTGCCTTACCCGAAGATTTAACTGGTGAACAAAGCCACGAAATTGGTAAAGCGCTGCAAAGAAAAATCAACCAAACGTGGTTTCTAGAGTGCGAAAAACGTCATGGCATTCAAAGTCATTTAGAAATTGAATTTGAAACGCATTACAGCCCATTCTTTATGCCGACTATCCGCGGGCAAGAAACTGGTTCTAAAAAACGTTATGTCGGTAGAGTAGAAAAGGATGGACTCTCTGAATTGGTATTCAAAGGCATGGAAACAGTCAGAAGTGATTGGACTGAAATCGCGAAACTATTCCAAAAGGAATTGGTTGAAACCCTATTTGCAGGAGGAGATCTTGAAGCAGTTGCACAGAAATATATAAAAAAGGTGTTATCTGGTGAGGTGGACCATTTATTGGTATATCGGAAACGCCTAGGTAAGCCTGTAGAACAATATACAAAAAGTATTCCTCCCCATGTGAAAGCTATTAAAAATACGGATCAAGCTGAACTATCTCTGTATTCAAAAGGGGCTATAGTGAATTATTACATTTCACACCTTGGTCCTAGTTTATTTAGCCTTTCTAATACTACTGCTGATTTCGATTATCAACACTATATTGATAAACAGATAAAACCAATCCTTTCAATGTTTACTTCTTCGCATCAAGCATCATTTGGCTTAGGCAGCCAGAATGAGCTATTCACTTTTTAAAATTCTTTAGAAGTTAGATAGTTAATAAAACTAATAGAATTAAGTATTATGCCGAAAATTAGGATTTTAATTTTGGTTGCTGGATTTATTGTTTAGTTAATTTAAATTGCGTTTTTAACTTAATTATTACAAGAAGAATTGTAAATACCTTATGCGAGTACCCTTTATGGGGTTGTCTTGGTTTTGGTGTCACTATTAATGTTATCTTTGTGTTATAAAACAGGTGTATTTTTAATTGACATGTACATTGTATGTTGTTTAGTATGCAACACGCCTATTGTGATAAACACAATTTGAGCATAAGGGCAAAGCCCAAATAAATATAAAGCTACTAACAAGTGGTCCAGGGAGATAAAATGTTAAATAATAAAGTTTCAAAAGCAGTTCGCTTAGCGATTGCTTTTGGTGCAGCGTCTACGGCTGCATTCTCAGCACAATCAGTTGCTAACGATGAAGGCGCTGAAAAAGTTGAACGTATCGAAGTAACAGGTTCTCGTATCAAGCGTGCAGACCTTGAAAGTGCATCACCAGTAACAGTATTAGACGTTTCAGACATTAAAGCTGAAGGTATTACAAACGTTGCAGTTGCACTTCAGTCTCTAACTGCACAAACAGGTGGTCTTACTTCTTCAGTAAACAATGGTGGTGGCGGTAAAGCGTCAGTAAACCTACGTGCACTCGGTTCAAGCCGTACACTAGTTCTAATTAATGGTCGTCGTATTCCGGGCGGTGGTCTTGGTGCTAACTCTTCAGTTGACTTAAACGAAATCCCAATGGCGATCGTTAAGCGTATCGAAGTACTTAAAGATGGTGCTTCGGCGGTTTACGGTTCTGATGCTGTTGCAGGTGTTGTAAACATCATTACTCGTTCTGATTTTGAAGGTTTTGAAGTAACAGGCCAAGTTGGTCAATCATTTGAGAGTGATGCTGAAAATGGTCAAATCGACTTTACTTTCGGTACTTCAGGTGAGAAAGGTAATATTGTTGTAACTATGGGTTACTTCAACCGTGGTGAAGCACGTCAAGGTGATAGAGATTACTCAGATTGTCCAATTTGGGAACGTGCAGTAACTGATGACAATGACGTGCAAACAGGTGCTGAAAAGTACTGTGGTGGTTCTGCTAACGTAATCGGTACTGCGGTTTCTGGTTCACCAGGTTTTATCGTATTTGAGCCAGGCGGTGATGGCACGACTAACCCTAAGGGCTATCATAGTTTCTCTAATGATGACCGTTACAACTACTCGACGCTTTCTTTCTTAGATACGCCAGCAGAGCGTTACTCTCTAGGTACTAACGGTACTTATGAACTTTCAGATACAACTAATGTTTATTTCGAAGGTAACTACACAAAACGTCTATCTGACCAGCAGATGGCACCACAACC
The DNA here is from genome assembly GCF_005886345.1 of Pseudoalteromonas phenolica. GTDB lineage: Bacteria > Pseudomonadota > Gammaproteobacteria > Enterobacterales > Alteromonadaceae > Pseudoalteromonas > Pseudoalteromonas phenolica_A. The sequence continues at coordinate 76,101 of NZ_PNEC01000064.1, forward strand.
AATTAATGGCTCAGTAGGTGAACCAGGTCGTACGTTTATGATCCCGATTAACAAAGACATCTACCCATACGTTGGTTTATATGACTTTGCTAAACAAACTGGTGATGAAGGTGCAGATGAAAAGATGTTCGCACTTCGTCGTATGGCAAGTGTAGGTCCTCGTCGCT
>NZ_PNEC01000065.1 GCF_005886345.1 Pseudoalteromonas phenolica
CTTATGCGCAGCTCAGGTTAGGTAAGCTTGCAAAAAAGTACAAAAGAGCTGATGTTCAAAGCATTTGTTTACAATCGGCTCATCAAACAACGCCGAATCTTAACGCTCGATTGTCGGGTGTGCGCCAAGCATTATCTGGCCAAAGTAAAAAGCGCTTATCAGGAGAGCATGGTCGGATTGAACATCCTAGGTGCCCACTTTATACTATGGGTAAAAGAGAGGCTTCTTTAGAGCAAGTAAAACGGTTCTCATCCCTCGATCATTCTCCTATTTTTTAGCTGTTGCGGGTTTCGCTCAATTTAACCCTAATTACATCCCCACAATGAAAGCCTACCAAGATAAAATAACCAAAGATCAATTTTTCATTATTTCTGCTGACACTGAGCATAGCCAACTTCAAGCTTTGAAACAGGGTCTAGCAACAGAGAACTTAGGACAAAAACCCTTTGAAATGGGCATAAAAAGTACCGAAATGATGTATAACTACCTGATGTTTATTGAAAAACCTATAAAAAGAGATCTTACCTAGATTTTCATCTTTGTAACAGGGCTAACTACGATACTTGTACAGTGAATTTTTAGTTCCTAGTGTAGATAGAAAGTATTGGAAATTTATGTTTCCCAAAATTTAAGGTAATAGACTGCGTTTCATTGCCGTTGAATACTTGCTTAAAATCGGTAGGAATATGTCTGGTCCCGTCTGCGAATAAAGCCATAATGTGTTTATCTTGTAGTTGTCTGCGTCCACTAGATTGATTCGTAATGGTCAAAACCCCCCACCTTTCACCAATTTCATTACTCATTAATACTGTATGATTAATTTTAAATTCACTAACGTCAGGGTAGAGATTTATATCATTTTCAAACGCAAACTCGATATCTTGCACATTAACTTTATCTAGTGTTAGAACTTCACTAGTTGCGGATAGTTTGAAGCTTAAAAGCAAAATCAACGATGTAATTATTTGTTTAACCATATTTTAGTCATTAAATGTTATCATCAAATAATTATAGTTCATCTAAGATGAATCACCCCTTAACGTTGTAATTGATGATATATCGAGATTAGTGTTCATGAAATTGAGCTCTATATTAATCAACAATCCAATCACAACGTTTCACAAGTTCAAACCAAGGCCTATTAAACCCCACGTGTACCTTTTTAGTAGCAGTTGTAAATTCGATGTTCATATCTGCAGCTATATAATCGTGAGTATGCATTCTAACTTTCGCATCTTCCAACTGCTTGTATGCTTTCACGAGTTTATTCATAGTATTGATAGATAACTTACTTCCTTGTAACTGTAAAAAGCGCTGATGGATCCAAAATAACAATGCTTGTTTTGACTGATTTGGAAATGCCAATGTAACCGTGGCGGTTGGTGAGTATAATCGTTGATAATCAATTAATTTATCTTGCAACATGAAAGCAAACAATAGATTAATACTCCGCTGTAACAACACCTGAACGTTTATCTATTGACCGATAGCCCTTTAAAGCTCGCCTGTAATAAAACTCTGCTTGATTAAAATTGCCTTCATCAAACTCAATCATGCCTAAATTATTATCAATCATTGCTATGACTTTGTCTTTCAATTGCTAATTCTCTTGCTTTTCTATAAAGAACCCTTGCACTGGAGTAATCATTTTGTTGCCTAGCGACTAAGGCTAAGCTATTTGTTAATGTTAATTTTTGCCTGTCATTCTTAGCATATTTATGTGAACACTCTAAACTTATTTTTGCATCTTCTAAAAACTGTTTTTTTCTTAAATAAATACCTACCCCGCTAAGAAGAGATGTGAGGTTTGCTTTAAAGAATGGATGTTCATGGTGATGGAAAACTGACTCTAAAGAATTATGAAGTACTTCTAGTTGATTTGTCGGTACCGAAGCTCTCATTCTTATCAAGTGCCAATGTATAAGCTGCTGATCCGGTATTTTTTCTAAATCAGCCACTTCATCTAAAAGTAGCAATGTTTTAGCAGGGTTTACCGTTAGGTAATCTTTTGCTTCTTGAATTTTTTCAGAAACCGAAATACTTGCTTTAACTAAAAAAGGCAGACAAAAGCAAAAGACTAAAAACTTCATTAGGTAAGTATTTAATAACTGTTATTTACTCAATAATAGTAAACTCTCGCAAAATTACTTGCTCTAAAAAATATAAATAACCCAAAAACCTCAATACCTAAAAGGTTAAGATTTACAGCTCGATGACTTTATTTTAGATTTCACTCTAGTTCTACATGATGATTGAGAAGTTTGTGATAGTTAAATTAATAAGGAAACAAAATGGCTAAGAAGAAAGTTGCTCTCATAACAGGCGCCAGCCGTGGTATTGGCGCAGCTACCGCACGTTTATTTGCAAAGCATGGCTACATTGTTTGTGTTAATTACCTTTCAAATAACTGCGCTGCGAATAACGTAGTTGATGAAATTATACTCAATGGCGGTTCAGCGATTGCTATCCAGGCTGATGTCAATAAAGAATCTGAAGTACAGGCTTTATTTGACACGATTTCATCACAACTTGGGTCTATTGATGTGCTTATTAATAACGCTGGCATTTTAAGAGCACAATCTAGATTCGTAGATTTAAATGAGGAAAGGATCACTCAAATATTAACCGGTAATATTTTGAGCTATTTTCTCTGCTCAAAATATGCCGTACAGACAATGTCGTCTGATTTTGGTGGAAATGGAGGAAGTATCGTTAATGTTTCTTCAGCAGCTTCAAGAACGGGCGCGCCAAATGAGTATATTGATTATGCGGCAAGTAAAGGCGCTATAGACACATTAACTATTGGACTTGCTAAAGAAGTCGCAGCTCAAGGTATTCGCGTTAATTGCGTCAGACCAGGTCTAATTTATACTGACATGCATGCTGATGGCGGTGAGCCCAATAGAGTTGATAGGCTTAAATCAAAATTACCTATGCAAAGAGGGGGGGAGCCAGAAGAGGTTGCAGAGGCAATATACTGGTTAGCGTCTAATAAAGCATCTTATGCGACAGGGAATTTTATTGACTTAGCCGGTGGATTATAATCAATTCGTTAAGTTTTCAAGTTCGGTTAAGATTTGCATTGCTTGATGCTGATCTTTTCCACATACCCATTCAACCGCTTTAAAGTTGTGACATACCGAAGGCCTTTCAGGCTTGCCGAAAAGCTGACATAAGTTATCATTTGACAAATTTTTGCACCTCTCCCCTGCTTTCTTGCCATTAGGGTGATTAAGAAAACTAGAACTGATACTTGGCGCAATGCAACAAGCACCACAATGTAATCGACATTCCACTTTATTCTCTCTTTGACAAAAATAAGCCGCCAATATTAGCACATTTACAGTAATGCTGACATTGATAAAATTAATCAACAAAACGCAACTATAGTCAGTAGTTGAGCTGTACCTGCAAATGTAAATAACTATGTCAGAAATACACGGATTGTTACATCTTCTTACGGCATATAAATACCTAGAAACATCTATTCAAGTATTCTCACTATGTAAATTAATAGAATAGAGACCAATTACGGTGTTCTATCGTCGGAAGGACTATTATTGTGGCTAGTAAAAAACAAATCATTTTACCCTTGGCGGTATTAGCAGGCGGTGTTGCAGTGTTCATTGGTTTATCATCAATGAAACAAGCTCCTGAAGAAAAACCTGAAAAAGTTATTCATCCACTGGTGCAAGCTTCACCTATCTCAATCTCAGATATGCGATTAAATGTTGAGTCTTACGGTATTGTTAAACCCAAATATACGACCGAGTTAGTTGCTCAAGTGAGTGGTCAAATTATTGAGCTTTCAGATAAGTTTGTTAAAGGTGGGTTTGTCAATGAAGGGGATATTTTAGCCCGAATAGATCCAAACGATTATGAAGCAGCCTTAATTGAAGCTGAAGCAAGTTTAGCTCAAGCCAGCTCAGCACTAGAAATTGAACAAGCGCAAGCTCATGTTGCAAAAAAAGAATGGCAACGCATTAAAAATAACGCCATTGAAACCATCCCTTCAGAACTGTATTTACGTAAGCCGCAACTTGCAGAAAAACTTGCTCGTTTCAAAGCAGCTCAGGCCAGTGTTAAGCGTGCTAAGCGTAATTTAGAGCGCACATACATTAAGGCGCCTTATGACTCTATTATCGAGAGCCGTGTTGTCAGCTTAGGTAGCGTGGTTAACCCTGGTAGTAAATTTGGTATTTTAAATTCCACATCTGTGGCTGAAATTCGTCTGCCCGTTGCTGACCATGAACTTCAATACCTCCCAAAACAAGGTGTTGATGCCAATGTATCACTTACAGCACAAGTCGCTGGCAAATCTGTTACCTGGCAAGGTAGCGTTGTACGAAGTGAAGGTGTTATTGATCAACGTAGTCGTATGATCTATTTAGTTGCTCAAATTGAACAACCCTATTCTGATAATTCAAAACCTCTTCGCTTCGGTGCTTACTTAAATGCTTCTATCGAAGGTGCGCTTGTTGCAAATGCAGTACAAGTTCCTCAACATTTAGTCAAAGATAATAAAGTCGCAGTCCTGAATGATGATTTCTCGCTGAGTTTTAAATCTGTGAATATAATTCGTGAATCAAATGGCATGGCTATCATTGACAATGGCTTATTAAACGGCGCTCAGATAATCACTTCTGCTCTAGAGTATCCTACTGAGGGTATGCAACTAAGAACTGACGATTCTCCTCTTTCAACTCCTGAAACGCAGCTTGCACTGAAGGAGGAATAAGCATGAGTACATCAACTGAAAAAGGGCTAATAGCCTGGTTTGCACGCAACCCCGTTGCGGCGAACTTATTAATGATATTTATATTAGTAGGAGGCATCTTAACGGCGTTTTCTATTCGCAAACAGATGTTTCCTCAATTTGAAAGCCCATGGTTAAGTATCCAAGCAGTTTACCCGGGCGCTGCGCCTCAAGAGGTTGAAGAAGGCATAACCATCAAAGTCGAAGAATCAATGGAAGGCCTTGAAGGGATAAAAAGACTGATCACTTACTCTAACCGTGGTTTTTCGCAAACTTGGATTCAAGTTCAGGAAGGTTACAACCCACAAGAAGTGCTTGATGAAGTAAAAATGCAGGTTGATTCGATTTCGAGTTTCCCAATAGGTATGGAGCGCCCTATCGTTCGATACGACAAATTTGAGCAAGAAGTGATGTGGATGTCTTTGAGCGGTAGCTTGAGCAATGCAGAACTAAAAGAACTTGGGAACACCTTGCATGACGAAATGTTGGCGCTTCCTGGTGTAAACCTTTTGAGTTTCTTCAGCGGTTTAAACTACGAAATAGGTATAGAAGTTAGCCCTGATAAACTTCGCGAATATGGCCTAACCTTCAGAGATATATCTTCTGCAGTACGTGCCTTTTCTGCCAATATGTCTGCTGGGCAAATACGCTCTGATAATGGTTACATTTCAATGCGTGTCGAAAACCAAGCTTATCGAGGCCAAGAGTTTGAAAGCTTACCATTAAAAACGCTAGAAGATGGCGCACAAATTTTCTTGCGTGATGTTGCTGTGGTTAAAGATGGTTTTGAAGAAGGCCTACAATTTTCAAAATACAACGGCAAGAATTCACTAACATTTGAGCTAAGAGCGTCAAAAGATCAAGATATTACCAAAGTTGCTGATACAGTTAAAAGATACCTAGCTGAGCGTAATAAAACGCTACCAGCAGACGTCCAAATAGAGCCTTTCATTGACTTAACATACTACCTAGATGGTCGTTTGAATATGATGATCGAGAATATGATTTGGGGTGGTATTCTAGTTATGTTGATGCTTGCGCTATTTTTACGTGTTCGTCTGGCATTTTGGGTAATGATGGGCTTGCCAGTTTCTTTCCTTGGTGCATTTTTGTTTATGCCGATGGGCTTTTTAGATGTCACCATTAATCTGGTTTCTTTATTCGCATTCATTTTAGTTCTCGGTATTGTGGTTGATGATGCAATAGTAGTGGGTGAATCTGTTCATGCTGAAATAGAAAAGAAAGGCCATAGCCTTGATAATGTAGTACGTGGTGTCAAACGCGTTGCAATTCCAGCAACTTTTGGTGTTTTGACAACTGTAGCAGCGTTTTTACCGCAAACATTAGCCACAGGCCCAGCTGCGGCTTTTTCTAAAGCGATTGGTTGTGTCATTATTCTTTGCCTTATTTTCTCTTTAGTTGAGTCTAAACTAATCCTACCGGCTCACTTAGCAGCGATGAAAGATAAGCCGAGTAATCCTAAAAACCCATTCCACCGTTTACGTGAGATTTTAGACGGGGGTCTTAAGAACTTTATTGAAAACCTTTACCGCCCATTTATTGAACGCTGTATTCACTACCGTTACACCGTAATTGTTGGTTTCTTAACTGTACTCATCGTTGCTGCAGGCATGTTTGCAGGTGGATTAGTGAAGTTTGTCGCAAACCCTAAAATTCCGCATGACTTCCCTCAAGTAAGAATAGAGATGAATCTCTCAAGCTCTGAAACTGCGACACTTGAAACTGCGCAAAAAGTTGAAGCGCTTATTTTAGAAGTCGATAAACAAGTCGAAGCTAAGTATGGCCAGAAAATGGTACGTGATCTGTCGGTTAGCCTACGAGGTAGAACCAATGCTCAGATCATGGCAATCCTAGTTGAACCTGACCTTCGCCCGATCGACACTTTCGCATTAAGTGCCATGTGGCGCGAACAAATGCCGCCTTTACCAGGTGTTAAAACACTTAACATCGAAGATAGCATCATGAATGGTGGCCGAGATGATGGCGACATTAGCTTCAGACTTGAAGGTAAGAATAAAGATGAGTTAAAAGAAGTTGCTGAACAGCTTAAGGCAAAACTGAACTCTATGGCTGGTGTAGGTGACGTGAACGACTCTATGCAAAGTGCAACAGACGAAGTTCAGTTAGAGTTAAAACCTCTTGCATACAGTATGGGTTTAACTCTAGCTGATGTTGCATCTCAGGTTAACTTTAGTTACTACGGATTAGAAGCACAACGTATTCTTCGTGAAGGTGAAGAAGTTAAAGTGATGATCCGCTACCCTAAAGAGTCTCGTAACTCTATCAGTGACATACAAAATGTCCGCATCATTACTCCAGCGGGTGCAGAAGTACCTCTTGTAGAAGTTGCTAAAATCAATTTAGTTGACGGTGTAAGTCGTATTCGCCGTGAAAATGCTAAACGTACAATCAATGTATGGGCAGCAGTAGATACAAACCAAGCTGAGCCGTTCAAAATTGCTGAAGAAATTCGTGATGAATACCTGCCTTCTTTATTGAAAAACTACCCTGGTGTACAAAGTAGCGTTGCTGGTCGAATTCAAGAAGAAATGGACAGTGTTGCTGAGCAAATTCGTGATTTTGCGCTATCAATGATGATCATTTTTGCACTTCTTGCTATTCCGCTTCGCTCTTACTCGCAACCTATATTGATTATGTCTGTGATCCCATTTGGTGTTGTTGGTGCGGTCTTTGGTCATGTTGTAATGGGCATGACAATGAGTAGCCTCTCTTTCTTCGGGATCATCGCGGTTGCAGGTGTGGTAGTAAATGATTCGCTGGTCATGGTAGATTTTGTTAACAAAGCCAGAGAAGAAGGGATTGCGTTAAAACAAGCTGTTGTAGAGGCCGGCTGCAAACGTTTCAGAGCTATTTTACTTACCTCCTTAACAACATTCATTGGCTTAGTACCAATTATCACAGAAACTAGTTTGCAAGCTCAAATAGTTATACCAATGGCAGTATCTCTTGCGTTTGGTGTTTTGTTTGCAACAGTCATTACTTTGATTTTAATACCGTGTCAGTATGTAGTGTTAGAAGATATCAAAGGTTTGTTTCGTAAGAAAAACAAACCGATAATGCAGTCAATGCGAATTTAGAAAATTCGCTAAACAATTAATCTTGATAACTGATAAAAAGCTCGGCATTGTAAGTGCCGAGCTTTTTTTGTTTCTCAAAGTTTTCTTATACGCTTTACAAAATAAACTTAAGAAGACACACTAAGTTAAGTTATTTAAAAGATTTTCTAATTATGACAAAAATCACCACTGTACTCTTTCTTGCACTCGTTATTCTTTTTGGTTGCGGCTCGGATGAATCTACAAGAGGCGACAAAAGTAATCCTGGCTTCGTAGCAACTATGTATTTTGATGCCATCTATAACAAGAAAGACTTTGATGCAGCGATACAGCTCGCAACGCCGAAAATGGGTAGAATAATGCGCTCTTATGGAACTGCGAAACAGTTTGCTAGAAATTTAATCAATTTACAGTATGACTCTGTAACAATTGAAGTCGACATGACAAACCAAAGTCTTCGTGAACAATATGGCGATGATGCTAAAGTTAACTTGGTATTCACTGGTATGCTGCGAGGTGAGCAGGTTGACGATATGCGCAGCGTTCAAATGATTCGTAAGAAAGGCAAATGGTACGTTGATAAAGTCAACCCAGACCCGTTTGCAAGATAATATTTAAAGCTGGTTTAACCAGCTTTTTTGTTTTACAACTCTATTCTTTATCGCGATTAATTGTCGCTTTCATTTGCCACTGCTATCATTTCTCGGTTTAAAACAACAACTGAGAATATAACATGACAACCAAGTTCAAATTGAGTTTAGGTGCAATACTTGTTTCTAGCACCCTCGCCCTTTCTGGCTGTAAATCTAGCAACACTAATACAGCATTAAGCGAAAAAGATGCTGAAGCTTTTTTAGCGCAATCAGCGCAGACTCTTGTAGATTTAAATGCTAGAGCCTCACGCGCAGCCTGGATCTATGCAAATTTTATAACCGAAGACACCGCTAGCTTATCTGCTGATGTTAATCGTGAATATACCGATATTGTTGTTCGCCTTGCAAATGAAGCTGCGAAGTTTGACGCTCTTAACTTAAGTGAAGATAACCGCCGTAAAATGGACAAGCTTAAGTTAGCTTTAACATTACCAGCCCCTCAAAATGCCGAGAAATCAAAGCAGCTTGCTGGAATTTTAGCTGAATTAGATGGCATGTATGGTAAAGGAAAATATTGCAAAGACAATGTATGTATGAGTCTTGGCGATATGACAGCGAAAATGGCGACCTCTCGCAATTACGAAGAACTACTAGATACTTGGCAAGGTTGGCGCCAAGTGTCTAAACCAATGCGTCCACTTTACGAAGCACAAGTTGACTTAACGAATCAAGGCGCTAAAGAACTAGGTTATGCAGATACAGGCGCGATGTGGCGCAGTAAATATGATATGCCAGCAGACGATTTTGCTACAGAATTAGACCGTATCTGGGGTCAAGTAAAGCCGCTGTATGATTCTTTACACTGCCATGTTCGCGCGAAACTTGGCGAGAAATATGGAGAAGATAAGGTACCGCAAGACCAACCTATTCCAGCTCATTTGTTAGGTAATATGTGGGCACAAACTTGGGGTAATATTTATGATATCGTTGCACCAGAAAATTCGGATCCAGGTTATGATGTGACAGAGCTTTTAGCTGAGCATAATTATGATGAGCTAACAATGGTAAAAGGTGCTGAAAAATTCTTCACCTCAATGGGCTTTGAACCTTTACCTGACACATTTTATACCCGCTCTTTATTTACTAAACCACAAGACAGAGATGTGCAATGTCATGCATCGGCATGGAACTTAGATGCAAAAGATGACTTACGTATCAAAATGTGTATTCAACGTACAGGCGAAGAGTTTTCTGTAATTCACCATGAGCTAGGTCACAACTTCTATCAACGTGCCTACAATACTCAGCCTGTATATTACCAAGAAAGTGCGAATGACGGTTTCCATGAGGCAATTGGTGATACTATAGCACTATCTGTAACACCTGGGTATTTAAAAGAAATAGGTCTATTAGACACAGTACCTGATGAGTCAAAAGATATAGGTCTGTTGATGAAAATGGCTTTAGATAAGGTGGCATTTATTCCGTTTGGTTTATTAGTTGACCAATGGCGCTGGAAAGTATTCTCAGGAGAAATACGTTCTGCAGAATATAATCAAGCTTGGTGGGAACTTCGTGAGAAGTATCAGGGTGTTACTGCGCCAATCGCAAGAACGGAGAACGATTTTGATCCGGGTGCTAAATATCATGTTCCTGGCAATGTACCATATACACGTTATTTCTTAGCACATATCTTACAATTTGAATTTCACAAAGCTCTATGTGAGATAGCTGGTAATAAAGGTTCTATTCACCGTTGCTCTGTTTACAACTCAAAAGAAGCTGGTGAACGTTTAAATGCCATGCTTAAGATGGGTAGCAGTCGCCCATGGCAAGAAGCGTTAGCAACATTGACAAATAATCAGCAAATGGATGCAACTGCCATCCTAGATTATTTCGCTCCATTACAAAAATATTTAGATGAGCAAAACAAAAATCGTCAATGTGGTTGGTAAAAGCATTTTTAATCAACCATTTGGTTAGAATGTAACCATTGCCATACTCTGAAACAATTTAACCCTTTAATTTAAATACAGTAACAGCTACTGTTACCCTAAGTTAGAGGAGAATCTATGTCTGTATTTAGAGTATGGCAAATTACGCAGTTTGAATTAACACGACTGTTTGCAACAAAAAGAGGCCTATTAGCGCTCGCCGCATTTTCAATGGTGTGGATTATGATCCTAAAGTACCCCATTAGCCATGCAGTTCCGTTTCTTAATAGCCCTGAGTTTTCTGATATAGCACAACAAATCGCGGGGGCTATTGGTTTAAGAGAGCTTGTAAAATGGCCTGAAGCTGAGTTTGCTATTTTTTGGATAATTTCGTTATATAGCTACCCGATTTTTAGTCTATTCATCAGCTCAGACCAAACTGTAGGTGATAGAGAAAGGGGCACTCTGCGCTTTCTTTCACTAAGGTGCACAAGAGATGAGATTCTTATTGGCCGCTTTTTAGGTCAATTACTCATTATAATTCTTCTAATTGCTGCAACCTCAATCGCAACACTTGCCATGATGACATACAGAGATACAAGCTTAGCACCGAATGGTTTTTTTCTAGCTGTGAAATTGAGTATGCAACTTGCGATTATAGCCATGCCATTTATTGCTTTGATGGCATTTTTAAACATTGTAACTAGCTCATCAAGGCTTAGTATTGTCACTGCAATATTACTTTTCACGCTCGGCTCAGGCCTGATAACTTACCTAGCAAGTTATGTGTCTTTTATTCATGCCCTATTCTATTTATTTCCTGGTGAGCAAATAACAAGTATTGCAGGGCAAACTGAAACTAAATTTTTCGACTGGCTGTTACCTTTAATTCAAAGTATTGCTTGGTTAACTTTGGCAGCAACAGTTTTAAGGAAACGGGCCCTATGAATGCGATTGCTGTCACAAATTTAAATAAAGCATTTGGTAGTAAACAAGCACTCAATAATGTTACTTTTGAGATCGAAGCAGGTAAAACAACCGCTCTCATTGGACCTAACGGTGCAGGTAAAACAACACTTTTTAGCGTGTTGTGTGGTTATTTACAACCTGATAGTGGTGAAGTAAATATACTAGGCCACAAATTAGGTGATCCTGCTCTTTTTAATAAACTATCAGCACTACCGCAAGACGCACAATTAGATCCACGATTCTCTCTAGAAAAGCAGCTTTGCTTCTATGCAAGACTTCAAGGTATGAACAAACATGCAGCTTTAAAAGATACTCATAGAGTTTTAGAGCTCGTAGGTTTAAAAGATAACTTTAACTCTCGGGTTTCTGAACTATCGCATGGTATGAGAAAAAGAGTATGCATTGCTCAGGCATTAATTAACAGCCCAAAAGTAATCTTGTTAGATGAAGCAACGGCTGGTTTAGATCCTGTTAATGCCAGAGAAATTCGTAATATCATTGCAGATTTAAGTGATCAGGCAACCTTTATACTCAGCTCACATGATCTAAGTGAGTTAGAAAGACTGTGTAATCATATTTTGTACCTAGAGCAAGGTGTACTTACTCAACATCAGACGTACAATTATCAAGGTGAACATAACTATATTACCCTACAACTATGCAAAGAACCTCTTCAAGCTATTGATCACCTAAAACAATTACAAGATGTTACCCACGTACAACAAACTCAAAGTAAAGAGTTTGTTATTGAATATAAGGCCGATAATAGACAATTTGATATACAGTTACTCAAACATTGTCATAAACTAAAATGGCAATACCGACAATTAATAAACGGTAATACATTAGAGAATGAACTGTTCAATAAGGAATAGTTATGGGATTACTAAGTGGTTTAATGGGCAATGCGAGTGAAGCTAACAGTGAGAAAACAGAAGAGTTACTAGCTGATAGCTTAGTTGAAGGTGAAGTTATTGAAAAGGCTTATCAAGTTATACGTGATATGTTTGTTTTTACCAATAAGCGCCTTATCTTGATCGATAAACAAGGCGTTACGGGGTCAAAAATGGAGATACTAACCATTCCTTACAACAAGATAACAAAGTTTAGTAAAGAGTCTGCGGGTCATTTTGATATGGATGCAGAATTAAAGCTTTGGGTTGGTTCTGAAACTGAACCTTTAGTCAAAGAGTTTAAAGCTGGTGATAATATTAATGAAGTGTATAAAATAATAAGTAAATACACGTTATGAAAAGAGCGGCATTGCCGCTCTATTACTCTTGTTCCATTTTTATTAAAAGTGCTTTGATATCTTCTTTAGCGCTTAGTATGTGTGTTTTCAGAAAAGCACAGGCTTGTTCGATATCTTTGTTTTTACACAATTCTAATAATGTTCTATGCTCTTCAGGCGCTGTAGCAAAACCTCCAGCAAGAAGTATATGCATTCTGACATATCGCTCTGAATTTTTACTATACATATCTACAAGCTCTGAAGTTTGCGGTCTATCAGCCTTGCTATACAATTTACCATGAAATTCGGCATTTAACTTACCAGTGGCAAGCTGAGTATCGCCACGTTCAACTGCTTCTTCTAAATCATAAAGAACAGCCTCTGCTTCTAATAAATCACGAGGAGTAAGTTTCTGAATAGAATGGCTTAATAACTCTGCCTCTAGCAAAGCACGTAAATCAAATATTTCATCTATTTGATCTGCACTCAATTGTGTCGCTGTAGCACCTTTATGAGCTTCAAAATTAACAAGGCCTTCAGCTTCTAATTGTAGTAACGCTTCTCGAACGGGAATTCTGCTCACGTTCAATTCTTCAGCTAAAGCAGCTTGTCTTAATGGTTCCCCAGCTTTAATCTCACCAGAAAGTATTTTCTCTCTAATTGCTTCTGCAACAAGTTGAGTTCTTGTCTTATGCTCTATGCTCATACTAACCCCTGAACAGCATTTAGCATTCAATATACACGTAAATACTGCTTACAATATAACTTCTAAAAAGCGATAGTGTACTTTACTTAATTACAGAACATTTTCAATAACTTTCTAAGATTCAGAGTAATAAAGGTATTTTAAAGTTTGCTTGGTACCCTTTTCCAGATTTCACTCTCAACGAGCTTACCATTTTCATACAAGGTGTGATACCAAAGATCACCTTCGACTCTATAGGTAAAGGCCATAGTCCTACCAATATAATCTTCTAAATTGCCATACTCCACTGTCTCAATAAAATAGTTATCTTTGATAACATATGTGCCTCCACCTGCATAAGCAAACTTATTTGAGTGGCGTGTAATATAACTGAAGTGTGTATCAGAAACGATTCGAGTCGAAGTAACTGCCGGCGCTTCAGCTTTAACATTTCCATCAGGTGTTGCATATTCACCACTGACATACTCCCAAGTCCCCTTCAATGGATTAGCAAAAGCTGATAATGAAATAGTTAAGAAAAAGACATATAAGATTGATTTCATTAGAGTTCCTTATGACTATTGTTTAACCATTACAGCATATTAGATAGATAAAAGCTCATGAGATTGTTTCATAGTGCGAAAGGTTAATGACACAGCGTGAAACGCTGACATTCTTTTCGCGCAAGGTGAGATAAACCAGTTTAGCTGGAGTTGAGGGTGTAATTATTTACGCGTGTGAAAAGTGTTTCAGAATGAAGTGAGTAACTACTGTGAAAGCTGCTCACTTCACCTTTCGCTTATGGTGCAAAATTAGCGACTGCGAACGCAGTGAAATAGTGCAAAGTATTAATGACAATGATCGAAGCGAAAACATTTGCTTTGCGCAAGATGAGATAAACCAGTTTAGCTGGAGTTGAGGCCGTCAAGATTAAGCTCGGTGAAGGCTACTCTCTTCACCTTTCGCTTATGGTGCAAAATTAGCGACTGCGAACACAGTGAGAGCGCTTCTTTTGCGCAAGGTGAATTAATCCATTTTAACAAGCGCTGAGACTCTTACATATCGATGCGAAAATTCTGCACCATAAACGCAAAAAACCCGCTGCATTACTGCAACGGGTTTCTTTAATTAGGCCCTGGCGATGTTCTACTTTCACATGGGAAGCCCACACTATCATCGACGCTGTTTCGTTTCA
>NZ_PNEC01000066.1 GCF_005886345.1 Pseudoalteromonas phenolica
GCCGTTTATTAAGGCGTTAGGCGTCTTAAGGAACATCTATGTCGATTGAAAGCATTCAAATAGAAAGACAAATGAACCTACCTCAGGGATATCTGAATTTACTTTCATCTCTTAATGAAGCTGATGAATACTTTTTTAATGAGGATTCTGAAGATACCTCTGATTTTGAAGGGCGTTGTTGGTGTTTTCTTAATGAAGATGAGCTTACTGAAGAAATAGACATGAAAGGTGTTGGTCAATCGTTTGCTCATAAACAACTTGAATTATATATCAAATGTTTTAGTGAATTCAGTAATGACCAGTATGTTACTTCGCCAAAGGGAAGAATTTCGCTCGAACGAGTTATTAATGGATTTGTAATAGCAGAAGATAATGGAGATCTATTGTATTTGGATCAGTTGGATGATTTTTCCGTTTGGATATTCCATCATGACGGCTGTGATGTAATGAAGGTTGCTGATTCTATAGAAAATTGGCTGTCTAGAGCAGTCGTCGCCTAACAAGTTAATCAATAAGGACATAAAATCATAGGCTTGCCGCGGGGCGGCAGTGTAGCCTATAATTTTCTGCCTATTATTAAAGCGTTATGCGTGAAGAAGATTTGAGGTTACTTTGACAGAGATTGACTATACAAAATATACGCTTGAGGAATTACTTGAGTGTAAAGAGAGCATTGATGGTGAAGTTTATCCAGAACGATTAGCACAAATCAATATATTAATTAAAGAGCGAGCCAAGGATAAACCAGTTCACAGAGTATCTATTGCTGATGAAGATGGAAATATTGCTTCGATTAAGACTGGTAGGGCTCCATCTTTTGGATTAGGAGTAGGAGAGATTGCAGGCAGCATTTTATTTGGTTTAATTTGGTTAAATCAAACAGATAATGGAAGCAACGTTCATTTGATTGGCTACTTTGTAATCTTATCTGGCTGCATTTCAGGTGCCTACCATTTGTACAATGCATTTTCGAAAAATCGTTTTTCAGCACAAGATATCGTTGCTCCTGACAAAGAAAAAGATCCGTTTGAATCAGCTTTAAACAGGTCTTCAAATGATAGTGATAATAAGTTTTGTGGTGACTGTGGCTATGAAGTTGAAAAAAAATATAAATTTTGCCCTAAATGTGGAAGCAAGTTTTAGAGGTAAAGCACATAACAAAGTCGTAAACGCGGAAAAAAATTGTTGGCTGTTACGCTTCGCTTTACATTTTAGTCAATCTATTTCACGCCGCTAAGCAAGGCGTGATGTGGAAAAAGTATGCGTGAAGAATTAGTAGTTCTGAAAAAGTATCTAGCTAAGAAAAAAGTTTATAAAGATATTATCGGCATCGATGAGTTATCAATGTTTGAAGGTTATTGTATCTACGATGCTCGAATTGAGATTGAGGTGTTTTACTATGAGCGCGGCCAAAAAATGAATAATAAATCATTTCAAGATATTAACGAGGCTATTAGTTACTTCAAAAACTGGGTGTTAACAGATACAACAACTAGGAAATAAAGCCACATAACAAAATTGTAAGCGCGGATAAAAAACAGTCGGCTTTGCCCCTACCTCACAAGCCGAAACAATGCACTTTTTAGAGCAAAAAATGGTGCTTATTAAACCCTCGTAAGTACTTAAACAACAAGCCTCACAACGTTGTACTCTCTCAGTTAAAAAGATGTAAAAAAAATTGGAACCTCATACAAATTGCGCATAAACTTACTGTACTGGATATATCTCATAGCTTGAGCATTAAATGTACAGTCTTACAGTGTTTAGATTGTGGGTTAAACACCTTCGCTATGTTGTATATGTGCAATCTTTACAAAGTAAAACATAATAAGGGAATATGCTTAAATGAGTAGAGAACTCAAACCAACCAAGTATGCTTTAGAGGTTTATGAAAACTGTTTTTCAAATGAACCCAGTTACCATGTATTTAGTTCAACGCCTTTCTCATCAATTTCTATCGGTGATCGATTCGAACCAAAAGTCACACAGACTTGGGTAGATCCGCCAAATGAACTAACAGAGAAATTTGTAATTTCAGAAGTAGAGCATCTGATTTTTGCGCTTGAATCATACAATACACACAAGGTAATGATTGCGCTCAAAAAAAGCTTCATATAAGTTTGACACCTCAAGAGCCTTTTAATAAGGCTCTTTTTCGATTACATCTCTCGTTTCTTTTCTAAAGCCTCTCAAAATGTTGAAGCATTAAGGCTAAAAATCAAAAAATTATATTTTCAGCCTCATGGGTAAACTTCTTAAACTCTAAAAAATGCGTTAAGTAATATTTTCGGACAACGCTTTCATACACAGTGCTGCTAATTGACATACGTCTTATAGAAACATGATGACGTAAGGGGGTTAATAACCTCAAAAGTTTTGCACTGCAATTAGATATAACTATGTTAAGGTAATTTGCCCTAGTACCTAAAATGGAAGAAATGATGGAGCCAAGTACGCACAATAACTTAAAAAAGCGCTTATCAAAAATCGTATTTGAGTCCTCTTTAATAATTTTTAGTGTCTTACTCGCTCTGGTACTCAATGAATATATAGGCAAAATGAAGGCCGACAAAGAAAAAGCACGCGCGCTGCAAATGATAAAAATTGAGCTCAATGAAAATATGCAAATCCTCAATCGTTGGATCCCCTATCATGAGCAAGTCATTGAGAATTTTAATACCGCAATAAAAAACTTTAATTCAGATAAAGTCACAGATGACTCCCGAATGTTCATCTTAAAACTCATGCCAAACGGCGTCATTCAAGAAATGGTGAGTCGCTCTGCGTGGGAAGCGCTTCAGCAGTCGAGCTCTCGGGTATCTCTAGATATAGAAACCACCTTTGTGCTTGCCAAAGCTTACAGACTGCAAGAATTAAGTGTTGAAACCACCATATTGAACTTTATTAATATCATGAATGACAGAGAGTCGATGAAACCCAATAACCTACGAGAGACTTTGTATTTAATGCGAAGTAGCTTTCAAGAGCTGATGGCACAAGAGAAAAACTTGGTCTTTGTTTATCAACAAACATTAGACGAATTAAGCAAAAGTGAATAACGCGAATAAGTCTTAACTTGAACTGTCAGATTCGAATAATAGAACTCAATCAAATCTGACAGTCACATATGTGCCAACAATTGTCATTCGTGCTAAGTCTATCGCCATTGCATTTCCAAACACATCAGTTAGCTACTTTGTTATCTCTATTAGGCAGTTATGCTCGAATGTAGAGCTTTGTGAAATTTCATTTTATTTTGCACAATGCAAGACCTGACACCATTAATTCTTACACAATGCAAGACCTGACACCATTAATTCTTACTTTTCTTTTTTGCAAAGAATGGCTTGACTTATTAGTCGCAGTGCTGTCAATTGCAGTAATTTTGGCTAGGATGTCATTGAAATTGAGACCTCTAAAATCTTATCTGAAATTAGTTGACCACTATATTTACGTTTCATAGTTTGAATGTATTTTGCGTTACGCCAGTAATATATTTAAAGGTCAATCCCTCTAAAAGTTACATAATATTAAGTGTAATAGGCAGTAATGGCATTTTTTGACATTGTGATTCAGATTTATATCCGAAAAAGTTGTATCACATACCACTTTAAACAAGGAGAGAATCTATGTCTCAATACAAAAGTCGTTCCGAATTTTTACAAGATAACCCCCAAGCCTGTGCATTTGCATCGTTAGCGAATGCAACCAATTTACAAAATCAAGTAACCGATACTTCGTTAAAACATTTAAAACCCAAACAACTTGATGGCAAACGCGTAATTGTAGTTGGTTCAGGTGTTGGCGGGCTAACCACTGCGTATGAGTTATTAAATCAACAGCGCTGCTCTGATGACAGTGACCGCGTTAATGTCACAGTGTTGGAGGCGCAAAATAGAACGGGCGGGCGATGTTTAAGTTTGCGTACCGGAGATACGTTAATTGAAGACCAAGACAGTGAGTTGTTTAATTCATCGCCTAGTCAACCACAAGTAGTGAGATTTAAACGCCCTCAAGGTGATAGTGAGCCGTACTTAAATGCCGGGCCTGGACGAATTCCTAGCTCACATAAGCGGTTATTATCGTACTTAAAGCAATTTTCGGTTGAAATTGAAGTTTATGTCATGAACAGTGGCTCTAACCTTGTACAAAAACAAGATGCGTTTAGTGGTCACCCGATTGTTTACAGACGCTTAGATCATAATACCCGAGGCTGGCTTGCAGAAATGGTTTATGCACAAGCCCAAACACTGCTTGAAAACCAAGCTATAGATAAGTCTAAATTAAATGAACGAGTTGAAGAGCTTAAAAGCTTAATGGTCAGTTTTGGCGAACTCGACAGTAAAGGCCGTTATCATGTGAGTTCTGGTGATGAAGGGTTTGAAAACGGTGTGACCCGTGCAGGTTACACTGAATTACCCGGCGTAGCAGCAGGTGTGATTGCCGAAGCGCTCAGCTTTGATAGCCTATTAGAGTCTAAGTTTTGGCAAGATACACGCTTTTTTCAGCCCAACGACTTTTTATGGCAACCAACCCTATTTCAGCCTGTAGGCGGAATGGATAGAGTACAGCATGCGTTTGCTCAGCAGGTTGCGGCCCTTGGCGGGGAT
Source organism: Pseudoalteromonas phenolica (assembly GCF_005886345.1). Lineage (GTDB taxonomy): Bacteria > Pseudomonadota > Gammaproteobacteria > Enterobacterales > Alteromonadaceae > Pseudoalteromonas > Pseudoalteromonas phenolica_A. The sequence continues at coordinate 4,611 of NZ_PNEC01000066.1, forward strand.
ATTTTACTCAGTAGCCCCGTTAAAAAAATTGATTGGGATGAATGCGCACAAGAATTTGTAGTGTCAGTACAAAAAATGGGCTCAGATGAGCTAATAGAGTACCGTTCTGACTATTGTATTTGTAACTTGGCCATGCCATTTTTAAGCAAAATATTATCTGATAAATTACAAGATACAGATCTTAATTCGGGCTTTTCGGCTGAATTCAAAGAAGCATTACATGCTGTCTATACGGCACAGTTCAACCCCGAGCAAGCACCAGGGTATAAAGCGCGCGATGATGGTTATGTGCCCAAGTTTTTGGCTTGTACTTCAAAAGTGGGCTGGCAGGCCGAGCGAGCACTATGGCAAGGGAGCACCATTAACAGTGATGCAATAACACACAATGATGCAGTTAGTGGCGTCAAAAAATCTGAGGTGGGTGTGGTGCCTATTTTTGGCGGCATTTCTTGGACTGACAGTGAAATCCAGCAAATTTGGTACCCTTCGACAGCCTACCAAGATAAAAAAGGCGTACTCACCGGCGCGTATAATTTTGACAAGGTAGCATCTGAGTGGGGTAAATTACCTGTTCAAGCACGCTTAGACAAAGCTAGAGTTGACGCTGGTAGATTTAACCAACCTTTTGCTGAGGGGCTACAAGAAGGCCTTGCGATTGCGTGGCAAAATATGCCTTATATAAAAGGGGGTTGGGCTTATTGGCAGGCTGTAGGAGATGCAAAATTTGCGGCTAAACAGTTTAACCGTATTGCTCAAGGTACATCAGTGAAAAATGCAGATGGCACAGAAAGTGTGCCTTGCTTCTTTATTGTTGGCGATCAAATTTCATCTTTGCCCGGTTGGCAAGAGGGCGCAATTGCAGCAGCTTTGAATGCCGTTACCCGAATTGCAAAACCCGATCAGCCTATTGCTGAGCTGGCAATATTACCAGATACACGCTTAATGGTTGAAGGTATCTAATAGTAGTTTATGTAAAAGGGAGGAAACTCCCTTTTACATATATAAAAATAATCCAGACATACAGCTGAAAGAAATAACAGGATATATGTCTGTATGCTTCTGCTGACAATCGCTGAGCCTCCATATATTTGCCTATAAAGGTTATTACTTTTGGGCTCAATAATTATACTAATTTCATTTGTGAATCTAGGTGACCTGACTCTTCAGAAACGGTAGAGCGAGAAACAGAAACCGATTGACTTTAATGCAGAATCAAAGTTTTACCACACAATTTTATTTGAAGTGTAAATGACGGAACTTTAAATAGAAACACGCATTGTAGCTAAGTGATTAATAAGTAAAAGAAAAGCATCTGAAATGAACTTTTCCTGTGATGTAATGCAAGGCTTTAACTTTCAAAAAGACGCACAATGCCTAATTGGTCACTTATCTCAATTAGAGATCTCAGCGGCGACAAAGGTAGTTTTGAAATTGATATGTGGGTGTCAAACCCAACAAAAATGAGTGGTGATGAAGAGGCAAAAGAAAAAGTAGTTGCTGTCATTTCAAATATTTATTGGGCTGGAGGAACGCGAATCCAATGTACATCGGCTGTCGAATTTCAACAGAGAATAAGGCTAGGGCGGCAACACAACAGCATACAAGATACTATGGCGTCAATAGTTAAATTTAAACTTTTGGCGCTTCCCACATTACCCCATCTCTAAGCATTGAATTTAAGATCACAATCATCTTTCTAACACAGGCAATGATAGCTACTTTTTTTGGTTTTCCTGCAGCTACCAACTTTTGATATTGGCTTTTAAAAACCGGGTTAGATTGTATTGCTGACATCATGGCCATGTATAAAACGGTCCTCACTTGATGACGCCCATCTTGTATTTTTCGCAGGCCTTTGAAGCGGCCACTCTCTCGGTTTATTGGAGCAACACCTACCAATGCGGAAGCCTGTTTATTGGTCATATATCCCAGTTCAGGTAAATTACTAATGATGGATGCTGCTGCGATTTTCCAATGCCTTTCATGCTTTGAAGTAGATCATTTTTAGCCTGATATTCAGGGCATGACTCGATTAATTTGACGATTTTATTTTCTATTTTATTTATCTGATTTTTAAATGCAGTGAGGATAGGCTTTATTGTCATAGCGAGTTCTTTTGGCAATATTTGAAGACGGTTTTTCTCCATTGTTTGCATGACGAGTAACTGGTTTCTATGTGCTACTAAATCGCTCATAAGCTGCATGGTTTCTGGCTTTAGCTGAGAGAGCGACGGTTTGATGGCTTCGCCGTAATAGGCAATTAATTTTGCATCTAACTTATCCGTTTTAGCGCGTTGCCCAATAGCGCCAGCAAAGCGCTTTACATGAACTGGGTTGGCAATGACAAAAGGTAAACCTGCTTTAGCGCACGCCATAATGAATGGCATTTCTAATCTACCGGTGGCCTCGATAATAATGCGTTCAGGCTTATGCTTTTTAATCTTATTAACGGCTTCTCTAATGCCTTTATCATCGTTGGCAACAGTAAAGTAAATATCTAAAGGTCGAATATAAATATCGAGTTGAAATTTACCGGTATCGACGCCGATGTTAATGCTTTGATTTGTATTGGTATTCATATAAGCTAACTCTTGCTTGCATAATGCGGGCTCGGCCGCGCTTGCTATGAAGCAGTAGACTATTCGAGTGTGGTGCTTGGAGTTTTTTACAGCGTTCTTTCTTGTTATCGGTCTCTCAACAGAGGAGCCTTCGCTTAATCGAACTACTGTAAAAGAAGGCTTTAGTTGCAGCTAAAGCTTGGGCCTTACCTTACCTAAATTAGGTTAAAAAGTTTTGGCTGTTTCACTTGGTTTTACATTCAAGCCAACAACTTTTTGCCGTTTACTGAGCTACTTTAACTGATTAAGGCACTTCAATAAGCAACATATTAACCAACTTATTGATTATTATTTCTGAACCTAAAATATCGAACTTATCTTTATGTTTTTATTTATTTTTACAAATAAATTAAAACGTATTTAGTATTTATATAAAATTAAACGGCTGTTTATTATTTGAACAAGTGTGAATTCTCATCTATATCTCTTAAAGCGTTCTACATACATGCTTTTAATACGGTTTTCTCAGGAGGCCCCGATTATGAAATATAGTATTTTAACGGTTTTTCTATCCGTCGCTATTCCCTCATTTTGTTCATTTAGTGCTTTAGCTGAAGTCGCTGTAGTCGTTCACCCTTCCAACCAGGTGAATCTGACCAAAAACGATATCAAGAAAATCTATTTAGGAAAAATGAAAAACTTTGCTGATGGCAAAGTCATTTTACCAATAGATTTAACAGAAGGTAGCGATACTCGTAGTATTTTTAATACAGAGTTGCTCGGAAAATCTTCTAGTCAAATTAAAGCTTATTGGTCGAAGTTAATTTTTACCGGCAAAGGGACACCTCCTATAAATGTCAAGTCAGAAAGTGAAGTCATTAACACTGTATCGACTAATCCAAGCACAATTGGATATGTTGATGCTTCAAAAGTTACTGACAAAGTTAAAGTTATTATCAAATTTTAGGTAAGGGTGAAAAAATGAAAATAACAAACACTTCAATTTTAATATTTATCTTAACTAGTGTAATAGCCTTCACTTCTAAAGCTGATGTTAAGTTTAGTGGTTATGGCTCTGTTGTTGCTGGCCAAACGTTAGATGATGGAGAGCGCTTTACCGCTGATTTCTTTGAAGTAGGCCAGTATGAAAATGAGCTCACTTTTAACGCAGAAACGATGATTGCACTTCAGTTAACCTCGAATCTTGCAGATAATTTGATGATAACGGGACAGCTTACTACTAAAGGAAGCGATGAGTTTAAACCCGAGTTTAGTTGGTATTATTTAACTTACTTTGCTGAAAATGACTGGACAGTGATGCTTGGCCGCCGAAATATTCCAATGTATTACTATTCTGAGTTTTACGACGTTGGGTTTGCTTATCCTTGGATGAGACCACCCTCAAACCTATACTGGTGGCAAATTGTTCAGTTTAATGGTCTTCATGTATCTAAAGATTTTTCATTGGGAGATTTATCAAACAACGTAACAGTCTATTATGGAAATGAAAATTCTGAAGACAATAAAGAAATGGGCTTTTATGCCGAGCAAGGTTTTTACGATACAGCTGAAAACAAAGCCATTGGTGTTAATGAAAATTGGCGTGATATTACAGGAGTTAGTTGGAATATTTCTGGTGACTTCTTTGACGTTCGCATAGCTTATATGGAACATCAGTTAGATCGTGACTTTGTTATGGATAATGACACTATTCGAGTAGGATTGAGAACATCACAAAAGTTTTATGGGGTTGGAGGTTCTTTAGATTTCAATCCATTTACGGTGTTGTTTGAATACAACTACGTAAGACGATACGACACAAATCAAGAAGAATGGCCTACCTTCCTTTTATCCCTTGTTTACACTTGGAACGAGTTTCAGCCATATATCGTGTATTCTAAAGCGGATCAGTATAGGGTCTTTGGTAAAGAGTATGAAGAGCATACTTTGATAAGTTACGGTATTCGCTATGATTTTGCAAATAGTGCTTCGCTGAAAGTACAATTTGATAACTTCAATGATCAAGGTCATGAGCCTTCTGGTTGGGATTTTCACGGTAGCTCTGATACGTTATCGTTTGGCATTGATTTTGTATTTTAGATTAAATGTATCAGGTGAAAAGTATATGTCTAATCCAATATATTTAAAGAAATGATATATATTTTTAAAATACAATATCTTACTAGTCCTTCTATATAAAGCGTTACTACGTTGTACTTTATATAGAAGAGCTAAAATTTTAGGTTACATTGTATTTTTTGCATGATTTGACATGTTAGTAGAGCGAACTTAGCAAAAGATGTTGTGATTTTTAATGGTGCATACATCTGATTTTCCAAGTAAATAATCAGCCAATATTTTTTAGTGGCGTCATCTATGGTAGTTCAGTCAATAGAATGAGTTTTATCAGGCTGTTAGATAATTAAGATTTTAATTTCACGGTGTTTTAAAAAAACGATTTTAACGCTCTGTTTTGCATCTGAATGCTGCTTTTTCACTATAGAAATTTACAGTTTCCCAATGGCTTCCTCTTCTACACCTTTCTATGAATGTCGCACTTATTATCTGAAATCAGGAGAAAGACTTCAATTTATAGCTAAAAAGAGCTGACTTAAAACCTACTTTTTTAGTTTTGGCTAAACCGCAGTGAAACATCAAGCTTTGACGTCGTGCTTTCACTATATAAAAAGGCCATATGAGGCCTTTTTATATTGGGACAGTATTTGTTTTTATAGCTTGGATTTTACTTCTTTGAGTAGTGTTTGAATGGCGATGCTATGACTATTAAATATATCGTCACCAGCAAATATAGGCAGCATTCGCTCAGGTACAAGTCCTTTACCCTCTGATACTTTACCAGTACTGTCTTTGTAGATTTCATTTGATAAACCAAGATGCCAACCGTTTAAAAGCATTTTATCTAATATGTCTGAATGGCTTCCTCTTGTTGTATCACCAACATGTATCACCTGTGGTAATGATTTCATTGCCATTGTGAATGTTTCTGCAGCACTTACAGTATGATCGCTCGTTACTAAATAAACAGGTTTGGTGTAAGCTATATTCTGTGCTACATCAAGGTAATATTGTTGCGAGTGATTACCACCAAAGGCTATTTTTGAATAAGCGAGCCGCTTTTTTTGATTAAAGTAACGAGCCAATACTAAGCCAACTTCATCATGGCCACCACCATTAGCAGTAATATCTAAAACGATTGCATCACTTTTTGAAAGTGTGTTCATCATGGTATCCATAGCCTGCTCGATTGCAGCCATGTCATCTTGAATAGAGGCACTCTCTGAAAAGTCTTGCATTCGTTGTAAGTTGATATAGCCAATATTGTCAATCATACCCCAAATAATGAACTGGCCAATTTCGTTAGCATTACCTTCTAAAACAGCCTCTCGCACTTGGCTTTTATAGTTTTCATACCAATTCAAACGAAATGCTTTGGGGTCTTCAAAGTCATTTTGTTTGGCAAAAGCTCTGTCTAAAGCGGGTCGCAGAGTTCTCGATTTACTTGGTTGATAGAGTTTCGAATTTCCATCGACTTCTGCAGCTAAAAATAAATGTGCATCGTCTAAGTCTTTTAACATGCTAGAAAGCACATTAAACAATTGCGAGTTTGGTGAAGAGTTATTGATTTTGTCTTGATATTTTTTAACTATTTTAGGCCAATTTTGCTGGTAAGTATCGAAGAAGGCATAGTGCTCGGCCATGGTTTGGCTGAAATAATTAAAGTTTTCGACAGGATTTGTGTTTATTGAAGTTATACAGGTTTTAATCAATTCAGCTTGGTTATTTGTCAATCTCTCGAAGTGATATTGAGTTGAGTTTGGTGTGGCACTTACTGAGATGTGGTTTTCATCAATATTTTTAAACACAGCCATGTTTTCGGCAATGTCTGCACTGCTGATATTTTTTTGAATACAACCAGCTTGGTTTCTATCGAATAATTGCATGCCTTCAACGCCAATCTTCATTATGTAACCATACCCTTGTGATTGCCAAACGCCAGTATGATGTTCGAGTGTGAACGTCGAAGAAGTAGGTAATGTGGGGCGGCTATCACACCCTAATAGTAGTAACGCACTGCTGAGTAGTGCTGTTTTTATAATTTGCATATCTAAGCTCTTTTCTAGTTTAAAAGAAGCCTGATAATATGATTTTGTTTGTTTTTTTCGTCCGTCTAAGCTTAATCGTACATCTTAAATAAATTTATTTATTGCTTAAATTGTGTCTAACGAGGTGAAACAGCCGTGCAAGCCAATCTTGAAAATGCGATTCAAATTTTGCTCATAGGTACTTCCTTTGGAGTTTGTTTATTTATGCTTATTCATATTGTTTGGCTTAAAAGAAGCAAATCTTCAAGTTACTATTTAGCCATTTTTTTTATTGCTAATCTGTGCAACCAATTTGATGAGTGGTTTTGGCATCTTAAGATATGGTTATTCGCTCCCTGGCTTACAAATTCATACATACCTTTTTTATACTTACTTGCGCCGAGTTTTTATCTGTATGTAAAACACCTAACTCTGATAAATCAAAAAGTACATTTACGCCGAGAGTTAAAGCACTTGCTTGGCTTTGGTGTAGGAACCATGATGTGTATGCCGTACTTCTTACTTGATGATGATATAAAACTGGCACGTTTGTCATCACCTCCAGGTACTCTAGATCATTTAGGTTTAATAACTTGGGGCCCAACAATGGCTTTATTTTTATTATTGCCTTTTTCTTTCGCATATCTACTAGTAATTACGCAATTATTGACTCGCCATCTTCATACTATTAAAGGTTATTTTTCTAATATAGAAAATCGAGACTTATCGTGGGTCCGTTGGTCAGTTATTGCCTTGGTTATTGCTTTTGTGGTTTCGGTCGTTCGCCTCTTTTTACCTTCAGAATATTCAGAAGTGGGCTGGCAGAATATCGTATTTTTATGTTTTGAATTAATTTGGTTATTAATTGTTGGTGTATTGGCGGTTAATCAGCGACCCATATATGCAGATTCGCAAGAGTCAGAAGTGGCTAAAAGCAATACTGAATCTAAGGATGAAAAGTACCAAAATTCACCAATGCATGACATCGATATTGATAGAATAAAAAGCAAACTGACAAATGCAATGTCTGAAGGCATATATGCTGATCCAAACTTAACTTTAAGAAAATTATCTGATCTCACCGGTGTCACAGAAATAAGGATCTCTCAGGTACTCAACACCTCGATGAGTGTTGGTTTTTATGACTTTGTTAATAGCTGGCGGATTGAGGCTGCTTGTATTGAAATGAGGCAAACAAATGCTAATTTATTAGAGATAGTATTTTCAGTGGGGTTTAATTCTCGCTCAACATTTAATCAAGCTTTTAAAAAACATATGGGCAATACGCCAAGTTCATATAGAAAACAGCTTAGTAATACTAAATACGCTAAATCGAATGTAAAATAATCAAAGTTAATTTTGAGTATTATATTATTTCAAGTGCAGCCCTGAATAATCAGGGCATTTTGAGCAGACTAAATTACTCCCGCAAACAATCTCGCATGCGTTTTTCTCGCATATTCATCTGACATGCCCGATAGGTAGTCGGTTAGCACGCGCATTCTTGCATTTTCATCATGAGCTTCTTCAAAGATCACTTGAGTCGTGTGCGGCAGTAGTCGCATCGGGTCGCTGGCGAATGCTTTGAATAAATCCATTAAAAGGTTTTGACCGCTGAATTCTATTTGCTGCATTTTGGGTTCGCGAATGAGTCGCTCGTACACGAAAACTTTCAGCACTTGCAGAATTGCTGCAAACTCGTGCTCGAGTTTCACGGTGTTTTTAAGTAACTCTGATTCAAACGCGTCGTTTTGTGTTTGCATGCTGCTGTTTACGATGAATAAGTTTACAAGCTCGCCAATGGCGTCTTTTCTGAATGATTCATCATCTGAAAATAAACGTTGCGTGAGGCTTTCTAAGTTTTGTTTTAACCAAGGTGAGTCGAGCGCTTTGAGTTTTGGCATGGCGTAGTTGTGCCAATCTGATGCTGATAATGTTTCTGTGGCAATGGCGTCTTCTAAATCGTGAACGGCATAGGCGATGTCGTCAGCCATTTCCATGATGGCGCAATCGAGCGACTTAAATTGGGTTTTATTTCTAAAGTCATCCCAAGGTTTATTCGATTGCAGTAAGTCTTTATCGGCGTTTGAGAAAGGCGCGAGTACCCAGTCAAAAATGTCTTGGTCGCAGTTATACACGCCTTTGGCTGGCAGCCAGTGGTGGGCAGTAATAAATGGCGAAGCAGGGTCGTGCTCGGCTTGCGAATGCCAAAGTTGGTTGATTAATGCCGGATATTTTATAAAGCCCAGTAAGGTGCGGCGCGTTAGGTTCATGCCGAATCCTTTTGAGTAAGGCTCAAGTTTGGCGACAATGCGCAGTGTTTGGGCGTTGCCCTCAAAGCCACCGTGTTCGCGCATCATAAAGTTCAGTGCGGTTTCTCCGCCATGACCAAATGGTGGGTGGCCGATATCATGCGCTAAACATAAGGTTTCAATTAAGCTTGTGCTTGGAAACAGTGAAAAATCAGGATGGCTATTTTGTAAGTGGCGTAATAAGCCGGTACCAATTTGTGCAACTTCGAGCGAGTGAGTCAGTCGGGTACGGTAAAAGTCGTTAACGCCAATCGACATGATCTGCGTCTTGGCTTGCAGTCGCCTGAAAGCGGCTGCATGAATAATACGAGAGCGGTCAACTTGAAAAGCTGAGCGGTTATCGTTGGGTCTATTTTTACGTTGTTCACATCGTCGTTGCTGCCAAATCAAGTCCATAAATCCTCGAATATTCCTCATTCAGGTGTATCAAAATAGTGACATAATCTCAGCGTATTTTGGGGTAATTCGCCTTTATTGGCGAATTTATATATAATTACGCGCTTTTGAGTTCATTAATAGTATACATAGTGCAGGTTACAATTGCTTTTCGCAACGCATAAAGTGTGGTGTTTAGCAGGTAACAACCCATTCATGGAAGCGGGGAATGTGCTGTTTTATCGGAGAAAAAATGCTAAGAAATTTACTTAAACTGGTTATCGCTGTGGTTGCAATTTATGGTTTGATTTACCCATTTATTCAGCCTGAAGAAGTGATTGAAGAGGTGGTTGAAGCGCCTGTTCAAGAGCAGCTACCAGTAAAAAAAGTGGAAGTAGAAAAACCACTTCATGATGTAGAGTTACCAGACTTTGCAAATATCAAAGATGTGAGAGCCAAGAAAAAGGCATTCTTTGATTTCATAAAACCTCATGTAGTAAAAGAAAACCAAGCTATTTTGCAGCAACGCGCGTCGATTGAGATTGCATTAATGATGCTGCAATTTGAAGAAGAGTTGACCCCAACACAAGTTAAAAAACTAGACGATATTTTTGCTTATTACCGTTTGGGTGATGCCGACTACACTGTCGAAAGCCTTCAAAATGCCTTGATACATGTTGATATTATTCCAAAAGAATTGGCGCTAATGCAGGCAGCCAATGAATCGGCTTGGGGTACATCAAGGTTTGCACGAATTGGCCTTAACTTTTTTGGACAGTGGTGTTACAAGAAGGGCTGCGGTTTGGTTCCTAAAAGACGCGCAGACGAAGCAGCCCATGAAGTTGCAGCGTTTAAGTCTGTGAGAGCCAGTGTTAAATCGTATTTTAGAAATTTAAACACCCATAATGCGTACACCGAGCTAAGGGCAAAACGTGCACAATTACGTGCTGAGAAAAAGCCAATTGATGCAACAGAGCTGACTGCAGGCCTGCTTTCTTATTCTGAGCGCGGTGATGCGTATATTGAAGAATTAAATGACATGATCCGTCAGAACAAGGCTTATTTTAATGAAGAATAAATTTTTTGCGCTCGCGTTAGCGGCTATTGGGTTTACTCAACCAGCTATGGCCGATAACTTTGTGGTGTCTTACGATGGCTTTCACGACCGTTTGAAGGTGATCGAAAAAGGTGAGTTCGAGTTTGCCCGCGTTAATTTTTACATTGTTGATATTGCGACACTTGAGCCGTGCAAAATTGCCAAAGGTAAAATTGTAACTGAGAACAGTGAAACGCCTTTAACTTACACTGAAGACGCGCAATTACTACTTCCTTATGACGACAAGCTAGACAAAGACAAAGCGGTATTGATCATTGAGCCACAAAATCCTAAGCATGATTGTCAGTTAAAGTTTCAGATTGAAGCTGAACACTTTGGGTTAGAAAATTTAACCAAAGCTGACATTTATCAGCTTCATCATGAGTTTGATGAACTATTATCGGACTTATCTGGCTTCTTTGTGAGTAAGTTAATGAGCTTTTTATTGCCATCGCAGAAAGGGATCTCAGTTAAGTTTGATAATCAGGTTGCTTTCAATCAGCCGGGGGTCAGTTGTGCGAATAACGTGTGTAAGTTTACTGTGAAAGACAGCTGGGAAGGCGATGATTTTAAATTTACCAGTGACTCTATGAGTGCAAAGCCTGTATTAATTACACCTTGGATAGAGAAATAAGCGTATAAATTAACTGCTTGTTTTATCGACATTGAGAAAGCGTTGAGTTATGAACTCAGCGCTTTTTTTATGGGTGTTTAACCCGACATAAAGTCGGTGCTATAGAGATGTGGTTTATAAAATAGGGCATTGAAACAGCAATTTTGTACAAAACAGATTGCTTAAATAGTGTTATAAAAGAAATACCATTATTTAGAGGCAAATCGGTTGGCAAAAGAGCAGGCAAAATATCACTATGCCGATGTATTAAACGGCCTTGAAGTGGTCGATGCACAATACGAGCGACAAACCTTTTCAAAGCATGTTCATGAAGGCTATACCATTGGCTTGATTGAGCAGGGGGCGCAGCGTTTTTATCGCAGTGGGGCAAATCATGTTGCGGCTGAAAATAGTATTATTCTAGTTAATGCCGATGACGTGCATACAGGCGAAACAGCAACGGCGGGTGGCTGGAAATACAAAGCCCTTTATCCGACTGTTGAGCACTTTAATCAAATCTCTAAAGATTTAGTAAATAATCAAAGCCTCACACCTTATTTTAAAGACTCTGTGATTGAAGATGCTCGAATAGCGGCCCAGCTCAGATGTGTATTCGAACAGATTGAAAATGGGGCATCAAAATTACTTATTGAAACGCTGTTGTACAGTACCTTGGCACAATTAGCGGCTGGCTATGGTCGTCATGTCGAAGCTGTAAAAGCAGCCAGTGTTGATGTACAAAAACTCAAACTCGCGAGAGAGTTTTTAGACGAATATACCCAAGTTAACGTCTCGTTAGAGCAGCTAGCGAATGTAGTTGGCTGCAGTAAATTTCACTTTGTGCGCCAATTCAATCAGGCATTTGGTATTACGCCCCATGCCTATCAAATTCAGGCCAGGCTTATCAAAGCAAAGAAGATGCTTCGCGCTGGTACATCGATTTTAGATACCGCTATCGGCTGTGGTTTTCACGACCAAAGTCATTTCAACCGCCATTTTAAAAAAGCATTGGGCACAACCCCTAAACAGTTTCAACTCACGTCAGTAGTAGCCTAGCTAAAACCAATCCTCAAAATAGAACACTTATTTAAGAGGATGGGTATAAAAGCAATTTACGATCGCAACTTTGTACAATAAATTGTTTTGCACACTGATTATGCTTTAACGATAAACTATTCATCGTTGAGCTTTAAATATGGCATCATCCAAACCCTTAATAGAAGAATTAGACAATACAGCACCTATGCAAGCTGAAAATCAACAAGGTAATTTGAGTCTTATTGTGCGCGGGTTCATTGATATGTTTCCGCTCTGTGTGGCTGTGATCCCGTGGGGGATCTTATGTGGTTCTTTAGCCATTCAAGTTGGGTTGTCGCCTTGGCAGGCACAGGCCATGTCTTTGTTTGTTTTTGCTGGAGCCGCGCAATTAGCGGGTATGCAATTAATTGGCTTGGGTAGCCCTGCTATGCCGGTTTTATCTTCAACATTTGTAATAAGCTCTCGCCACTTATTATATTCAGCGGTTTTTCAAAGTTACGTGAGAGATTTACCCTTGTTTAAACGTATCGTTTTTGCATTTTTTTTAACTGATGAAATGTTTGCGTTGACCAACGCCTACATCGCAAAACATAAACGTTTTTGTTATGTATATGCGGTTGCGTCGGGTATTGCCTTTTATGTGATGTGGAATCTAGCCACGCTGGTGGGCATAGTGGCGGGTAATAATATAGAGAATCTGCAAGCCTACGGATTGGAGTTTGCGATTGCGGCAACTTTCATCGCTTTAGTGGTGCCAGCCATAAAAGACAAACCCGTTTTTATGTCGGTATTGGCAAGTGGTGTCTCTGTTCTGATTCTAGAGCTGTTAGCATTTGAGTATGCATTAATTGCGTCAACTTTTATCGGTATGTTTGCTGGGTACTACTTTGCAAAAAAGAGTTCAGCAAAAGAGAGTGCCACAATAAAGAGCGAAGCGAAGAAGCGTGCCGTGAGTGTCGAAACTAAACAGGAGCAAAGTGATGAGTAACGATCTATTGATTGTATTAATGACTGCCATCACTTTCTCATGCCGATATTTGTTTTTTATGAAGTCACTTCCCATCAGTTTGAGCCCGAGAGTACAACAATTGTTGCAGTACACAGCACCATCAGTGTTGACCGCAATGTGGGTGCCGATTGTGTTTTTAGGACATAAAACCGAAGGCGCTTCGTTTTTCCATAGTCCATTTTTGTATGCTGGATTAATTACAGTGTTGGCGAGTTTAAAAATTAAAAATACTTTGACAGTGGTGGTTGTAGGTATGGGGTCATTTTTGATACTTAATTGGGTTTTATGATTCCTTAGCTAAAAGCTAAAAGCTAAAAGCTAAAAGTCTGGAGTTATACGCCGCGCAAATAAAAACGCAGCCCTTGAGCTGCGTTTTGTTTAGAGTAAAACGTAAAATTTAATAAGCGTCGTTATGCACTTTTGCTGCGCGACCAGATGGGTCGGCATTTTCTTGGAATGCTTTATCCCAAGCTAAAGCCTGCGGTGTCGAACATGCAACTGATTTTCCGTGTGGTACACATTTCGCAGCAGCTTCCCCCGGGAAGTGCTCTTCAAAGATTGTGCGATAGAAATAGGCTTCTTTGCTATCAGGGGTATTGATAGGGAAGCGATATTGCGCATTTTCAAGCTCAGAGTCAGATACTTGCTCTTCAACAAACTCTTTCAAAGAATCAATCCAAGAATAGCCTACGCCATCAGAAAATTGCTCTTTTTGACGCCATAGCACTTCATCAGGTAAATAGCCGTCGAATGCTTCACGAACGATATGCTTCTCAATGCGGCGATCTTTACACATCTTGTAATCAGGGTTGGTGCGCATGGCAATATCAACAAACTCTTTGTCTAAGAATGGTACGCGCGCTTCAACACCCCAAGCGGCCATTGATTTGTTAGCACGTAAACAGTCAAACATATGTAGTTTTGAAACTTTACGGTTTAACTCTTCATGGAATTCTTGTGCATTTGGCGCTTTATGGAAGTATAAGTAACCGCCAAATAGCTCATCAGCCCCTTCGCCTGAAAGCACCATTTTAATGCCCATGGCTTTGATTTGACGCGACATTAAATACATAGGCGTCGATGCGCGAACCGTAGTCACATCATAAGTTTCTAGGTGATAGATCACTTCACGTAGCGCATCTAACCCCTGTTGAACGGTAAAGTGAATAGGGTGGTGCACAGTACCAATTTCATCTGCAACTTTTTGAGCAGCGGCTAAATCTGGTGAGCCTTCAAGACCGATAGAAAAAGAGTGTAGTTTAGGCCACCATGCATCTGACTCATCGTTGTCTTCAATACGTTTAGCGGCAAACTTTTGCGTTATTGCCGAAATAACCGATGAATCTAAGCCGCCAGACAGTAATACGCCATAAGGCACGTCGCACATGAGTTGGCGTTTAACTGCAGCTTCAAGTCCGTCTTTTACTTCTTCAGCACTGGCTGGGTTGTCTTTCACCGCATCAAATGACTGCCAGTCACGTTGATAGTAGCTATGCAGCGAGCCTTCTTTTGAATATAGATAATGACCCGGAGGAAACTCTTCAATGCTGGTACAAATCGGTGTAAGCGCTTTCATTTCACTGGCGACATAAAAGTTGCCGTGCTGATCGCGGCCCGTATAAAGTGGAATAATACCAATGTGGTCACGACCAATTAAATAAGCATCGTTTTCTTCATCGTATAAGCAGAACGCGAAAATACCGTTCAGATCGTCTAAAAACTCTGGACCTTTTTGTTTGTATAGCGCCAAGATGACTTCGCAATCTGATTCGGTTTGAAATTCAAATTCGGTTGTTAAATTCGCAGCAAGTTCTTTGTGGTTATAGATTTCACCGTTGACTGCGAGAATATGGGTTTTCTCTGGGTTGTATAGTGGTTGAGCACCACTTGAAACGCCAACGATCGCTAAGCGCTCATGAACTAAAATGGCTTTATCTGATGAATAGACACCCGACCAATCTGGGCCTCGATGTCGCAGCTTTTTAGACATCTCAATTGCTTGTGTTCGCAATTGAGCGGGATCTGTCTTAAGTTCTAGTACTCCAAAAATAGAACACATAATTACCTCATTCCTGTTAATTGCTGTCTGCGCATTGCCTGTTTTGTCAGGCATAGTTGAAGAATTGTAAAATTGCGCAGGTACAGTCTCTATAACTAACAGAAAATTTTAGTTAAGTCACATAGATAATTAGGCTTAATATGAATTTTTTATGTCAAAGTTGGTGCAATAGCTAAGCACCATTGCACCAATATGAAAAAGAGGGTGAATTGCTGTGATTAGTGTGTGGTGCCAGCGGCTACTTTGAGATCAGGTTCGCTTGAAAGTCCATTTTTTATCAATAGCTTGAGTGCATCAACAACCGTTGTTTGACTCATGCTTGGTGCACCATCGTGGTGCGCAGCTTGCTCTGGCAAAAATGGAATATGGATGAAGCCGCCTCGAATCGATTCATCGTTCTCACCAAAATGGCGCGCTATATAATCCAGTAAGCCAAACATCACATGGTTACACACATAAGTTCCTGCCGTATTTGACACTTCAGCTGGAATTCCTGCTTCTATCAAGCCTTTAAACATGGTTTTGATAGGCAACTTGGCAAAATATGCCGTAGGTGCATCATCAATAATGGTAGTATCGACTGGTTGATTACCCGCATTGTCAGCAATGCGAGCATCATCGATATTAATGGCAATACGTTCTATAGAAATATGAGAGCGGCCGCCTGCTTGACCAATGCACAATACTAAGCTTGGCTTATGTTTTTCTATCGCTTGATATAAGTGTTCAAGGGAGCGCCCAAATTCACAAGGGAGCTCTACACATTTAACCTGGTGGTCATTAATGCTTTGACCATGTAATTGTTTTACCGCCTGCCATGATGGGTTAATACTTTCGCCGCCAAAGGGTTCAAAACCCGTCAGGAGCACGGTCTTTAATTCGTCTTTGGTCTGTTTAGTCATTAAAGATCACTCCGTACATTAAGAAAATATTGATAATAAGTAATGCCATGGCCGTTGGGATCTGCACTTTGATAACTTGATATTTGTCTTTTAAATCAAGCAGTGCGGCAGGCACAATATTAAAGTTCGCAGCCATTGGCGTCATCAGCGTCCCGCAGTAACCAGAATACATACCTATGGCAACAAGCGGTGCTGCTGCGGCGCCGTGGCCTTCAATTAAAAACGGTAGGGCGACACCCGCAGTCATCACCGGGAAAGCCGCAAACGCATTACCCATGATCATGGTAAATAGCGCCATACCAACACAGTACAACACCACTAACATAAAGCGGTTATCTGGCGAGATAAATAGCTTCACAAGATCTTGTATGGCAGTGCCGGTATTAGCCACGATAAATACACCACCTAACATGGCGAGCATTTGCGGTAAAATGGCCGCCCAGCCAATTGAATCAACCAAACGGCGCGATTCAGAGAGTGCTTGGAAAGGCGAGCCTGAGGTAAAACGCCAAGCAACAATCAGTGCAACACCACATGCGAGGGTGAGTGAAGCAAGCGTTACATGTTTTTGGTCAAATAAATACACCTCAGCAATGTTCAAATTACTTAAAAGCAATGTACAAATAACAGTAACCACTGGAATTAACACCGCGGGCACAAACAATTTATTGCCTATTCGATTGGCATCACTTTCAAGTTGCTCTTCTGAAGGTTGATGGTATGAGCCCATCGAGACTTTTCCAAAGCCAGCAAGTAAGGCAATGGCGATGACACTAAAGCCAATCCACTGATAGGTGAGAGACTCGCCGATTAAGTTTATTGAGAGGTCGCCAAATAAAAACACATTACCAAACAAGAACCAAAATAGGGCAGTGGTGTATTTTTGGGGATGTTGTTTATCTTGTAGGGTTTTAACCACTAAAAACATCACAACAAAGCCAATCAAAAGATAGATGTTTTCAATTGA
This sequence comes from Pseudoalteromonas phenolica, assembly GCF_005886345.1. Taxonomy (GTDB): domain Bacteria; phylum Pseudomonadota; class Gammaproteobacteria; order Enterobacterales; family Alteromonadaceae; genus Pseudoalteromonas; species Pseudoalteromonas phenolica_A. The sequence continues at coordinate 21,643 of NZ_PNEC01000066.1, forward strand.
AATAATGGCTGTGCTATTCACTGTATTCTCGTTTACTGGCGCACTCATGATAATGCCCCCTCAGCGTTTTCTGTTTGCTGTGATTTATGCTCTGCGATGAGATTTCTAATTTTTGCTTCAAAGCGCGCTAGACGGAATAGGTGAACGATTAAAGCGGCTATTGCTGTTGGAATAGCCCATAGACCAATATGCAGAGGCTCAATGCCCGCAATGCCATTTTCTTTTAAGAATGCGTCCATTAAAAGTACAGCGCCAAAAGCAATAAAGATATCTTCACCAAAAAATACCGCGATGTTGTCGCAGGCTGCGGCGTGGGCACTAATTAAGTCTTTAATTGGTTTAGGTAAATCACCATGCGTATTCGCGGCGGCACCCAATGCCATGGGAGCCAGTAATGGGCGAACTGTTTGCGCTTGACCCGCTAGGCTTAAAAGGCCTAGCGCCGCTGAGCATTCACGTACTACAAAATACATGCTTAAAATGCGGGTGGTCGTAGCGCCTTTAATGTTAGCAATCCAGGTCTTTGCACGCTGCTGCAGACCGTAACGTTCAAGAATTGCTATCACAGGCAAGATAAGTAAAAAGCTAGCGAGTTGGCGGGAGTTCATAAACTTTTCGCCAAAGGTTTCGATTAAGGCGATAAAATCCATGTCCACGGCAATACCGGTGGCAAGACCTGCCGCGGTCACAACCAGTAGTGGATTGAACTTTAGGGCAAAGCCAACCACAACGACCAGAATGCCAATCAGCGGCATATAGTTTAAATCAAACATGATGTTACTTCTTATTTTCTAATTGTTGTTTTGCGATTTTGAATCGCGTTATTTTTTGTTCTTGTTTTTGCAATGCGGTGTTAGCCACATCAAACTCTACCAGCTCAAAGCGACAAGTTTTAGTTGGCGCTAATTGGCTAAAATGACGCAAATCAGCTTGGATCACAGAGGCTATAATTGGGTAGCCACCTGTTGTTTGGCAGTCATTGAGCAAAACAATTGGGGTGCCTGTTGGCGGTAATTGAATAACGCCGGGGTGAACACCTTGCGAGTCAATGCTTTCTTGGTGCGTCAACAATGATGAGTGTTCTAAACGGACACCCATACGATTACTTAAATCGCTGACTGTCCAAGTTTGCGATAAAAGCTGTAACAAATAATCCTCTGGCAAGATATCACAATGTGGGCCTTTGAGTACTCTTACCACGTTTGTATAGTCAGAGGGTTTTACGGCCAGCTCTGAGCAAGGAGCTAAGCTTTTAGAGAAGGGAATGCAGTCATCTTTTTGAAGCGGGTTTCCTTCAAAACCGCCAAATTTGGCTTGGCAGTCGGTACTACGAGAGTTCATTACTTTCGGTACATCAAATCCATTCTCTACACATAAATAGGCGCGTAAAGAATCTGGGTGACTGGTAAATTTAATGATGTCACCAGTTCGAGCATGGTAACGCCATCCTGGGTAGAGGGCTTTTGAATTGAGTTTGGCATTCAGGTTGCCCCCAGTAATGGCAAAATTGCATGGCTGAGTAAATTCAAATTCAGCCAAGCCAACAGTAATTTCAATACAGGCGGCAGTTTCTATATTACCTAGTAGTGCATTGCCAGCTTTTAATGCGATTGGATCTAGTACGCCAGACTGCGAGACACCTAAATGACGATGCCCGTGACGACCTAAATCTTGAATGCTACTGAAAACGCCGGGTTTGATCACTTTTAGCATCAGCGGTGCTCCTTTGGAATAAACCTGACAACGTCACCGGGTGCTAACAAGCTAGAAGAATCAGCATAAGGGTCAAATAAGGGTTGCTCGCATCTGCCTATAAGGTGCCAACCTCCGGGTGAGCTCGACGGGTAAATAGCAGTAAGAGATTCTGCTATTGCAACACTGAGAGTAGGTACATGCGCCCTTGGCGTGGCTTTTCGAGGCAACCTAAGTTGCTCTGGGAGCGATTCTAAATAACCAAACCCAGGTAAAAAGCCTAAAAATCCGACCTGATACTCTGTTGACGCATGTAATTCGATGACTTGCTTTTGGTTTAAACCAGTAAGCTCAGACACCTCATTTAAGTCAGGGCCGTATTCACCGCCGTAGAAGGTATCGATTAGATGTGTTTTAGGGGTGAATGCTTCAGGCTCACTCTTTTCCCATAGGGTGATCAGTTGTTCTAACCAATAATTAGTTCGAGTAAAGTCATTGAGGTAGAAGGTAATAGATGAGTTGGCTGGAACTATGTCAAAAAAATCATTGGTATTATTTGCGGTTTGTGCGAGCGCAAAGAGTTTTTGTCGTACTTCCTGAGTAATTAATCCGTCAATTGATAAAACTAATGCTTGTTCACTAAGTTGATAGCATTGCACGCAGGTCATGGTTGTTCCGATTATTATAATTATTTTCTTATTGTGTCATAACAGGCAAGTATTGAGTACCTTAGCGATACATCAATACAAAAAAGCCACATCTGCAAATGGATGTGGCTTTTAAATTAACTGTTTTAACTGAAGCGGTTATTACTGCTTGTTAGTTAAAAGCCAGTTACTTAGCATACGAACACCGTAACCTGTGCCGCCTGCTGGGATTTCATCTTTTGCTGAGCTAGTTAACGCGTTACCCGCGATATCTATGTGTAACCAACGTGTGTTACCAGCAAAGTGTTGCAAGAATGATGCTGCGGTTGTTGCACCTGGGCCACCAGAACCAATGTTAGTGATGTCAGCAATTGGCGACTTAAGCATGTCTTTGTAGCCTAACGGTAAACGCCATACCGGCTCGTTTACTTGCTTACCTGCAACAGTGATTTCGTCAACTAGCGTTTGGTCCTCTGAGAAGATGGCAGAGTAACGGTTACCTACTGCACGGATTTTAGAACCTGTAAGTGTTGCTACATCAATCATAATCTCTGGCTTGTAGTATTCACGTGCATACCACATTGCGTCACTTAATACTAAACGACCTTCAGCGTCAGTGTTTAATACCTCAACACTAATACCTTCCGCTGTGCGAAGTACATCACCCGGTGCGATTGAGTTTTCAGAAACCATGTTTGCAGCCATACCCATAACCGCAACTACGTTTAAGTCTGCTTTGCTTAGTGCCATTGCTTTAACAGTACCAAGTACTGCTGCAGCACCTGCCATGTCAGATTTCATGCGGTTGATAGATGAACCAGTTTTGATGCTGTAACCACCTGAATCGAATGTAATACCTTTACCAACAAGTGCGATTGGCGTGCTGTTATTACCTTCATAATGTGCAACAACTAAACGTGCACCATCTTTAGAACCACGACCTACACCTTCAAGTGCGCCCATGCCAAGCTCTTTAAGTTTTGCAGGCTCTAATACTGTTACTTTAACACCGTATTGCTCAAGCTCTTTTGCAGCTTTTGCAAAATGAACAGGCGTCATTTCAGTTGGTACTTCAGACGTTAGATCACGTGCTAAAAATACACCTTTTTCGATGTTTGCTAGTTGCTGGTACGCTTTCGCTGTTGCTTTTTTATCAGCAACATCGATGTTGTAAGTTACGTTAAATTTGTTTGGCTCTTTTTTGTAAAGTTCAAACGTGTAATCGCGTAAATTTGCACCGTGTGCAAGTTGTGCTGCAAGGTCAGCGTTGCTCGCTGCGCCTTTTACTTCTTCAAACGCTATTGTCGCTTTATTTACTTTTTTACCTTCAAGTTTAGCGTGTAAGTTAGCACCAAGCTTAGCCATTTTTGCTGAGTCAAGCTTGTCTTCTTCACCTAAACCAACCACTAAGATGCGGCCGTAATCGCTGTCAATTGGTGCGATTACTTCTAATGTTTTACTGTAAGCACCTTTGAATTCAGCTGTTTTGATAGCGCGATTAATTTGTTTTTTGGTATTTCTATCTAAGAAATCAAATTGTGTTGCTGCTTCGCCTGCTTGGAAAACAACAAGCGCATCACCCTTGCTTAATTTAGAGTTGAAATTGAAGTCTGCTGCAAATGCGCTTGAAGCAGAAACTGCTAACGCGATTGCACTGATCTGTGAAACAAATTTCATAGTACATTCCTAGATAAATAATTTGTTGGCTTTTTACATTAAATTCGTAAAAAAAGACACTCAATGTCGTTCAATTTACGAGTTTAAACGGTGGATGAAAGTAAATTCACATCCACAAGGTCATAGTTAATATGTTTCAAGCACATTTTAGGTCAAATAAATGAAAGTAATAATTACGATTTTGTCTACGTTGCTATTTTTTCCTCTATTTTCAAATGCAATGTATAAAGACAATGCAACTTCTCATATTCAAACATTGGTGCTGGGGTCGGGATGTTTCTGGGGGGCTGAAAAAGGCTATGAACAGTTAGAAGGTGTGCTAGACGCTGAATCTGGTTATGCAGATGGCCGTGGCTTTAAAGCCACCTACAAAGAGATCATTAAACGTAAAAGACGTTTTGATGACAATAATTATGCCGAAGTTGTGAAAGTTACTTACAACGCCAATATGCTCAGTACACGCGCATTGCTTGAACATTTTTTTGAAAAGCACGACCCAACACAAGAAAATCGCCAAGGTAATGACATTGGTACTCAGTACCGTTCAATTATTTTGTATAACACACCTGAGCAGCTCTCAGTGATCAATGAAGTCAAAACAGAGTTTCAGAGCTTATTAAGCAAGGCCGGGTATGGAGAAGTAAAGACCCAAGTGAAACCACTTGAGCAGTTTTATCGTGCTGAAGAATATCACCAAAATTATATTGCTAAAAATCCGAACGGGTATTGCCCTGATCATTCTACTGGCGTGACGTTCAAGCAAACAAAACCAAGTAAAGTTGATAACAGTTCATTGCTGGTGGGTAAGCAAGTGGTGATCATTGATTCTCGCAATTACTGCCCATATTGTGAAAAACTGAAATCTACCGTACTAAACGACTATCAAGGCACAATTCCATTAACTTATCGCTATGCAGATCAACTTGACGGTTTAGTGGTTCGTTCAGCGACTTGGGCAACCCCCACCATTTTATTTTTTGAAAATGGCAAAGAAGCTGCAGGTTTTCAGGGTTATATGACCCGTGAAGATTTTTATCAAGCGCTAGGTGCATTTAAATTGGGTAACTCAGAAGCCTATGAAGTTGCTTTTAAAAAAGGGACTGACAGACCTTTTTGTAAAGAATACGACCTGTTCAAGAAAACAGGCGAGGGCGTTTTTATTGACAAACTCAGCGGGGCGCCATTGTTTGAAACATCAAAACGGTTCAACTCTGGTACAGGCTGGTTGTCGTTTACTCGTCCTGTAAAAAACAGTGTCACTTACCATGACGACAATAGCTTTGGTATGAAACGAATTGAAATACGTTCTAAATCAAGCGGTATTCATCTGGGCCATGTTTTTAAAGGCGAAGGTCCAAGAGGAAAAAATAGGTATTGCATCAATGCTACTGTGCTTGAATTTAAAGCAAAATCTTAAATTATCAGGCTATCGAAAATAGTAGCCAAATACTGCTAATCATTTGAGAAATCAACTCAAGTAATTACTTAAATTGATGATACGGTTGTTGGTTTATAGCGTATACTCAGTATTAGAAGCAAAATATATAGTTAAGCTAATGACACTTTTTTGTCTTAATCGATTTCTTTAAATAATGGTGAGTAGTTTGGACCAAAATCTATTTCTATTAACAGCCCATAGACAATTTAACCGCTTACTGAGTGATTTAGCACTTAGCTCAGAGATTTCGCCTTTTTTAAATGAAGTGATTAAAACGGTTGAGCAGTTTCTGCCTGGCTGTAAGGTGTCAATTCTTACTCTAAATAGAGAACATAATACCCTACATAGTGGCGCTAAAAATAATTTACCGGATTTCTATAACGATGCCATTGAAGGTGTGAAAATAGGTGAAAATGTCGGTAGTTGTGGTGCCGCGGCATTTTTGAATAAACCAGTGATTATCGAAAATATTAATTCTCATATTAATTGGCAACCTTATTTAGCACTTACTCAACAAGCAAATCTACATGCTTGTTGGTCTATACCATTCACTGATTCATATAAAGATGTAATGGGTACGTTTGCGATTTATCATCATGAAGTAAAAGCCCCAACTGAAGCTGAAATAGAAATTGTCGAAGTTGCGGCATTGATCACATCAGTTGCTATGGAAAAGGTGAAACTTGAAGAACAACTTATATTCAGCGCAACGCACGATGAATTAACTCGAATCCATAACCGTGCTTATTTAAATGAGGCTGGAGAAAACTTTCTGTCGCTCTGTGCCAGAAATGAAATGAGTTGCTCCGTGTTATTTATTGATTTAAATAAATTCAAGCGAGTCAATGATGAATTAGGCCATAAAGCCGGGGATGAGCTACTAGTGCAAGTGGCGAACGTAATCAAAGAGCAGACACGTGCAAGTGATATCACAGCTCGCTTTGGAGGCGATGAGTTTATTATTTTAATGGAAAATAATGCTGCGAATGAAGGTGAGAAGGTTGCGAAAAGAATTCATCATGCAATTCTAGAGGCGGTTTCTAGCTCAATTACTTCTCTTGGATTTGGTGTGAGCATCGGTGTAGCACTAATGTCATCACACGAGCAGTTATCACTAAAAAAATTGATTCATGTAGCCGATGAAGCCATGTATTTTGCAAAAGAAAATAATTTGGGAGTTTACGTTTCTGGTTGAGTATGATTTAAAGAAGCAGATATGTTGGTACAACCGAGTGGATTCGAACCACCGACCCCTACCATGTCAAGGTAGTGCTCTAACCAACTGAGCTACGGTTGTATTTTATTTGGAATAGTTGGTACAACCGAGTGGATTCGAACCACCGACCCCTACCATGTCAAGGTAGTGCTCTAACCAACTGAGCTACGGTTGTACAATGCTAGGAAGTTCCTAAGCAACGGCGGCTAATATATAGCGCTGAAATAAAATGTTCAAGCGTTGAAGCTAAAATTTTGTTTAATTGCAGTTTTTTTGTTCATAACGGTCTAATGTCACACGCTTTATAAAAATTTTGCCACCATATTACGTGCTCTTTGCTTGTTTGTTTTAATTGGTTAAGTAACGAATTCTTACTTTCAACATCGACTAAATCTGACAGTTTCGAATGTGCTTGCCACAATTCAAACAACATAGGAGACGTCACTTCAAGTAGACCTGTTAAGTCGGCCTGATACCCCTGAATTTTATTTAAATAAAATTTGTTGAAAATAGTGTTTAGAATCTGCGCCTCTTTTTTACTTTTTCCTTCTCTACACACAGAGTTCATATAGTCAAATCCGGAAACCCAAACGGTAAATTGTTGGTTGTATGCAATTTGCAACTGGGCACTTGATAAAAGCTGTCTAATAAATCGATTTTGGTGCAGTTTTTCTAATGATGCAGTGATTGACGATGTATCGATAGAGTCGATGTTTTGGTTAGTTATTTGTTTGCGTATATTCACAAGGTTATCTAACGCTTCTAAAGCGCTAGCGCTACTGTATTTATTGCTGTCTGCTGGAAGAAAGTCGCTGGTAAGCTGCAATAAACCTTTTAATTCAGCTTCATTGAAAAGCATATAATTAAATTCGTTCATTAGGCTTTGCTGCTTTTCTAAAACTGCACTCTTAAGCGTGTCTTTTAAGGCCTCATCTTTTGTAAGTGAGTCACTTAAACACTCTTTAGCAAATTTAACAAACTGAATTTGATACTTTAGCCGCTCACTGGCAACTTGCGTTTTACCTAGCTGGTTGTTTCTTTTTGCAACTAAGTTAGAAAGTTTACAGTGGCCCAGAGAGCCAAGTTCGAGTATAGAAATTTGAAACTGTGATTCAAGCTGAGATACGACCGGCACTTGGATATTATTTAATACCGGTTTGTCAGGTGCAGCCCCTAACACGGTATTTAAACGAGTTTTGTAATCTTCATTGATATCAACAGCGTGCTCAGTACACGCTGATAGAATAAGTAAACAACTAATCAGTAACCATTTTTGCAAGACGAGTCCTCACACTAACTAAGAGTAAACAGGCAGCAACAGATAAACCAACAATAATGCCAATCCAAAACCCTTTCGCGCCCATAGGTTCTACCAGCCAATTTGTTTTTCCCAGTACATACCCTAGCGTGAAACCTATTAACCAATAGGACAAAAAAGTGATACCCATGATAGGCTGAGTATGTTTAAGGCCTCTGAGCACTCCACTGGCAGCAACTTGGAGGGCATCAGGTAACTGATAAAAACACGCTAAGATGATGATCCCCATTGCCAACTGAGCAACTTGCTCATTTTGAGTATACAAGTACGTAACTGGCTCTCTTAATATAAATGTAACGAGTGCGACAAAGAAAGCGATCATTGCCGCCAAGCAAAAACTCGTAAAAATAGCCGTTTTAAGTTGTGTATAAGCTTGTTGGCCTGAAAGGTTACCAATACGTATCGCAATAGCCATAGAGAGACTGAGTGGCATCATAAACAGTACTGCGGTGACACTCGCAGCTATCTGATGCCCAGACACCATCACGGCTCCCAAATCAGCAATAAATAATGGAATACACGCAAATAGAGTAACCTCAAAAAATGTTGCCATTGAGATGGGGAAACCTAGCTTAATGAGGTAAAACATGGATTTAAAGTTAGGTTTTTCAAAGCGGCTTACCAGCCATCGGCCTTGAAGTTTTTTGCTATTGAAACTGTAAACGATTTGGCTCAATGCCATTGCACAAGCAACTAAGCTTGTCGCAACACCACAACCTGCAGCACCAAGTGCGGGCATGCCAAATTTACCGTAGATGAAAATATAATTGGCAACGATATTAACTAGAAGGCCAATGATACTGATATAAAAAGTAACCTTGGTTAAACCTATACCCTCAGAAACATTACGGTAAACATTAAACACTAAAAAGCCGAGTACACCCCATTTTACATATTCTATGTATGCTTGAGATGTAGAAATTATTGCTTGTTCGGCACCTAATTCAGCAAAGATAAGCGGTGTAATCATTGGAAACATGAATACGATGCTACTTAACAAGACGACTAAAAATAAACTTTGTTGAAAATAGTGTTTGATCCCTGTCTTGTCTTTCGCACCATGACAATGTGCGACGACACTAGTAAGGGCTAGCAATATACCTTGTAATGAAAAAATAACAGGGTTAAGTACGCCTGTAGCGATTGATAGTGCGGCTAAATCATTTGCACTGACCTGGCCAGCCATCATAGTGTCAACCACTGACATTAATACGAGAATGATTTGAGCAAAGAAGACTGGGACAGCGAGTTGGAGAAGGCGTTTACTTTCCCAAAGACTAAATTTCATAAGGCACTTACTGCTAAAATACTTATTTTAATCGTCTTTTGAGTATCAAGCTAATAAATATAGACAAATAACCTGAAAGGCTGGTTAACCCGTAGCTGGGCTTGATGTATGATGTGCGTTCGATTTATTAGGAGCATACATGTTTACAGGTATCATTCAAACCAAAGCGAGTGTGATTTCAACCAACTTATCTGGTGGCGTTTTAAAATTAGTGCTTTCTGTAGGCTCAGAATATTTACAGCACTTAAATTTAGGTGCGAGTATCGCCATAAATGGATGTTGCTTAACGGTTGTTAGCTTTGAGCTTAATCCACAAGATGTTGTGGGGCAAGTCACGTTCGATGTGATTGAAGAAACATTACAGTTGACTAATTTAGGTGAATTAAAGCGTGGTAGCTTTGTTAATTTAGAGCGTTCAGTAACATTTGGTACTGAACTGGGTGGGCATATAGTATCAGGGCATATCCACTGTACCGCTGAAATCGAAGAAATTGATATTAAAGAAAATAATTGCAGAATACTTTTGAGCCTTCCAAAAGAGTGGTTGAAGTATATTGTTTATAAAGGGTTTGTTTGTATTAATGGTGCGAGTTTGACTGTGGGTGAGATGACCGATACTGGCTTCTGGTTGCATTTAATTCCAGAAACATTATCAATCACAAATCTTGGTATCGCTAATAAAGGTGACAAGTTAAATATAGAAGTCGACCAGCAAACATATACCATAGTGAATACGGTAGAAAACTATATGCGAAAGCATATTCAATAATAACCGCTAAGATTTAAAGGAACAGATCTTAAAAGATCTGTTCATCATCACTGTCAACATGAAGTTCTAGCTTATTGTGTGCGTAATCAATGTGCATATTAAGATGAATTGGGTTACAGCAAGCCGCACAGTCTTCATACATATCTTGATCGCCATTACTGGCATCTAAACTGACAAAAATGTGATGTCCACAATGCGGACAGCTTATGCGTTTTTGATACAAAGACTTCATAGAAGCCTCCATAAAAATCAAATAATGTAATATAAATATAGCAGCTGTCATAATAATTACATTGTTGCGCTTATTTGAATTATTTAGATCTGCTCAAGTATATGTTTTATCTTGGCCTTCGCTTGATTTAAATAATCACCTGCAAATCTATTTGCCAATAAAAGCAAAGGATACAGCTGGTAAATGTCTCTAAGCATCGGGGATAATTCAATTGATGAGACTGACTGGTAGCCAGAATAAAAAGAGTCGGGCATAGTGGCAAAAAGTTCTGCTGTCGCTATATCAACATGTTTATCACCATAGTAACTTGCAGGGTCAAGCAGCATAGGTTTGCCTTTATAAAACTTAATGTTGCCTTTCCAAAAATGACCATGGAGTAGTGAAGGTGAAACATGGTGAGGAATATGTGGCTTTATGATTTGAATAAATTCATCAATATCAACAAGCTTGGTATTTTGTTCGTCTAGTAATTGTAGTTGCCAACCAAGGCGTTCTTCGGCAAAAAAAACATGCCATTTCTTATGCCATTGATTAGGCTGAGGTTGACCTATAACGAAGTTGTCTTCATCAGAGCCAAACATTTGCTGTTCACACTTAACATGCATTTTTGCTAAGGTTCTACCACATAAATACCAGTTATCTATACTGTCTAAATCTTCGAGGTATTCTAAAACTAAAAAGGCAAACTCTTTAGATTTTCCAAGTGTAACTGTATCAGCGATTACAAAATCAGAGTCTCTGGTTAAGAGGTCTCTGGCATTTGCTTCGGTTTCGAATAATTCAAATTGTTCAATGGGTGCTACTTTGACTAAAAACTCATGTTTACTGTCATGTATCTTAAAATGTTTAAAAGAAGAATGAGTATTGAGAAGTTGCTTATTAGTTAATTCAAATGGGGTATGAATAGCCTCAGACACTTGTTGTTTAACACATTGCCACATAAGACAGCTCAGCTTTTTCTCATTAGATATTAAAACTATGGTTTAAATTTCAAATAACTCAATAAAAGCAAACAAAAATATCCAGGATATTTGTGATTGAATCTGTATTTTGCGCAAAAGCATAGTTACAATCCGTGACCTGAACGTGGGAGGATAAATGAATAAAAGCTACATCACTAACATAATCGCATGCTTACTGGTACTAACCGGCTATTTTTACTCTCAGCCGATTTTATTTTCAGTTGGTATATTTGCATTATCTGGTGCAATGACAAACCTTATCGCAATCCATATGTTGTTTGAAAAAGTCCCATTTTTATATGGTAGCGGTGTGATCACGCTTAAATTTAAAGAATTCAAAGCCTCTATACGCTCACTTATTCTTGAACAATTCTTTAATAAAGAAAAAATTGAATCGGTACTAGACAGCAAAGGTGACGTGGATCTCAAACCTGTTATTGAGAAGGTAGATTTAAGTCCGGCATTCGATAAGTTGATCACTGTGATTGAAGGGTCTCAATTTGGACCAATGCTAGGTATGTTCGGTGGTAAGGAAGCCTTAGAGCCAATGCGGGAGTCATTCACTGAGAAGATGCAAGGGGCGATTATAGAAATTACCGAAGAGGAAAAGTTTAAGCAGCTACTAAAAGACGAATTATTTAGCCATGGCGGTTCGGATAAAATATTTTCAACCATTGAAAAAGCGGTGGATGGCAGGCTTGCTGAATTAACACCTGTGATGGTGAAAGACATTATTCAAAATATGATCAGAACTCATTTGGGTTGGTTAGTTGTTTGGGGCGGAGTTTTTGGTGGTCTATTCGGTCTCATCGCAGCCATAATCAAATAGCACTAATACAGAATGCGTCAAATATTGAGATTTGACGCATTATTGTCATACAACATAATAACTAAGCCTAAATTACTTTGAACCTGATACCACTAAAACATCAGTATTTCGTTGAGCTGAAAGGTCTCTAATAGTAGTGCTAGTATTCAGGTCAATATTTAAATGTTTAGCGCTGTTAGTTAGTGCATAAGTTGCAGCAAATTTTTCAACAGTTAAGTCATTACACATTAATTTTTCTGTCATAACATGTTTATTAACTCGTAGTTTTTGCATTGTGTTGCGAAGACTTGTTTTATTGTCTTTCGCGACAGCCATACAAAGCTGAGTACCAATTGTATTGTCTGCTGCTGTGAACTCCGTAGCGTTTGCATTAGCTGCAAATGTTGAAGTCGCTAAAATTAAAGTTGCACCTAATGTAGTTAAAGTATTCATCATTTTGCTCCATGTGTTTATGAGATACAGTTTTAGTATTGCCTGTTCTTATTGAGAATGCTGTAAAACAAAATCGACAGAATGTAATGAAATGTGTTTTATATTTCACTCTAATTAACTTGTTGTTTTATAATGGTCTTTTCTCTTTGTTTGTAACATTTGAGAAGAAAATAATTTAATAAATTTTATTGTTAACACTCCATTTTCATTATTTGTACCTTATATTATCTGAAAGTCTTTATTTGCAACTCGATATGGCAAAATGTGTCATTTACGACATACTTTTAGGCAATTCTTACAACTGACTTTTTAAACCTTTTTAATTTAATCTAGGAGTGGGCCGTAAAAATGTAATATTTCATCGTAAATCATTGCAGTGACACTTACACACGTCGTAACCTATTAATGACAAACTAAAATCAACAAACTGAGATAACTTTATGCAAAAATTTGCAATGTCTACGGTTGTACTTGCACTTGCTGCAGCTTTATCTGGATGTCAAGATAAAGGCCCGCAAAAAGAGTTTGTATCAATCGAAAAAAATCCATATCCGAGTACTTATAAGCCAGTATCTAATAAATCAGTGTTAATTACTGATGCCACTGTACTGACAGGCACGGGTGAGCGTTTAGAAAGTGCTGATGTATATATTGTTGACGGTAAAATTCAACAAGTAGGTAAAGACTTAGCTGTTCAGGCTGATACTACAGTAAATGCAGCTGGTAAATGGGTAACACCTGGTATCATAGATGTTCACTCGCACCTTGGCGCATACCCAAGCCCATCGGTTGAGTCACACCAAGATGGTAATGAAATGATCAGCCCGAACACTGCTGAAGTGTGGGTTGAGCACTCGGTATGGCCGCAAGATCCTGGTTTCAACCGTGCTCGTGAAGGCGGTATTACTACGCTACAAATCTTACCAGGTTCAGCTAACTTATTTGGTGGTCGTGCAGTAACACTTAAAAATGTGCCAGCACATACCATGCAGGCAATGAAATTCCCTGATGCACCATACGGTCTAAAAATGGCATGTGGTGAAAACCCGAAACGCGTTTATGGCCGTAAAGGCGTTGCGCCATATACTCGTATGGGTAACATGGCAGGCTACCGTCAAGCTTGGATTGAAGCAACTGAATATAAAGCCGCTTGGGAACAATATGAAGCAGCTTATAAAGCAGGTTTGAACCCAACAGCGCCAGAACGTGATATTAAGTACGATACGTTACGTGGTGTATTAGACGGTGAAATTCTGATCCATAACCACTGTTATAAAGCAGAAGAAATGGCGATGATGATCGACCTATCTAAAGAGTTTGGTTATCACGCTGGTACTTTCCACCACGGTATTGAAGCTTATAAAGTTGCAGACTTATTAGCTGAAAACGGTAACTGTGCAGCGCTTTGGCCAGATTGGTGGGGCTTCAAGATGGAAGCGTATGACATGGTTCAAGAAAACGTTGCTATCGTTGATGCAGTTAAGAACTCATGTGCTGTTGTTCATTCAGATTCAGACACGACAATTCAGCGTCTAAACCAAGAAGCTGCAAAAATCATGTACACAGCGAACCAAAATGGTTTCAACCTAACTGAAGAACATGCAATTAAGTGGATCACTTACAATGCAGCTAAATCACTAGGTGTTGCAGATAAAACAGGTTCACTTGAAGCGGGCAAACAGGCTGATGTTGTAATTTGGGATAAAAACCCGTTCAGCGTTTATAGTAAAGCACAAGAAGTTTACGTTGATGGTGCAAAAGTATATGACCGCAACGACGAAAAGTATCAAGCAGTCAGTGACTTTATGTTAGGTCAGCGATAGGAGTAAAGCATGAAAAAGTTTAATTTATCTTTAGTAACGGGTGCTTTACTTGCGAGCTCTGCAGCATTTGCACAAGTTACGGCAATTACCAATGCCACAGTTCATACTATGACTGACAAAGGTGTACTTAAAGACGCCACAGTACTAATCGAAGACGGTAAAATCATTGCGATTAACCCATCATCAGTTTCAGCAGACGTAACTATCGATGCGCAAGACAAAATCTTAACGCCGGGATTCATTGGTTCAATGAATCAAGTGGGTCTAGTTGAAGTGGGTGCCGTTTCGCGCTCAAACGATGGCTATGACAAGAAAGCGAGTGCAATGTTTGATGCAAGCACAGCATTCAACCCTCGCTCTTCGTTAATTCCATATGCGCGTAAAGGTGGTTTAACACAAAATGTGGTTGTGCCACGTGGTGGTGAGAGTATTTTCTCAGGTTTAAGCTTTGTAACAGATCTAAGCGGCGACTTTGAAAGTGTGACTGCAACAGAAACAGCCTTGATTGTGCGTTTAGGTGCAAAGAGCGGCGGTTCTCGAGCAGTGTCTTTAAAGCAGCTGGTTGACAAACTTGAAGGTCAACAGAAGAAACTAGCTAAGAAAGACAAAAAAGAAGATAAGAAAGACGAGCCTAGTAAAGAAGAACAGGTACTAGCAAAAGTACTAAAAGGCGAACTTCCTGTGATCACTAAGGTGTCTCGTGCATCAGATATTTTAGAGTTATTAAAGGTTAAAAAGCAATTTGGCTTAAATTTAGTACTTTGGAATGCAGAAGATGCGCCTTTAGTTAAAGTTCAGATCTCTGAAAGCAAAACGCCTGTTATCTTAAGTGCAGTTAGCAATCTTCCTAGTGACTTTGATTCGCTTCACGCAAGTCTAGAAACGGCAGGTGAGCTAGAAAAAGCGGGTGTTAAAGTTCTTTTAGCTGTGGGTTCAGACTCCAGCCATAATGTCTATCAGCTACGTTTTGATGCGGGTATTGCTGTTTCAAATGGTATGAGCCATGACGGTGCATTAAAAGCAGTAACAAGCAATATTGCAGATGTATTTGGTCTTGATGCAGGTAAAGTAGCGAAAGGTCAACGTGCTGACTTAGTACTTTGGAGTGCAGATCCATTTGAATTCAGTACAAGTATTGAATCAATGTGGATCAACGGTGAAAAAGTGAATACAAATGATTCACGCCACGACAAGTTACGTGACCGTTATAATACGCCTTCAGATATGCCGCGAGCATACACTAAGTAACCTGAGCTGCGCA
>NZ_PNEC01000067.1 GCF_005886345.1 Pseudoalteromonas phenolica
CGGTTTTTGCCTCAAACCTTTCTTTCAAATCAGCTTTTAGGTACAGTGGCGTAATTAAGTTTTAAGTTAGCCTTGGTTTTTCGTTATTCAATTTAAGCTGTGACCAGAATCATCATTCACCAGTCGAACGCTTCTTTGCAATTTTGGGTTTGGTGAGTGTTTTTTAATTTAAAGTTTGGCTTAATGGTGCAGGCGCAAGCGCTTTGAAAGTGGTGTGTCAACGCATAACAAGGTCGTCAACGCGGACAAAAAACTGTTGGCTGTTACGCTTCGCTTCACATTTTAGCCAACAATTTTTTGCCGGTTACAACGGCGTTAGCTACAAAATTAATCATACTTGGAGAGTATAGTGAAAACTGTTTTAATTTTTTTATTTATAGCAGTCTCAAATATGGCATTAGGCGCTGTAGGAGATAAAGTAACCACACAACCATTTGTAGTCGAAGAAATCAGAGTCCAGCTTTATCAAGGAGACGCTTACTATTATTTCTCACCTGCTGGAAAAGATTGGTTAGCTCAAGGGTGCCCATCAACTCCGTACGCATATATTAAAGAATCAGATGCAGGAGCTAAAGCTATCTTATCGGTTGCTTTAACCTCAAAATCGACTAAAACAGCAGTAAAATTTATAGGAAATTGTGGTGATATTAATCAAAACCCAGGGTATATAAATATAACGAATATTGTAATGTAGCTAACAAACACTTCAAATCGGATTCAAAATTATGTCGCATTTTTTGCAAAAACACGCAAAAATAAGCGCCATAATTTTTCACCGTTTAAGCGGGCGTTATGCGTCACTTTAAATCGCTGTCTTTAAAACGGTTTTTACTTAAAGTCTTTCCTTAAAGGTCAGTTTTTAGGTACGGTGACGTAATCAAAATTTAAGTTGGTCTTGGCTTTTTGTTTTTCAATTTAAGCTGTGACC
>NZ_PNEC01000068.1 GCF_005886345.1 Pseudoalteromonas phenolica
CGCAAAATAGCAGGCTAAAATTAGCGACGAAGGAGCGCAAGCCTGCTGTTTTGCGTCCCTTGGTTTAGGCACTTGTTATGTGTTTTATGCTTCTTCGCAAGAAGCTTTTCCATTGCCTTTTAGTTCACACTCATATTTTGTATTTGGACACTGTAAAGTCCAGTTACGCGAATCTATTAGGGGGTTGTTTCCTTTATGCACTATTCTAATTTCACTTTCTGTGCAGTTTAGTTGTGATTTTGATGATTGAATAATCTCTTTGTCAGAAGGCATCTTTTTTACAGGAATATGTACAACGCATCCTGTGGCTAACAATGAAATCAACAATATACTTAAATGCTTCAAGATTAACTCCTTACTACTGAAACACATAACGCCTCGCTTAACCGGCGCAAAATAGCAGGCTAAAATTAGCGACGAAGGAGCGCAAGCCTGCTGTTTTGCGTCCCTTGGTTAAAGCGTTTGTTAGCATTCAGCTTACTCCGAGCCAACACTTGGTAAGCCAAACTTTTTAACTAACGTTGTAAACTGCTCGTTTGTATATGGTCCAAACACAAATTCGTCGTGCTCAGCAAACTTATGGTCTTTGGTTTTATCGATGTAATAAAAAGAACACGTTTTATATGGGCAAGCATAAACTGATATGTACTTTTTATTAGCATTAATATTTACAGGCTCATCAATACGCCCAATATATGAGCCTTCACCAATGCTATAGCCTAACGTTTTTGCACCATCAATGTAATAGACTTCATACGGCGGGTCTTCCCAAACAGGGGAGCAACCAATAAGAGTTAGTGACACCAAAACTAGAATTATTCTCACAAACTTCCCTGAATGCTAACGCTTAGCTAACAGGCAAAATTGAATAAGCTATAATCGAGCGAAGCGACGAGATTATTTAATTTTGTCCTAGTTTAGCGCCTTGTTGTGCGTTTACAATTTGCTTTTAAAGCGCTTGCGCCTGCACCAACGAGCTAAACTTTTAATTTAAAAAACACCCACCGAACTCAAAATTGTAAAGAAGAGCATTACTGGTGAATGACCTTTCTGGTCACAGCTTAAATTGAAAAACGAAAAGCCAAGACCAACTTAAAATTTGATTACGCCACTGTACCTAAAAGCTGATTTGAAGAAAAGATTTGATGTAAACACAGCTTTTAAGTCACTGACTTGAAATGACGCACAACGCTCGCCGTAAACGGCACAAAATAGCAGGCTAAAATTTGCGACGAAGGAGCACAGCCTGCTGTTTTGTGTCCTTTGTTTAACGGCCTTGTTATATTTCCCGCTGTGTATGAACCCACTCGTCGGGAAGTTTATGATAAGGTGCTGTTGGAAACTTAGTAGCGAGGTATTCCTTTAATTTACGTTGCCTCCAAACTGTACCACCTGATTCAAATTGCTCAGGGTCATCAGCATAATCAACAGAAAGTCGCTCCGGTACATGTGATATTGCATCATACGCCATGATAATTTCGTAAGATTGGATCTGCGGATCAAAAGCAGAAGTTTCTTTAATCACGACACCATCTAACCAAACTGAAACTTTCAACTCGCCAACTGGCCATTGAACACTTGGAACTGACTGGCTTAGATCCTCATTCAATTTACCTTTCCCAAGCTTTTTCCAGTGCCCTTCTTTTAGAGCGCGCCCTAGTGAATGGCGACTGATTCCAAACCTAGACATAATCGGGTAACTAAGTACGTCATTAATATCAAGAAGCTCATTAGACCTAACTTTAAAGAAACCTAATGATTGATTCACCGCAACTTGGCAATAGAATATGAAGTCATCGACTGAAACTGCATAGATAATTCCTTGTGAAAAGCTTGCTCTTGCTTTTGGGTCTTTAGGGAACTTCAAATTCTTCTCCGGAGTTCAATGGGAAATATAACGCCTTAATAAACGGCGAAAAATAGTAGGCTAAAATAAGCGACGGAGGAGCGCAAGCCTACTGTTTTTCGTCCACGGTTTAATTAACTTGTTATACGCACATTAGCGAAAGAGCTTTTTTAGCTTGCCTAGAATTGATTGTTCTTGAGGCTGAGTAAATAGTTTTAAGTTTGCGTATTCTGGCACCAGTGCTTTTGAACCATGTGATTCAAAATTGACCCTGATTGTATATTCACCCGATTTATAACTATAAATCTCTTCAATCTCGCCACATCCAAAGCGAACGTGACTTACCTTTAAACCAGCTCTAGCAATGCCGATACCGTCAACTTCTAGTTGCTCAATAATTTCGTAGTCGTTCTTTGTCACTCAACTTCCCAGTGCGTATAACGCCTCGCTTAACCGGCGCAAAATAGCAGGCTAAAATTAGCGACGGAGGAGCGCAAGCCTGCTGTTTTGCGTCCTTTGGTTGAAGCGTTTGTTAGGCTTATCACTCTGGACGTACCTGGCTAAAGAAGTAATCCCATTCAGGGTCGCTTTCAGCCTCAATTTCAATCGGATATGGTTCGGTCTCTTGAGGCATATTGTGCAGGCTCTCTGCAAATACTTCTGTTGATACGCAATACCAAACCCATTCACGATAGCCATTAGTAGTTATTGCTGCCGCCAATACACCTGACAAGTCAGTTTCTAATGCATCTACTAAGCGATTTTCAAAAACTTCCATACTTTGGCTATCATCGGTGGAAGGCATCCCCGATTCGTGTGGTGAGTAATCCCAATATATACGAATAAGCTGAGGGTGATTTGAAATACTTGAATCTTTACTTAATTTATTACGAAAACGAATCATTAGAGGAAGATCATTGTGCGTTCCCTCTGCTACCGCCCACTGGTCACTATTTATAATGTCTCTTAATACTTCCATTCTTTTCTCTGCGTGTGTTGATGCTGTAATCAATAAAATGCCAGTGAATAATATTACTCGGAGCATTGCGAAAGCCTAACGCCCGATTAACGGGTAAAAAATTGTGGGCTAAAATTGAGCGAAGCGAAAAGCCCGCAAGTTTTTTATCCCTGTTGAATTGCTTGTTATGCGTTGACACGCCGCTTTTGAAGCGCTTGCGCCTGCACCAATAAGCCAAACTAAAAATTAAAAAAACACTCACCAAACCCAAAATTGCAAA
>NZ_PNEC01000069.1 GCF_005886345.1 Pseudoalteromonas phenolica
CTCTGACGATTCGGGCTCTGACGATGAAATTAGCTTTCCATATGCAGAACAGCCAAGCTTAACCCTAGATACTTTAAATGAAGGGATCTCAACCTCTCAGCCTATCGGCTTTTACATCGACCTCGAAGAAGCTGCACCAACATTACTGATCAGCTTAAGCAGTGGTAAAGCTGGGTTAGACTTGGGCGATCCAGACGTTTATGTAAAGTACGAAGGCTTCCCTGAAGCAGGTGAAGCTCCAGTATTTGACTGTGTGTCATTTAATAGCCCAAATAGCCATGAAACCTGCATCATTGATAACCCTCTGGCAGGTCGATATAACATTCTCATTGATGCCTATGAAGGAGCAGATGTCACTGATGCCACACTATTGGCTAGCACATCGTTATTTGCCAGCAGTGAATTATGTGCCGACATGGTGCAGGTACGCATTCAAGAAGTGATGAGTGAGGAAGCAAAAACTGATATTTGCAACACATTAATCGAGACCAAAGCACGCTTTGAGACAGTGCTTAACGAAAATCTCTCAGCTGACAAAGGCGTGCCAGTTCCAGATGACTTAAACGACATCACTAACATCAATATTTTTGCCAGTTTATCTAATCATATGAGCTGGGTAGAACATTTATGGGACTCAGATAATAGCAGTGGTATTTACTTTGAAACCGCACCGACTGAGTGGTATCACGATTCAACCATCTTAACGTTTAACGCTTTAGAATGGAGTGGCGGCCGCTCTGTGATCCGATCACTTGCTCACGAATATGTGCATGCGCTAGATGGCAGGTATAACAAAGAAGGCGGTTATAACAGCACCATGGGATGGTGGACCGAGGGACTTGCCGAGTATATTGGTACATATTATCAACGTCCGTATCAAATGCTGCTTGATGCCAATCAAGATACTAAATACTCTCTGAGCGATATCACCACTCCAACCATCAGTTATGGGTCGTTTTACGACTGGGGCACTTTGGCTGTTAGCTATATGATCGAAGAGCACCCTGACTTTGTGAAAGGGTTGATTGCCAACATGCGCGCAGGTGAATGGCAAACAGTAAGCACACAACTTGCTGAATTTTCAACATCATATCAAGAGGCGTTTCAAACTTGGCAGTCCACCACGCTAGTCAGTAACTTCCAAGCTAGTGCGCTACCACTCACTTTAGAAGAGCCTGTACAAATTAACGGTCGAGGCGGTTGGGTATATCGCTTTACACTTTCAGCAGCAACTCCTGCCATGACAATCAATACTTCGGGTGGTTCAACCAACGTTGATTTATGGGTCAGTAAAGACCTACCGGCACACCCTGCAATTGATCAGCCCGTACTATGTAGCTCAACCACTGAGTCGAGTAACGAAGAAAACTGTGTTATAGAAAATCCAGAGCCTGGTACTTACTATGTAACTGTGGGATCTGATTTCTCTGGTGCCGATATTTTAGATGTATACTTAAGCGCCTGCACAGGCACAGATTGCTCTGTCACCTTGCCAGAACCCATGACAACGATAACACCTGTTGAACCATACCTGCCACATTGGCCAGAAAAAGGTTCATTAGGTACATGTAGTCTTATCGAATCCTATGGCCGAAGCCGCCAGCAAGTTGAAGGGTTTACCGTAAGCAATACCTCAGAAAAAGACCTACAACTTTATTGGATCAATTACAGTGCTGGTACTAAACCAAGTGCTTCATTCCAAACACTCGCAGCAGGTCAAACCTTTAACTCAGACTACTGGGTCATTGGTGACCGAATGATGATTGGTGATCTAGGTGGAAATTGTCTTGGTGTAGCCATTGTCAATGACTCGCAAAATAGTTTTGTTGCTGACGCTGAGTTTGCCAAAGATGCCGTTGACGAAGCACCTATTCCTGTTGCCACTGCTGAAATAGGAAGCTGCGAATTACTCACGTCATATACCCGAGGAGACGGCTATGCACCAGAGTTTGCTGTACATAACCAATCAAGTACTCCTGTTACATTGGCTTGGGTCAACAATAACGATGGTACTTTATACTATGGTAATTACGGCACTTTAGAACTAGGAGATAGTTACGCGCATAGCGGTTGGGCTGTTGGCGATCGAATGGCGCTGATGAGCAGTGAAGGTCAGTGTTATGGCGTGCTCGATTTAAACGACAGTAGTAACATCTTTGTAATTGACGAAACCCTGTTCGAATAAACTACTTTTTGGGGCTATAACGACACGAGATAGCCCCTTTGTAATTTTATAAACAGTGGTAACACCGTAGTAACCAATAAAAACATGTTGGCTAAATTAAGCGACAAAGCAACACAAGCCAACTGAATTTTGTCCCGACTTAACAGATTGTTAGGCTCTCTTGTGCACCGAACATGATTGCTCTAGCAAGTGATTACGAACCAATAAGTTAATTTCATTTTTCAACCACTCAGGACCATAGTCTGACATATCATTATGACGAGAATCAGGGATTTTAACCACGCATATGTTACTTTGCTCTGATGCAGAAGGAAGAATACCTTTATCTGCTGGAAAGTCGCTAGCCCGGATAGACAATACTTTTATATCTGTATCCCTTGGTAAAGGCACGCGCCTGTGATCTAAAGTAATTAATGAACTAATAAACGACTTATTTTCATTAGCTAGCCATGAAGAAATATCACCAGCATTTGAGTGCCCGACTAAAACTAAGTTATTAAGCAAATGGGGTCAGGTCTTGCATTTTGCATACTGATGGGGGTGGGTTCAATGACCGCTATTTGCTCATTACTGTCAGATACATAATGAAATTCAGAGGGTTACTTCCGCTTTGTGCCAAACTCGGCCGTTCGGTACCATAATCTCTTGTTAGCCGCTTATTTCAATATCTTGCACTGAACACCAATCGCGTAACGCTTTTTCAGTGTGCTCTGTTTCAAATTTATACCACTGCTCAATTTTGCCTGAAGCCTCTAACAATGACTTGAATCTAGCGTAAGCCCCTTTAGAGCGAAAAATCGAACGAATCTTTTCATATTCTGATGGCAAATGTTCCATGGTAAAACTGAAAACAAGATCCCTCCCTAGATTTAACTCGCTTTTGTGAGGGATCATCAAATACTTTTCTTCATCAATATCATCAGGAAGTTCTTCTTCGTTGTCCCCAAACTCCGAATAAAAGTAAGTTTTTCCAGTCGATTTACAGATATACCCTTGATGATCATAAGGTGAACCAAAATTCACCATTTCAAATAGATCTAATACATCACTGAACTTTATTGTCATAAGTTTCTCTAGCTAACTTTTTCTAAGCGGATAACGCTGCGCTCTGCGGCAAAATTAGAGCGCAGCGGAAACTTTGTCCGACAGAAGTGCCTTGTTAGGCCAATTATCATTGCTTACCTATTACAGGTATCCACCAACGAACACACATATCATTCATTGGTCTAAACGGTATTGGAAAATAAGAAACAATGTCTGGCTTATTCCGGCCCCTCTCATATCCTGTTGAAGAAAACCACTCTCCATAAATATATCGATTTGTTTTCATCGAGTTCTTATAAGTGCAATTAAACTCCGCATAGGTAGCTGAAGGTACTGTGTGAACTTCAAACTCACTTGATTCCAATTCGCTTGTAGCTTCTATACCTAGAACATCTATGAATTCATCTCGTTTTCCATTTTCTTTTGGAAAATATGCAGAGAGTAATGGTGAATTCGTTATTTGACTTGGCTTACCGTCATTTAGACGATACAGCTTTTGATAGTCTTCTGAGGCTACATATTCTTTCCAGAACTTGGGGCCATCCTTAACAAATTTTTCAAATTCAAAACTTTTACTTTTACCAATAATATTGAATTCTGGGATCTCAACTATTTTGTAGTTCATATTTTCTCCGCCTTTATTTTCTACAGGGAAGAAGACTCGATTATATGAAGAAAGCGCTGTTTGGCCTGAACGAGCTTGACTTGGGTTAACTCCATGTATGTTCCGAAAAGCTCGAGTAAAAGCATTTGGCGATTCGTATCCATATTTTAAAGCAATATCGAAGATACTTTTGTCAGTATTCAGCAAATCAACCGCTGCCATAGTAAGTTTACGCCTTCTAATATACTCAGCACACGTAACTTTGAAGCTAGCAAAAAACATTCGATGGAAGTGATACTTAGAACAATACGCTTCTTTTGCGACATCCTCAATGCTAAGCACGCTATCTAAATTACTCTCAATGTATTCAATAGCCAAATTCATTCTTTGTGACCAAGTCATATCTTAAAGCCTCCAAATGAGAATCCATAGTACTTAGCTGCTAGAGGTTTTGTCTCACCTTTTCTTGCTGTCTTCTCGCTTCCAGACTTTTACTCATTATAGGCCCAACGAATGAGATGGACTCCCC